>JARBUG010000008.1 GCA_029239785.1 Symbiobacteriaceae bacterium | reverse complement strand
CATCAACAGCCACAACCAGGGGATCGCTGAATTGCTGAGCCACCCGCTGCAAAGTATCAGCGAGGTTCGTGGCGTGAACAGGGTTATCCAATGTACCCAAAATTGTACATCCAGGCAAACGGCTTTCGGTCAGGTGGGAACCTACGAGTGGTCCAAGGGCATCTCCAGTAGAACGATCTGTCCCAATGCAGACCAGAACGATCTCCCTCCAGGGAGTGAGGTGCCGGCTGCCGAATTCAAAAATGGCGCGGCCCAGTGTCTCGATTGCGAGCGGCTCGTCCATGTGAACGCGATGTTCCTGTAATGCGAGTGTAGGCTCCGTCAGGAGCTCAACCCAGCCTTCACCCAACTGAACTCCCCCCGGCCTGTCCATGGATCACTGATAGTGGGAAGTATATGACGGGCGGGATCAACATATGTACCAACAGAGCCTAAGGAGGAGACCATGGAAAACGAAGAACTGATTCAGATGATCAAGACGGCTGACGGCTACTTTGCCCGCGGCCAGATGGACGATGCCCTTCAGGCCTACCAGGCCGTACTGGAACAGGATCAATCGGTTGCCTGGGCGCACAGCCGGGTTGGCGCGATTTTCGCCCAGAAGGGTGACCTTGACAGGGCCGAGCAGAGTCTGCTGCAAGCACTGGAGCTTGACCCGGAGTTGCCACAGGCACACAGCAACCTGGGGAACATTCATTATACGCGCGGCGAATTTGACCAGGCTGTTGAGCGATACAAGACGGCTGTGAAACTTGATCCCTCCAACCCGGTATATCACCAGAACCTGCACGCCGCATTTAAGCGCCAGAACAAATATGGAGACGCAGTAAAGTCGTTGAAGCAGTCGCATAAATTGACCCGTGAAACCGCCGTAAAGAACACAAAGTCCGAGCTGCAGGCGGCCAAGCGGCGTTTCGGCTGTGCGACCAGTGTTGTCATGATTTCTGTGTTACTGTTTGGCGTGGTATTGCTAGTTGCTTACGCAATCTAACTACACCAAATAGGTACTAAGGGCTAAAAATTCTTAGTCCGTATGGAGGAATTCCCTCAACTTCATAGAATATACTGTCCATCCTGAAGCCTTCGGGATGCTAAAGAGATACAGGAGGCTTTAAGGACAGGAATGGTATTACATGATGAACGGGGGGGTTCAGTTTGAAACGGTATCTGGCTCTTGCACTGTCTGTGGTGATGATGGCGGTGGCGGCTGGGTGTGGCGGCAGCACTGGCGGCAGCAACGGTAAACTGACGGAGGTCAAGTTGGCAACGATCAGCCCGCTCTCGGGCGGCCAGGCCAGCCTCGGCGTGGCGATCAAGAATGGCGCCGAACTCGCGATTAAGGACCGGGAGAAGGACCTGACTGCTGCAGGCTACAAGGTTGTCTTCCAGCCGCAGGATGATGAAGCGAAGCCGGAGGTCGGCACGCAGATCGCTCAGCGCCTGGCTGCCGACAAGGGGTTTGTCGGCGTGGTCGGTACCCTGAACACGGGTGTCGCAAAGGGCATCGCTCCGGTGCTGCACCGTGAAGGCGGCGGCCTGGTTATGATCTCTCCGGCAAACACCGGCGTGGTGATGACTGAGTCCGGCTGGACGAACTACAACCGTATCGTCTTCCGGGACGACTACCAGGGTCCGGCCGGCGCTCGCTATGCTGCCCAGGTGCTGAAGGCAAAGGTCGCCTATGTCATGCATGACAAGACCGACTACGGCAAGGCGCTGGCTGACGAGTTCGCCAAGGAGTTTGCGAAGCAGGGCGGCACTGTGGCCGCAACCGTCGGTGTCGATGCCCAGAAGGCCGACTACGGTCCCGAAGCTACGCAGGCCATGGCCAAGAACCCTGATCTGATCTACTTCGGTGGCATTTATGACACCGCCGGCCCGCTGTTCAAGCAGGTTCGGGCCAAGGGCTTTAAGGGTGCCTTCATGGGCGGTGACGGCCTCGACAGCGCTGACCTCGTGAAGCTCGGTGGCGACGCTGCTGAGAACACGTACTTCACCTCCGTTTCGGCCGACTACAAGTCCGGCGACGGTAAGGCCTTCTTTGACAAGTACAAGGCTGCCTATAAGGATGATCCCGCCGCCTATGCGCTCTACGGCTACGACAGCATGAACGTCATCCTCGAGAACCTGATTCAGTACGGCAAGAAGAACAGCGGCAAGGTGCCCGACCGGGCCGAGTTCGCCAAGCAGGTTCGTGCCACGAAGAACTTCAAGGCGATCTCCAGCACGGTTTCCTTCGACGCGAAGGGCGACAACCCCAGCTCCAAGGTCTTCGTCTTCAAGATCGAAAGCGGGAAGTCCGTCGACAAGGGCGCCGCCCCTGAGAAGTAGGAACGATTCAAACCAGCTGGGCGGGCGATGTCTATTCGCCCGCCCGCTCTACTACACACGCCTTGTATGTGGAAGGGGACAATGCAGGCATGAGTGAATCGCTCCAGATATTGCCACAGGTTCTGATCGACGGCCTGGTAGTCGGGGCTCTCTACGCGGTGGTGGCGCTGGGCTACACGATGGTGTACGGCGTTCTTGAGTTCATCAACTTCGCCCATAGTGAAATCTTCATGTTCGGTGCATTTATCGGTGCCGAGGTTTTCTTGCTGTTTAAGCCCATGACAGGCGTACCGCACTTCGTGCCGCTCATTATCGGTCTGATCCTCTCCATGGTCATGGCCGGTGCACTTGGATGGACGGTCGAACGGATTGCCTACCGCCCGCTGCGGGGGGCACCACGCCTGGTACCGCTCATTTCGGCGATCGGCGTGTCATTCTTCCTTCAGGACATCGTCCGCATGGTATGGACAGCCATCAGGGGCAACTGGCAGTTGGGCACGCAGGACCTGTACGCAACCGGCATCTCTTTCGCCGGCGCACAAATCCAGGTTCGTTCGGTCATGATTATGGGGATCGCCATTGTACTGATGCTCTCGCTGTCGATTTTTGTGAACCGTTCCCGGACGGGCAAGGCGATGCGGGCCGTGGCTCAGGACCGGGCCACAGCTGCGCTGATGGGCATCGACGTGAACCGGATCATCAGTATTACCTTTCTGCTCGGCGGCGCCCTGGGCGGTGCTGCGGGCGCCCTGTACACGATGCAGTACACCGTTGTGAATCCATACATCGGGTTTGTCATGGGCATCAAGGCATTCACGGCTGCCGTGTTCGGAGGCATCGGCAACATTACCGGCGCTGCCGTGGGCGGTCTCTGCCTGGGCCTGTTTGAGGCACTGGGCTCGGCCTATCTCGGCCCGCTGACGGGCGGTGTCCTCATAGGCAGTGAGTACAAAGACATCATCGCCTTTTCGCTGCTGATCCTCGTACTGATCTTCAAGCCATCTGGCCTCCTGGGTGAGACCGTTGGCGAGAAGGTTTAAGGGGGGTGGCGTAATGAGCGGTATTAAGAACTGGCTTGCCGGAACACTGCAAGATCCGCGCCGGGCACCTATTTTCGCGGGAGCCCTGGTTGCCTTGACATCCTTGTTTCAGGTACTGGCTCCCTTTAACTCGCTGGCATTCCTGCTGGTGATCGTCTCCATGCTGGTGGTGGGGAAGGCTGCCACCTCGAAGTGGGTGAAGCTGGGGCTGGCCGTATTGGTCACCTTGGTCGTGATCCCTGTCGCTGGCCGGCAGAACGGTGCATTGACCTACTTGTGCGTCCAGATGTTCATTAACATCGCACTTGCCCTGGGGCTCAACCTGGTGGTCGGGTTTGCGGGATTACTGGACCTTGGCTATATCGCCTTCTTCGCAGGCGGCGCTTACGTCTATTCGATGTTCGGTTCACGCCAGGCCCTCGAGTTCATGCCCGAGAGCCTGCAGCACTTGTTCCCGCTGGGTGGTTGGTGGTTCTGGGCAGCAATCCCCATAGCCATCTTCGTGGCAGCGTTTCTCGGCCTCACCCTGGGTCTCCCGGTGCTTCGCCTGCGGGGTGACTACTTGGCTATCGTGACGCTGGGTTTCGGCGAAATCATCGCCGTGCTGGCCAAGAACCTGGATCATCCCATCAACCTGACGAACGGTGCCGGCGGCATCGTAGGCATTACGCCGCCCTCGCTGTTCGGCTACAAACTGGACACGACTCTGTCTTTCTACTTTATAGGGATCGTACTGGCCATTTTGACGGCGCTGGCGATGTACCGGCTGGAGCGCTCCCGGACGGGCCGCGCGTGGGCGGCCATGCGGGAGGATGAGGTGGCGGCCCGCGCCATGGGCATTAACCTGACCAAGTACAAGCTGATGGCATTCATGGCCGGCGCCGCCTTTGCCGGTGCCATGGGCATGCTTTTTGCCGTTAAGCAGAACTTCGTAAGCCCCGACAGCTTCTCGTTCCTGGAATCAATCGGCATTCTGGCGATGGTGATTCTGGGCGGCCTGGGAAGCCTGGAGGGAGCTGTGGTTGGCGCCGTGGCGGTCACGGTTCTGAAGCTGCTCATATTGAAGGATCTGGCCGACTTCCTGAGCATGACCGTCAAGCTGCCGCCGGCCTTCAATATCCCTCAGTACCAGCCGCTGATCTTCGGCCTGATCCTGATCGTGATGATGATCTACCGGCAGCAGGGGCTCCTTCCCGGGCGAAGACCGACCGAGGACATTGCCCAACTGGAGACACGTACGCCAAAGAAGAACACGACAGGCAAATCGGTCGGAGCATAGGGGGGGCTGCAGGATGCCACTGCTCGTTGCAGAGAAAATGACAAAGCGCTTCGGTGGCCTCGTGGCCGTCAACGAAGTGGATTTCTCCATTGAAAAGGGAGAGATCGCTTCGATCATCGGGCCCAACGGGGCAGGGAAGACGACGTTCTTTAACCTGATCACGGGCGTTTATAAGCCCGATGGCGGCACGCTGACGTTTGACGGCCGGGACATTACCGGCCGGGCGCCGGACCAGATCGTTCCCATCGGTATTGCCCGCACGTTCCAGAACATCCGCCTCTTCCAGAACCTTACGGTGCTGGAGAATGTCCTTGTCGGAATGCATGTTCACCTGCGAACCGGGCTCTTTGGCGGCATGCTGTGGAGTCCCCGTCACAAGCGAGAGGAACTGGCCGCCAAACAAAAGGCAGTCGAACTACTCGACTACGTGGGCCTCAAGCACACCGCGAACGATTTGGCGAAGAACCTGGCATATGGTGCACAGCGCCGGCTGGAACTGGCCCGGGCCCTCGGCTGCGAACCAAAACTCCTGCTCCTCGATGAACCGAAGGCGGGCATGAACCCGAAGGAGACGGCGGAGATCATGGAGTTGATCCGCCGGTTGCGGGACGAGCGGGCCATCACGGTTCTGTTGATCGAACACGACATGAAAATGGTCATGCAGATTTCTGATCGCATCGCCGTACTCGATTATGGCACGAAGATCGCCCAGGGGACGCCGGACGAAGTCAGGCGGAACCCCGCCGTCATTGAGGCCTACCTGGGAAGGGGGGCGGCATCGTAATGGCCCTGCTCGAACTCCAGAACGTAAACACCTATTACGGTGCCATTCACGCCCTGAAAGGGATCGACCTTGCCGTAAACAAGGGCGAAATCGTCACCCTGATCGGCTCCAACGGTGCCGGAAAATCGACGACGCTGAAGACGGTTTCGGGGCTGCTCTCACCAAAGGAAGGTCAGGTCACCTTTGACGGGCAGCGCATTGATGGCACACCGGCCTACAAGATTACAGAAATGGGCATCGCCCATGTCCCCGAAGGCCGCAAGATCTTCCCGAGGCTGACTGTGCTGGAGAACCTGGAAATGGGAGCCTTCACCATTTCGGACCCCGCTGTGCGGCAACGGAACTTGGAGCGGGTCTACACACTCTTCCCCCGCCTGCAGGAACGAGTTCACCAGAAGGGTGGCACGCTGTCGGGCGGCGAGCAGCAGATGCTGGCCATCGGGCGGGCGCTGATGATGTCGCCGAAGCTACTGATGCTTGACGAGCCGTCGATGGGTCTGGCGCCCTTGCTGGTGGAGCAGATCTTCGCGATCATCCGGCAACTGAATGAAGATGGCGTGACGATTCTGCTGGTAGAACAGAACGCCCTGATGGCGCTGGAAGTGGCACACCGTGGGTATGTGATTCAGACAGGCACCATTGCACTTCACGATTCTGCCGCTGCATTGCGGGAGAACAAGTCGGTACGGGAAGCGTATTTGGGTGAGCTTTAAAGGAGCGGGCCGGCTTTTCGCCGGCCCGCTGGTTGTTTGCCTGTCAAAATCAGTTTATCCTTAGACTATATCAAAAGTACGAGAGGGGCTGCCGCCCCAAAGCAAAGGGAGGGCCAGCCCATTTCGCTGCCGTATCTGGTCGTATTGCTGGGCGTGCTGTCCGTATCGGGAGCATCGGTGTTATTCAAGTTTGCCACCGCCGAGCCGCTTGTGGTAGCTATGTACCGGTTGGCGTTCTCAGTGGTGCTGCTAGGGGTTCCGCTGCTCTGGCACAGGCCCGGGCGCATCGCCCGGCGGGATCTGTTGCTCTCGCTGCTGAGCGGCCTCTTTCTGGCCGCCCATTTTGGTACCTGGTTCTTCAGCCTCAAAATGACCTCTGTAGCCTCGTCCACCGTGCTGGTAACGATGCACCCCTTTATGGTGTTGCTATACGGCTACTTCGCCTGGGGTGAGCGAACCCGGGGCTGGGCCGTGGGCGGGGTGGTTCTGGCCGTTGCAGGCGCCATTCTGGTGAGCTGGGGGGACTTCCAACTCGACGCCAAGGCGCTGCTGGGGGACTTGCTGGCCTTTCTTGGCGCCGTAACGGTCAGCGGTTATTTTCTGATTGGGCGCCACCTGCGACAACGCATGGGGGCGCTTGAGTACTCGGTGCTGGCCTATGGCTCCGCCACTGTTGTCCTCCTGGTGGCCGCACTTCTGTGGGGCAGTCCGCTCACCGGCTTCGCTCCAACGAACTGGTCGATCTTTGCGGGACTCGCTGTCTTTCCAACGGTGTTTGGCCATACCCTCTTTAACTGGGCTCTGAAGTATGTGCCGGCCTCGGTGATATCGGTCAGTATTCTCGGCGAACCCATTGGCGCTTCGATCCTGGCCTGGATCATCTGGCGGACTGCTCCGGGACCGATGAGCCTGTTGGGTGGGACTTTGATCCTGACTGGCGTCGGACTCTTCCAATGGCGGCGCGAAACGACCTAAAACATCTACGAATAGGCGAACTCCTATGCAGACCGTCGTCATGAACAACGTGGGAAGAGGTGGGGATCAGGCATGGAGTGGCTGCAATCACTGACAACTGTGGACTATGTGATCATCGCCGTGGTTGGAGCGGCCCTGCTCATCGGCTGGGTGCGTGGGTTGGTTGAAGTGCTGACAGGCTTCCTGGTGTTTATCGTGGCGACCTTTATTGCAGGGCGGTACTCACCGAACGTGCTTGAACTCCTGAACCGAATCTGGAATGTGCAGAACAAGCTGGCGGATGCCATTGCCAGACGCCTCAACCTGCCGCCAGAGGCGGACTTGATTCCGGCCAGCGCCATTCCCCTGGAGAAGGCAGCTGACTGGCTGCGGGCTGTTCCGATTCCCGGGTCCTTCCGGGAGACGCTTGCCCAGCGGTTGGCTGACTGGTCCCAATCGGCGGGCAGCCAAACAGCGGCAGACTTCATTACAAGTCAGTTGGCTGCTGGTGTGCTCAACACCCTGGTGTTTGTGGTCATGGTCTCCCTGCTGACCTGGGGGCTTGCGCTTCTGGCCCGGCTGGTAAGTGATCAGATCAAGGAGATTCCGCTGGTGGGAACAGCGAACCGCCTGTTGGGCACAGCTGTACTGGGGCTGGGGGCGGCCTTAGCAGTGGCGCTGGTGGTGGGCCTGCTCGGCCCCACGCTTGCCATGTATGGCGGACCCACCCTTGGCAAGGCGATTCAAAACGCACAACTGGCGCCCCACTTCCTTGCCCTGTACAATTGGTTGAGAACGTTCCTGTTTGGCGGCGCAGGCGGCCAGTTCTTCATCTCCTGACCCCCAGCGTAACACGGAGTGATCACATGATTGACCGGGTTAAGTACGAAATCGGCGACGTAGTTCGGCTCAAGAAGATGCATCCTTGCGGTTCTGATCGGTGGGAAATATATCGGACGGGCATTGATTTTGGGCTCAAGTGCCAGGGGTGCGGGCATCGGGTGATGATTCCGCGTGTCAAGTTCGAGAAAGCCGTGCGGGAGCGTTGGCCGCGGACGGAATCTGATTCCCAGCCGTAGGACTGCTTGTATGTTGGTAGCGCGCGTGCTATAGTTGATTGGACTCGCGCGTAAGAGCCGAGTCCATATAGGCGTCAGCCATAATGGCTGCTGCCTCCCTGCCCCGACAAAGGGGCCATTAGACCATAGGGAGGAGGTGTTTACCCATGAGGAATTACGAGATGATGTTGATCGCCCGCCCGGATCTTGACGACGCTGGCAACCAGGCGCTTCTCGACCGTGTCTCTACCCTCGTCAACGCCAACGGTGGCGCGATCGAGAAGATGGAGCCGTCCAAGAAGCAGCGTCTGGCCTACGAAATCAACGACCTGCGCGAAGGTATCTACACGGTCGTATACTTCAAGGGCGAGCCGAGGACCGCGGAGGAATTGACCCGCGTTCTGAAGATCACGGATGAAGTGGTCCGGTTCATGATCGTCCGTCCGGAAGAGTAGACCGCAAGGAGGTAAGGATGTGCTCAACCACATTGTTTTGATCGGCCGCCTTACCAAGGACCCTGAACTGCGGTATACCACGAGTGGCAAAGCCGTCGCTACGCTGCGGCTCGCCGTTGACCGTGGTACTACGAACCCGCAGGGCGAAAAAGAAACGGACTTCATCGATGTGGTCGTTTGGGAACGGCAAGCTGAAACTGTCGCCAACTACCTCCAGAAGGGCCGCTTGATTGCGGTCCAGGGACGCCTGCAGATTCGCCAGTACGAAACCCAGGAAGGCCAGCGCCGCGAAAAGGCGGAAGTTGTGGCCAGCCAGGTCCGCTTCCTTGACCGTGGTCAGGAAGGCGGCGGCGGCAACATGGGTGGCGGCGGTGGCGGATACGCTGCTGGCGGTGGTGGTGGTGGCACTGGCGGTGGCCCTCGCCGCGAGGCGCCCAGCATGGGCAGCGAGCCGAATTTCCACGATGACGATGATGTCCCCTTCTAAGAAAGGAGGACTCACACATGCGTCGTGAACGTGGTCGTCGTCCGAAGCGGCGTGTATGCAGCTTCTGCGTCGATAAGGTCGAGAACATCGACTATAAGGATATCAATCGCCTGAAGCGCTACATTACCGAGCGTGGCAAGATTCTGCCCCGCCGCATCTCCGGCAACTGCGCTGCTCACCAGCGTGGTCTGACCCAGGCGATTAAGCGGGCTCGTATCGTGGCTCTGCTGCCGTTTACCGTGGAGTAAACCGGTACTTTCGGAACACCAGGGGCGCCGCATCAGCGGTGCCCCTTTTGGTTCAGCAGTCCCGGGGCAGGAGACGTACCCAACCCTGGCGAAGTGGATGACCGCCAAGCCGAAGGAGTCATTTCTGCATGCAACGACGCAAAGCCGGACCACAGGGCATGGTGTTTGGCGGTATTATGGCCGGCCTCATTCTGCTGTGTGCGCTGGTGCCATTCCTGAGCATTTTCATGCCGGTGCCACTGGTACTGGTCTACGTTCGTTATGGTGGGCGGACTGCGACAATGACTGCGATTGTGGCGTCCCTACTGACAGCCATGTTTATGGGTGTTGTGCAGGCATTTCTGTTCACCGTGCCGTTTGGTATTGCCCCCGGGCTGGCCTTTGGGTACGGCTTCCGCCACAAACGCCGCCCCATTCAAATCGGGATCATCGCCATGCTGACCTTCTTCCTGGCGTGGTCGGCCAACTATGTCGTCACCCGGACCCTGGTCCTTGGCGGGCAAGATCCTATTGAGCAGGCCATGGAGTCACAGGAATCCAAGGAGGCCATCGGGAAGCTCGTTGGCTTCTTTGAACGGACCCTGGAGCAAGCTCCTCCCCGCGACGAAGCGGCGAAGCAGGCGAGGGACGCGAGCATTGCACAGATGCGGCAGTGGGGCGAGAACCCCGCAGCGTTGTACTGGTCACTGCTCCCGAGCATGCTGATCATGGGGGGAGCAGTGAACACCTGGCTCAACTACATGCTCTGCCGTTTCACCCTGCCGCGATTTGGGCACGATGTGCCTGCTCCAACACCATTCAGCCGGTTTACCCTGCCGGTCTGGACGGTGTGGGTCTTCGCCCTATTCTATCTTCCGTCGCTGTACGCGGCCCAATCGCTCCTCAATGCGCCCTGGTGGGCTAAGATGCTTTTCAACCTGGGCACGGTGCTGCAAGCGGTGTTCATGCTATACGGTCTGGCAGTTGCCTATGGGTACTTCCGCATGAACCAGGCGATGGGCAAACTCGGTGCGGTCATGTGGTCGGTCGTGCCGCTCCTGTTTCTGGGCGTGTACGGGCCTGTGATATACTCGATGGTGGGCATGGCCGACGCGATATTCGACTTCCGCGGGCTTGGGCACGGCCTGTTGCGGCGCCCGCCCGAAGAGACCCCCTAGGAGGGTGATTGCAGATGAAGGTGATTCTGAAGGCTGACGTGAAGGGCACGGGCAAGAAGGGTCAGACCCTTGAGGTTTCTGACGGTTTTGCCCGGAACTTCCTGTTTCCCCGGGGCCTCGCCATGGAGGCTTCCAGTGGTGCACTGAAGAGCCTGGAAGAAGAGGCGAAGGCCAAGGAGCGCAAGGCGGAGCGCATTCTGAATGATTTGAAGGCCCTGCGCGACAAGCTCGAAGGCCAGACTGTCAAGGTCCCGGCCCGGTGCGGCGAAGGCGGCCGGCTTTTCGGGTCCATCACGAACAAGGACATCGCTGACGCGATTACCAAGTTCCTGGGCAAGGAGTTCGACCGGAAGATCATCGATCTGGTTAACCCGATCAAAACGCTGGGCGTTCATCCGGTGGTTCTGAAGTTTGGCCAGAACGTAAACGGCACCATCAACGTCGAAATCGTATCCGCGTAAATGGGACGGCCCGACCGGAAACCCGGATCGGGCTGTCTTTCTGAGAGAGGAGGTGGAGGGCCGAAGGCAGGCCCTTATGCATATGAAAGATATTCTTGATAAACTGATGCGTGCGGGGAAGCAGGAAGAGATCGCTTCGCCCAAGCTGAGCCCGGATGAACTGATCCGCCGCCAGATTGGCGCCCTGTATGGGCTGCTTACGAACCTGTGGGGCCCAGAGCGGCTCGTTTTGAAGGCCGGCAAACTGGACGCGCTCAGCCTGATGAAGTCTGAGTCGGTGGAGGACCAGGTGCTGGCGCTCCAGCGGCTTGTGCTGGAGGACCCGACGATTGACCAGGCGCCCAGCCGGACGCAAATTCCCAAAATCCTCGACCAGTTGGAAGATGAGGTTGCGGACCTGGTTGCCCGCCGCACGGTGGAAGATAAGATCGAAAAGAAGATCCAGCAGCGGATGCAGGAACGTAACGACGATTACTACCGCGAAATCAAACAGCAGGTAATTCGGGAAGACTCCGGTCCCGAGAATACCTCTACGCTAAAGAAACTTGAACATCTGGAGCAATTGGAACAGAAGAAGCTGGCTCGCACGGTGATGGATGTGCTCCGCCCTTCCTGCCTCGACGAGGTTGTCGGGCAGACCCGGGCCATTCGGGCATTGCTGGCCAAAATCGCCTCGCCGTTCCCCCAGCACATTATTTTGTACGGCCCCCCGGGCGTCGGCAAAACCACGGTGGCACGGCTCGTGCTGGAAGAGGCGAAGCGGCTGAGGCATACGCCGTTTGAGGCTTCGGCTCCCTTTGTGGAAGTGGACGGCGCCACCTTGCGGTGGGACCCGCGGGAAGTGACCAACCCCCTGTTGGGCAGCGTTCACGACCCCATTTACCAGGGCGCCCGCCGGGACATGGCCGAAACGGGTGTGCCCGAGCCCAAGCTGGGCCTCGTGACCGAAGCCCATGGCGGCGTGCTGTTCATCGACGAGGTCGGCGAACTGGACATGATGCTGCAAAACAAGTTGCTGAAGGTGCTTGAGGATAAGCGGGTCTCCTTTGACTCCAGCTATTACGACGAGAACGACCCCAACGTACCCAAGTACGTAAAGAAGCTCTTCGCGGAGGGCGCTCCGGCCGACTTTGTGCTGATTGGCGCCACCACGCGCGACCCCAGCGAGATCAACCCGGCGCTCCGCTCCCGCTGCGCCGAGGTCTTCTTTGAGCCTCTCACCCAGCCGGACATCATGATAATCGTGGAGCAGGCCGGCGCCCGCCTCGGAGCGACGCTTGAGGATGGCGTGTCTGACCTGATTGCCGATTACACCACCGAGGGCCGCAAGGCGATTGGCGTTCTGGCTGATGCGTTTGGCCTGGCGCTTTACAACCTGGGCGGGCAGGAACGGCCCGAGGGCGAACCCATGCGTCTCACCCGGGCACATGTCATGGAGGTCATTCAGACCAGCCGCCTGGCGCCCAACGTATACCGGAAGGCGAGCGCCACGGCCGAAGTGGGCCGGATTTTCGGACTGGGCGTGCTCGGTTATATGGGCTCGGTGCTTGAAATTGAGGCTGTCGCTTTCCCGGCCCGGGAGCAGGGGAAGGGATCCCCCCGTATCAACGACACTGCCGGCTCTATGACCAAGGACTCGCTGTTCAACGCGGCCGCCGTCGTCCGTCGGGCTACGGGGCAGGACCTGAACAACTGGGACGTTCACGTCAATATCGTCGGTGGCGGCAAGATCGATGGGCCCAGTGCCGGCGTGGCGATTTATCTATCGATGATTTCCGCCATTCAGGGCCGCCCCATCCGCCAGGATGTGGCGTTGACGGGCGAAGTATCGATTCGCGGCACGGTAAAGGCCATCGGCGGCGTCTACGAGAAGATTTACGGCGCCAGGCAGGCCGGGATGGCCCGGGTCGTTCTGCCGGAAGAGAACCGCAAGGACGTGCCTCAGGAAGTCCACGGTATCGAAGTCTGCTTTGCCTCGACCATCGAGGAGGCCATGGAACTCGTATTTGCCGGTGAGGAGGGGCAGGCTGAGAAGCCCGCCAGCTAATGGGCAAAAAGGTCGGGGACGGCATGTCCCCGGCCTTTCTATTGCCAGACTCGCGCGAGAGGAATCGCGGTCCCGCGGGTTGAATCCTTCGGAGAACTGACGTTTGGTTTGGAGGGCTCTGCATCTATGAACGCTTTCAGTGAACGAGTCCCCCCGCAAAACCTTGAGGCGGAACAATCGGTCCTCGGCGCTATGTTGATTGACCGCGACGCCGTGGTTGCGGTCACCAACCTTCTGATGCCCGAGGATTTTTACGCGGACAAGCACCAGGCCCTGTACGCCGCGGTCCATTCCATTTTCAGCCGGGGTGAACCCGTCGACCTCATCACCGTGCAGGACGAACTCCGCACCCGCGGTCAGCTTGACGACGTGGGCGGCCTCACCTATCTGACCAGCCTGGTGAACCTGGTTCCGTCTACGGCCAACGTGCAGCAGTACGCGACCATCGTGCAGCAGAAGGCCTCGCTGCGCCGACTGCAGACAGTTGCCCGCAAAATTGTGGATGACTGCTACGCCACCGAAGATATCGAGGCGACCATGCAGGAAGCCGAGAAATCCGTATTCTCGGTGACCCAGCGCCGGTCGGCCAAGGGGTATGTTCACATCAAAGACGCGCTGGTCACGGCCTACGGTCACCTGGAGTTTCTGTACAGCTCCAAGGGCCGCACCACGGGCGTCACTACCGGCTTCCGTGATCTTGACCAGATGACATCCGGCCTGCAGCCCTCCGACATGATCATTATCGCGGCCCGTCCGTCGGTCGGTAAGACGGCCTTTACGCTGAACGTGGCCCGTAACGCGGCCATTCTGGGCGGCGCGAAGGTCATGTTCTTCAGCCTCGAAATGGGCGCCGAGCAGCTCGCACTCCGCCTGCTGGCCGCCGAGGCCGCCGTAGACGGCCACAAGCTGCGTACGGGGCAACTGCAGGACCAGGACTGGGCCCGCCTGGGCACCGGCCTTGCTACCCTGGCCGAGTCCGGCATCTTTATCGACGATACACCTAACTGCCCGCTGCCCGACCTGCGTGCCAAGGCGCGCCGGGTCGCCACCGAGCACGGGCTGGACTTGATCATGATCGACTACCTGCAGCTTATGAGCATCCCCCAGCGTCCCGGGTCGCAGCAGAACCGTCAGCAGGAAATCTCCGAGATTTCCCGGTCGCTCAAGCAGTTGGCCCGTGAGCTGAAGGTTCCGGTAATCGCACTGTCGCAGCTTTCCCGGTCGGTGGAGCAGCGGCAGGATAAGCGGCCGATGCTTTCCGACCTGCGTGAGTCGGGCGCTATCGAGCAGGACGCCGACATGGTCGCATTCCTGTACCGCGACGATTACTACGATCCCGAGTCCGAGAAGAAGAACATGGTTGAAGTGATTGTGGCCAAGCATCGTAATGGTCCGGTCGGGTCGGTCGACCTGTACTTCATGAAGGACATTCAGAAGATGGTGGGTATGGAGCACAAGCGGGGGGCCTGAGTGGCCTTCCGCTTTTTCCATTGCCTGATGACGCGCGAATCATTGACATAAAGACACTCGCGGGAAAGAACGCGATGTCGCGAGAATGTTGGACGTCGCGAGTTAACCACATGATGTTCACAGTTGTGGATAACCGCGGTCGATCGAAGATCGATCCGCCGGAGCCGCCGACAGGTGGTGCGAAGCACCTCCGAAAGGCAAGTGATCTACCGCGGTCGATCGAAGATCGATCCGCCGGAGCCGCCGACAGGTGGTGCGAAGCACCTCCGAAAGGCAACGAACTTTGAATCCACCGCGGTTTGACATCACCAATGGCGGGTGCTACACTATTTGGGGTTTTTGACTGGTTGGGAGGTGCCTTGGCATGGCGGTTGTTGTCGTAATGGGCGCTCAGTGGGGCGATGAGGGTAAGGGGAAGTTTGTCGATTTGCTCGCCGCACAGGCTGAGGTAGTGGTGCGTGCCACCGGTGGCGCCAACGCAGGTCATACCGTTTGGGCAAACGGTCAGCAGTACAAGTTGCACCAGATTCCGTCGGGCATTCTGTACCCGGGTACGCTCTGCCTGATTGGCCACGGTGTCGTGCTTGACCCGGCCAAGCTGCTGCAAGAGATGGCATACCTTAGGGGCAAGGGTGTGGACCTGTCCAACCTGCGGGTGAGCGCAGGTGCCCATGTCGTCTTCCCGTACCATATTCGCCTGGATGAGGCGGAGGAGGACCGGAAGGGCGCCAACAAGATCGGCACGACTCGGCGGGGCATCGGCCCGGCCTATATGGATAAGTTTGCGCGGGTGGGCATTCGGCTGGTTGACCTGCTGGATCGGGATGAGTTCCTGCCCAAGCTCGCGGCCCAGGTAGAGGCGAAGAACCAGTTGCTTGACAAGGTCTACGGCATGCCCGGCTTTACCGTTGAGGAGATTGCCGAACCGTACCTGGAATATGCCGAGCAGATCCGTCCCTTTGTGGCCAATACCGTGGAACTGGTGAACGACGCCATCGACGCCGGGACGAACGTCCTTTTTGAAGGCGCCCAGGGCCACCTGCTCGATATCGACTTTGGCACTTACCCCTACGTAACTGCCTCGCACCCCATTGCCGCAGGCGCCCTGATTGGTGCCGGTGTGGGCCCAACCCGGGTCAACAAGGTAGTCGGCGTGGTGAAGGCATATACCTCGCGGGTTGGCGAGGGTCCGTTCCCGACCGAACTGATGGATGCCACGGGCGAGATCATTCGGGAGAAGGGACACGAGTACGGCACCACCACGGGCCGTCCCCGCCGCATTGGGTGGCTTGACCTGGTTATGGTGCGGTTCGCCTGCCGGGTCAGCGGTATTACCGACCTGGCTGTGCCGCACCTGGATACCCTCGCCAAGACCGGCCTGAAGAGCCTGAAGGTCTGCGTTGGCTATCGTCTGCCGGACGGGACGGTTTCCAAAGAGTTCCCGGTTGGCCTGAAGGCCCTGGCCCAGGTCACGCCGGTCTACGAGGAGATCGAGAACTGGGAGTGGAGCGAGGCGCTCAGCAAGGCCCAGCGGCTCGAGGAACTGCCTGTAAACGCCCAGCGCTACGTCAAGTTGATTGAGGAGTACACCGGCGTGCCGGTATCCATTTTGGGCATTGGCAGCGAGCGGACTGAGGCGATCTACCGGGCGGCCATGTTCCAAGCGTAAGGATGCTGGCAGAAGCGGGGCGCCCGGCCTGGGCGCCCTACCCTTTCCTGATGAGTTTGACTTGCAATGATCCAATGCCGCCGCTATAATAGGCTTTGCAGTCACACTTGCGGGTGTAGTTCAATGGCAGAACTTCAGCTTCCCAAGCTGATAGCGTGGGTTCGATTCCCATCACCCGCTCCAAACAGGCAAACGGAGACCCTGGTGTCTCCGTTTTGTTTGCCGAAGTAGCTCAGCCGGTAGAGCAGCTGATTCGTAATCAGCAGGTCAGGGGTTCGAGTCCCCTCTTCGGCTCCACAAAAACACCCCGAGGTCGTTTGACCTTGGGGTGTTTGCTTTCTGGCAGGGATCATACGGTTTCGCTGTCGAACATTTCGGGCGAGGTGAGGGCAGTGACGGCAGCCAAGCGATATGTGCTGGCCCTTGATCAGGGCACAACCAGTTCCCGGGCGCTTCTTTTCAGCCAGGACGGTGAGGTACTGGCGGTCTCTCAGCAGGAATTCCAGCAGCATTACCCACAGCCGGGCTGGGTCGAGCACGACGCAGAAGAGATTTGGTTTACACAGCTATCGGTTGCTCGTGATGCACTGGTCAGGGCCGGAGTCTCCGCTCAGGATGTTGCAGCGATCGGCATAACCAACCAGCGTGAGACGACCGTGGTCTGGGACCGGGAAACAGGGCGGCCCATCGCCCCGGCGATTGTCTGGCAGTGCCGACGCACGGCCGACTTTTGCCGTGACCTGGCTGCGGCCGGCTGGGCCGAGCCCATTCGTGCCAAGACAGGCCTGGTGGTCGATGCGTACTTCTCCGGCACCAAGGTGAAGTGGATTCTGGACCATGTATCCGGCGCCCGGGAGCGGGCAGAGCGGGGCGAGTTGCTCTTTGGCACCATCGACTCCTGGCTGCTGTGGAAGCTTTCGGGCGGCAAAGTGCACGCCACCGATTACTCTAACGCCTCTCGGACCATGCTCTATAACATTCATCAGCTGAAGTGGGATGATGAGATTCTCACCGAGCTGAACATTCCCAAGGCGATGCTGCCAGCGGTTCTGCCCTCCAGCGGATTGTTTGGGCACACCGACCCTGAACTCTTCGGTGGCCCGATTCCCCTGGCGGGCGTTGCAGGCGACCAGCAGGCGGCGCTCTTCGGGCAGGCGTGCTTCGCTTCTGGCATGGCCAAAAACACCTATGGCACGGGCTGCTTCCTCCTTATGAATACCGGGACACAGCCGGTGACAAGCCGCGAAGGGCTTTTGACGACCATTGCCTGGGGCATTGACGGCGTGGTGGAATATGCCCTGGAGGGCAGTGTTTTTGTGGCCGGGGCCGCGGTGCAGTGGCTGCGAGACGGGCTCGGCATCATCAACCAAGCGTCGGAGACGGAAGCGCTGGCCACGAGCGTCGCTGACACTGGCGGCGTTTATCTGGTGCCGGCCTTTGTGGGGCTGGGCGCCCCGTACTGGGACGCTTATGCCCGGGGCACGCTGGTCGGCATGACCCGGGGCACGGGGCGGGCACATATTGCCCGTGCGGCCCTGGAGGCGATTGCATACCAGACTCGCGACGTGCTCGATGCCATGGTCCGTGATTCCGGCCTGCAGCTGCAGAGCCTGCGGGTTGATGGCGGGGCGGCCCGCAACAACTTCCTGCTCCAGTTCCAGGCGGATATGCTCAACCGGCCTGTGCAAAGGCCGGTCAACGTGGAGACCACGGCCATGGGCGCCGCCTACCTGGCAGGGCTGGCGGTTGGGGTATGGAAGGACCGGGCAGAACTGCAGCAGCGCTGGAAGGCCTCGCAGGCCTTTGCGCCCGACATGGGCGAAGATCGTCGGGCCCAGCTGTATGCGGGATGGACCCGGGCTGTCGAGCGGTCCCGGGGCTGGGCTGAGGCCTAGGAGACCGGGAGTTAACAGCAGAAGGAAGGACCGCCCGGCACCAGGCCAGGCGGTCCTTCCTTCTTCAGGGCAAGTAATTGCGGGGGTTCTGCGCCTTTCCGTTGACGAGAATCTCAAAGTGCAGATGATTTCCCGTGGAATTGCCGGTGGTGCCGACAGCAATCACCGCATCCCCTTGTGCCACACGCTGCCCAACGGAGACATAGAGCGATGAAGCGTGCGCATATCGGGTCCTCGTGCCGTCACCGTGGTCGATGATCACGCACAAACCATAGCCGCCGTCCCAGCCGGCCAATTCGACCACACCGCCCCGGGCCGCCACGGCCGGCGTTCCGGCCGGCACAGCGATGTCGATCCCCGTGTGGTAATCGCCCATGTCGCGCCAGCCAAATTCACTGGAGTGCAAACCACCTACGATGGGCCACATCCAGCCGTCGCCGGCTTCAACTGGCTCCGGTTCAGGCTCAGGTGCCGGCTCCGGCTCCGGTTCAGGCTCAGGTGTGAGGACAGCAGGGGCCGCCGCCCGGGGCTCTGCTCTTGCCAACTCCACATCGGCGGGCGCATCGGTCGCAGGGGGCGGGGCGCTGCGGGCGCCGCCCCGGCTGGCCACCTCGCGTGAACGGAGCCGTGCGCCGGGCAGGAACAGCGTTTCACCTTCCCGCAGCCCCGCGTCGACCTGCACACCATTAGCCATAAGAATCGTGTCAGCATCAATATCGTGGACCCGGGCCACTCCCTCGAGCGTGTCGCCGCTCTGCACGGTATAGATCAGGCCGTGGAAGGCTTTGATCACCTTAAGGGGCTGGCCCGGCGCCAGGATATCCGCATCTAGTCCGTCATTCAGCGAGAGTAATGTAGCCGTGTCTGTATCGTACGCTTCGGCGATCGCACTCAGCGTGTCGCCTTCCTGCACCACATGGGTCTCTACAGAAGGCAAGGATCGTGACCACGAATACCCCATTGTCTCAGTCAAAGCAGGATCGATGAATTCCACATCGCCGTTGAACGTCGTGTTGCTGTACAGGGCCACCCGAGACGCAGCAGCGGGGGGAGTCTCTCGGGAGGTTCCAGCAGCAAGTGCCCCTCCGTGGCGCGGAGCGGTACCGAGCGCCCCTCCGAAGAGGAGGCACCCCACGACACCAACGGCGGCCCGTCGGTAGCCTGGCTTCACACGTACCCCTTTACTCAATATCCCACCTCAGACTGTCTGGTAGTCAGCGATCCCAACGGACTCAAGTTCAGTTTTCACCTGATTATGGGAAACTAAACAGAATTCGTTGTATCCCCTGACACATTTTCTACGCATGCAGAAGGGATTTTAGTACACGCAACGAAGTTTTGCTTTACGATTCTTGTGAACGGCGGAGGTGACGTAGTTGGCCCGAAAACCGCTAGTTCTTCTGGCTGTAGCCGCACTCATGACACTGGGACTGATTGCCGACCTGAGCTGGAGGGCGATGACGCCCAACCAGACGACCGCGCTGACACAGGCAAGCCTGCTGGGCGCCCTGAGCCAGCCCGAGGCCGCTCCAACGGCGCCCAAACCGGTCGAGACGCTTGTGGGCGCCACAGCCATCACCGTAAACGGGCAGGACATTGTTGCCGTAAGCAACGTCGATGCTGCCAAGGCGGTCAAAGAGAGCATCCTGAACGAGTACAAAACCGAAGTGCTCCAAGATGCCAGTGACGTAGAGCAACTGGCCTTCTTGGAGCAAATCGACTGGCACCCGAAGACAGTTCCTTCTGAACGGGTCCGCACCGTCGAAGAAGCGATTTCAATTCTAAAGCATGGTACCGACCGGCTCGTCACCTATGAAGTCCGCAGCGGCGATACCAGTTGGGATATTGCCCGATCCTATAACGTGTCGACCGACCAACTGGCACAGGCGAACCCGGCCATAAACTTGGAGAGCCTCCAGATCGGGCAGGTACTGAACGTCACCTTCCGGGAGCCGCATGTACATACACAGTCCGTCTCCAAGCGGGTCGTCAAGGAATCGATTCCGTTCACGGAGCGGGTTACCAAGGACCCGAACCTCTGGCCCTGGCAGTACGTTGTAACTACCCCTGGTGAACCGGGGACCCGTGAACTCACCATCAGGGAGTATCGGGAGAACGGCCGGGTCGTCAAGACGGAAGTCGTCGAGAACAAGGTTCTGTCGCAGCCCAAACAGCAGGTGGCCAAGACCGGTTCCAAGCAGGTACCCGATATGGGCACTGGCTCGCTGGTCTTCCCGGTCGCCGGCGACATTACTTCCTGGTTTGGCCCGCGCTGGGGCAGCTACCACTATGCCATTGATATCGCAACGTCGTCCGGCACGCCGATTCTGGCCGCTGACAGTGGCATGGTCGTTTACCGCGGCTGGGACGGCAATTACGGGATGACGATCCATATCGACCATGGCGGCGGAGAACTGGTCACGTGGTACGCCCACATGTCCGGCTATGCCGTAAAGCAGGGCGACGTGGTGGAAAAGGGACAGGTTATCGGCTACGTGGGCGATACCGGCTTTTCAACGGGGCCCCACCTGCATTACGAAGTCCATGTAGACGGTGTGGCTGTAGACCCGCTGGAATTCTATCAATAACAGCTTCCCCACCTGATTTGCATCGGGTGGGGATTTTTGTCGGAGTTGGTCGGTAAATTGTGGGTGGGAAGGTTGAAAATAGTGCGCATTGAACGGCAGGAGAAGTGACGAATCTGGCGAAATCTCTGTAACTCCCTTCTAAACCAAATGAAACTCGTTCGCACTCTGCTTCCGAAGGAGGGCGCAGGATGGAGAAACCGAAAGAAGCCCGAAGCAAAGCCGATGCGATTCGCGCATTCCTGGATCACCACCAGCCCAAGCTTCCGGAGGCCCGCGGCTTTCTTCAGTTCCTCCTTGCCAAGGAGGACATTCTCAGGCGCCTTGAACTCGTCTCCGACCTGACGGACTGCCCAGACGCGATTCTGATCTCCGCCAAAGGTTCCGGGACTTGGCCTTTCTTCTACCGCCGAGGCGAGCGCTATTTCCACAAAACGTCGCAAGCCGTTGTCGAACTGATGCGGTCAGTGCCTGAGCGCATCTCCCTATGCCTGTCCACCACGCCACCAACCTGGTCGCCAGAACGGCAGGACTTCCTGGACACACTTTCCCGCTGGCACGACGAGCTGTTCACCGATGAGATCGACAAAGTGACGCGTCGCCAGACCCTGCTCGCCCGAATCGACGAGGCCCTCGCACAGGGCGACCGTGGCTCCTTCGACGACCTGAGTGCCCAACTCCGGGAACTTGAATGACGGCCTCCTAGCGTGAAGACCCATCCTGGCGGATGGGTCTTCTTTTTTTGCGCAGCGCATCCAGCAGGGTGGAAGCGTGCCCACCTATTGTGGATGGCCGCATTATGTAACCTCAACTTATACTCGAAGGGACAGGCGCATAGAAATGAACATCGCATAATGCTGGAGGAAGTCATGAAGATGAATGCGCTCAGTCGTTGGCTCATTGTGTCCATTCCGCTGATTCTGTTGCCTGTGATTCTGTGGTTTGTCTTGCCGCAGCCCAGGGCTGCTGTGTACGGCTTGTACCGCGATCGGGGCCGGTCCAGTGTGTTGACAAGCCTGAAGGGCTATGAAAAGTTGAGCGGCAAGTACGTGGATGTTTACTTTATGGAGAAAGACAAAACCGTTGCAGGGTGGGTGCTGGAAACGACGGAAAGCGTTTATCAGCCTGTCACGCAGCAAGTTGGCTACACACCTACCGATCGGGTCCCAGTCATTATTTACCCGGACCGCGATGAACTGCGCCAGGCATTTGGCTGGGGAAACGGCGAAAGCGCCATGGGTGTTTACTGGTCCGGCACGGTTCGCCTTCTGTCGCCGAACGTCTGGATCAGCGAGAAACGTGATCGGGACAAGCGGTCTGTTTTCGACAAGCTGAACCCCATCGCCCATGAACTGACCCACTACATGTTGGATTACCGGACCAACGGCAATTATCCCCGCTGGTTCACCGAGGGGCTGGCCCAGCGCGTTGAGTATGCGCTGACCGGTTACCTCTGGATTGAGTCCGACAGTTCTCTGGACCAGGACCTTTACTCCCTGGACGACCTGTCCGGGCAGTTTGATAACCTCACCAATCAGCCCCTGGCCTATCGGCAGTCCTTCTTGCTGGTCGACTACATCGCTCAGACCTATGGTGAAGATGCAATGACCGGCCTGGTGAACCACCTGAGTGACGGCGTGAAGTTCGAGGCGGCGGTGAGCCGTATGACAGGGAGATCCATGCCCGACATTTACGAGAACTGGCTGGACTGGGTGGACAAGCACAGGACGGATCTTGAGGCGGCTGGCTGATACGTTGAAGGAACGTACGGTTCGCTAGTCGAAGTTTGGCCTTGGTATTGCGAATAAGGAGGCACTTTTATGGCGGACCGAATCCTCGTAGTCGACGATGAACGGCCGATTGCCGATATCCTCAAGTTCAATTTAGAGCGCGAGGGTTTTGAAGTAGACGTGGCTTATGATGGGGAAGAGGCTGTTCATAAGGCGAGGCAGTCTGCGTTTAACCTTGTGATTTTGGACATTATGCTTCCCAAGCTGGACGGGTTTTCTGTATGTAAGGATATCCGCTCCCACTCCTCGGTCCCCATTTTGATGCTCTCCGCCAAGGAGGCCGAGGTCGACAAGGTATTGGGCCTTGAGCTGGGGGCCGATGACTATGTGGTCAAGCCGTTCAGTCCCCGGGAGTTGGTGGCCCGTGTGCGGGCGATTCTCCGCCGCCTGCGGCCCGCGCCTGAGCCCCCGACGGACCATCAGGCCGATCAGGTGCTGCGGGGCGGCCCGCTGATGTTGAACCTGACCAGCTATGACGTAATGAAGGGCGACATGGTCATCGAACTGACGCCCCGAGAGTTCGAACTGCTCCGCCACCTCGTTTCCCATGCCGGCCAGGTGTTTGCCCGCGAAGCGCTGCTCCAGGAAGTGTGGGGCTACGATTACTACGGCGATGTTCGCACCGTGGACGTCACGGTCCGGCGGCTGCGCGAGAAGATCGAAGAGAATCCTGCCCAACCTGAGCTGCTTAAGACAAAGCGCGGGATCGGGTACTACTTCCAGCGGTTCTAGCTCGGGCCCACGCCTGACGGGTTACGGCACCCATTGAGGGTGCCTAGCCCCTCTCGGCATGGGCCGGTCAAGCTCGGGCCCACGCCTGACGGGTTACGGCACCCATTGAGGGTGCCTAGACAGGCCGGGAAGTGAGGGTTGCCTTGTGTTTCGGAGCATCCAGAGCAAGCTGATCATCGTATATTTGTTACTTGTGCTGGTGGCCATGCAGTTAAGCATGGTCTACTTGTTAAAGCAGTTGGAGCGTTCGTATGTTGCGAAGGAGCAGGCCGAACTGCACCAGACCGCCCTCCTGTGGGAAGGCCAGTTCTCCAGTTTCCTGGTGAACGGTAAGCTTGATGAGGGCACCATTGGCCTGATTGTGGCCAACCTCCCCGGCGACGTGCTGGTGTTGGACGGGAATGGCAAGGTGATTGGGGCGACTGCCAAGCAGCCTGACCACAAAGACCTGGTCGGCAAGAAGTACTCCAACGACGACATTACACCGGCTTTGGTTGCCCCACAGAGCGTGCAGAGTGTGGGCGAAGATGATACCGGGGAGCGCATCGTCGCCGAGGCGCTGCCCATTGAGCATCGCGGCGAGGTCGTCGGGATTATCTACCTGCGTGCTTCGTTGGCCGATGTTTACACGCGCCTCAGCCAGGTTCGTGACACGCTGCTTACTGCCTGGGCGATCGCGCTTGGTTCCACGGCCACGCTCGGCGTGGTGCTGGCGCGCACGATTACCGGCCCTATTCGCGAGGTCACCCGCAAGGCGGCAGAAATGGCCGGCGGCAACTTTGATCAGACCATTGCGGTGCGCAGCTCCGATGAAATCGGACAGCTCGGCGACATGTTCAACCGCATGACCCGGCGCCTCAAGTCCACGCTCGATGAAATTCAGGGTGAAAAGCATAAGGTTGAAGCAATCCTGACGCACATGGCTGATGGACTGCTCGCCCTGGACGAAACGGGCCGCATCATCAAGCTGAACCCGGCGGCAGAGCGGATGTTCCGGACTACTGAGCCCGAGGTGCTCGGGCGCCATCCTGCTGATGTGTGGCCGGATTTAGGGCTTGAGAGCGCCCTGGACCGGGCGCTGGAGGAGACCCGTTCGGTCACCTTTGAGTTTCGGTTTGGTGGTCTTTACTTGCTGGCCTACATTACACCGCTGTTTGGTGAGCGTCAGCATGTAGCGGGCATGGTGGTGGTGTTCCATGACATTACCGAACTGGAGAAGCTGGAAGCCCTGCGCCGCGAGTTCGTGGCCAACGTCTCCCATGAACTGAAGACGCCCCTTACCACGGTAAAGAGCTACGTCGAGACGCTGCTTGATGGCGCGGCTGACGAGCCGGAACTGCGCACGCGGTTCCTGCGGGTCGTTGACCATGAGACCGACCGCATGGCCCGGCTCGTGAAGGACCTGCTCCATTTGTCTCAGTTGGACCAGGGCTCGGTAAACTGGGATATTCATGCGCATGAGATACCTCCTGTGGTCGACGACTGCGTTGCCCGGCTGGCTGTGCAGATTGAGCGGAAGAACCTCGTGATCAACCGGGCATTCGCTGCCGAGACGCCCCTGGCCCTGGTCGACCGGGACAAACTGCAGCAGGTGTTGCTGAACCTGTTGGCGAACGCGGTCGAGTTTACGCCGTCGGGCGGCCAGATTTCGATTGCCACCCGGGCAGATGGCGCCATGGTCCGGGTTTCGGTAGCTGATTCGGGTATCGGGATTCCCGCCGAAGACTTGCCACGGATTTTCGAGCGCTTTTACCGCGTTGACAAAGCCAGGTCGCGCATGTTGGGTGGCACCGGGCTGGGCCTGGCGATTGCCCGCCAGATTATTGAGCTGTCAGGTGGGGCCATTTCGATTGATTCTGAACTTGGCAAGGGGACGGAAGTGGTTTTTACGCTGCCGGCCGCCCAGGTTGCGGAGACGGGGTGGAACTAATGCAGCGGATCAAGGAGTTTCTGCTAAACGGCGCCCTGGCGGGCCTGGTCCTCCTCAGTTTTGTGCTGTCCTATCAGGTCTGGTTTCCTTCCCTTACGGGCGGCCTTTGGCGGACGCGTGAAGCGCATGTACAAAGTTCGCCCCCAGCCCTGGCCGGTGGTGAGCCAGATGTTCATCGACCGGAACGAATTTATGTCCAAAACAAAGAGGGGCTGGTCGCACTCCTTCCTGCCGGTTCACCTGCCTACGCTCCAGTCTGGAACGGCCTGAAGGGGGTTCTGAAGGGCCTGGAGCCGCTTTATAGCCAGTTGCCGCCCGATGACCAGGCCGAGGAGCCTGTTGCATCGATTACGGCGGTACTGCCGGTTCCCCTCATGCTTAACCAGTGGGCCGAGGAGTGGGCCTGGGACAAAGATGGTCTGCCGAATTCCAGTCTGAAAGTAGACCGAGTGACTGTCACCTTGTCCAAGACGCCCATGTTGCACTTCTCGGGCGCCTACGGCGGCGTTTACCGGGTCGGACCGCTGTCGCTTGCCGACCAGCACCTTCTGACCGGTCTCGTTGGCGCCCTTGACCCCGGTCTCTTTCAAACGTATCGGCCGTTGAAGTTTGACAAGCCTGGGGCGAGACTGAGCCCCGGCTTGTCCGTCCCCGAAACCGCCGAGATGCCCATTGGCACGGTAACCATCCGGCAGCCGGAAGCGGGTGTTGAGCAGGCACGTTACTTCCCCGACCTTTCGGTTGTCCGGCACATTGAGGAGCGGGACGCCAACAGCTTTACCGACGGCCCCCGCTGGCTCCGCCTGAAAAAGAACGGGCAGACGGAATATGCCACGGCACCGCCAGTCGGCATACCCCCAGACCTACAGCGGGCCCGTGCGGCAGCGAAGGCCTGGGTACCGGCACATGGCGGCTGGTCGCAGGACTATGTGCTTGGCGGCTACTATCAGCAGCAGGCTGGCCGTGCGCTTCTGGTGTATAACCTGCGCCTGAACGGCAACGGATTCCCAGTAGAGACGGCCAGCCCGGCCACTGGTGTCGGCGCCCTGGTGCTTGAACTGACAAACCGGGACCAAACCACGACCGTGCTGCAATACCGGCGCGACCCTGAGTTTACGCCCCTCTTCACGGACAGCCTCATTGCGATTCAGCCGGCGGAAAAGGTGCTGGAAGCGGCGGTTGAGCGCTTTTCCGCGCTGTTCCTCCTTGAGGGCGAGGTGAGGGAGATGTACCTTGGGTACGTGATCTGGCTTCCCGATAATCTGAGTACCTGGAAACTGGTTCCCGTGTGGATTGCCCAACTCGGGGAGAAGCGCGTGTACTGGCCGGCATCCGTGTTAAGCGAGATGCAGCCATTTGTAGCCGGTTCCTGACCGAAGGGATTTTGCGGCAGAAGAGGAGGTGGGAGCGGTGGATTGGGCAAGAGCGCGTGCGTACTTGCTGACGGCATTTCTGGTCGTCAATCTGATTCTTGCCTATTCGATTTGGGGTCCGACAGCCACGCTTCCCTACCTCGCTGAGGTGCCGCAAGGCCAGACGGTTGAGGAGTTCCGTGAGACACTGGCCAACCGCAAGTTGGTGTTACCCGTCAACTTGTCGCTGCCCCGTACGCCACAGCCCATGCGATTTGTGCGTGTGGAGGCCCCGCCGACCCCCGATTTTTTGCAGTGGGGCCTCGAAATCTCTGCTGTAACGGGGGGCCACAGCGGCCAGGACGACTTAGCAGTGGCAGGGAGCCTTCGCCCGACCATAGACGCGCAGACAAAAGCTGTGGATTACTTCCCCAGGGCCACCGGCCTGGCGGCCCGCAGCTTGAAACTGGATAACCGCGAGCAGGTTATTCACTTTGCAGAGGAGTACCTCCGGCTCATGGCGCTGTTTCCGGCAGGTGCCCGTTTGTCCGGGGTGACTGAGAACCAGAACGCGGGCACCGTCATGCTTGAGTACTGTCCGGTCTTTGATGGGGTCCCGGTTTTCTCCGGCTATGTTAGGGTTGAGGTTTCGCCCCGGGGCATCGAAAAGGTGAGCCGGTACTGGGTAGAGCCACGCTCATACACGGACTCTGCGGCAAAACAGGTCCGTCCCGTCCGTGAGGCGTTGCTCCGCCTGGCCGGGCGCCTGGCCGGGGCCAGAGTTCGTACCGTTATGGAGATTCAGCTGGGCTACTATGCCGGGCGGACCTTGTCGCTGGCCCAGGCTGACGATGTGCACGGCTGGGACACGGTTCCGGTTTGGCGCATTACGCTCGATGGTGGCGAGACCTACTACATCAACGCACTTAACGGCGAGTGGGAATCTTAAGCAGCGGGGCAGGAAACCTCTCCCATGTTAACGAACTAATACCAGGGATTCCTTCATTCGAATTCATTCGCTGCCAGCGAAAACGCGCCATTGGCGTGAGGAGGAAAGTCGGTTTGGCTAAGCTTACGATCCGAGGGGAACACCGGCTACACGGCACTGTTCGCGTTGGCGGGCGGAAGAACTCCGCACTCCCCCTGATTGCAGCCACCCTTTTGGCCGATGGCTCAAGCCGTTTGGAAAACGTACCACGCATTCACGACGTGGCCACCTACCGGGAAATTCTGCAGTCGCTCGGCGCCCGGGCCGACTGGGACCCGGTGCATGGGCGTTTGACCGTCCATACGGGTGCACTGGCACCCCGTGAGGTCTCCTACCATTTGGCCACTGCCATGCGTGCTTCTTACTATTTGCTCGGGGTTTTGCTGGCCCGCTTCGGGCAGGCTGACATTCCGCTCCCGGGCGGCGACAAAATCGGGCAGCGTCCTGTTGACCAGCATTTCAAGGGCCTGTCGGCCCTGGGTGCCGAAGTTTGGATTGACCGCGGCATCATGCGGGCCCGGGCCAACCGCCTGCGCGGCGCAACCATCTATCTTGATGTGGTCAGCGTAGGGGCCACCATTCAGTTGATTTTGGCGGCCTCGCTCGCCAAGGGGACCACGACCATTCAGAACTGTGCACGGGAGCCACACGTGGTTGACGTGGCCAATTTCATCAACGCCGCAGGTGGCCACGTGGTAGGCGCCGGCACCGACACCATTCGCATTGAGGGTGTCGACCGGCTGGTGGGCCCCATTCATTCGGTCATCTCCGACGATATTGAAGCCGGCACCTGGATGATGGCCGCACTTGCGACCCAGGGCGATGTGTTGGTGGAAAACGTGATTCCCACCCATGTCACGCCCATTATTGCCAAGCTGCGTGAAGCCGGTGCCGAGGTGCTGGAAGGCGGCGACTCGGTCCGGGTCATTTCTCGGGAACGTCCACGGGCCATTACGGTCAAAACCCTGCCATACCCGGGCTTCCCGACCGATGCCCAGAGCCAAATGACAGCGCTGCTGACCTGTGCCGCGGGAACTAGCTATGTCACCGAGACCCTGTATGACGATCGGTTCCGGTTCGCGTCCGAGCTGGCCCGTATGGGCGCCCGCATGCGTGTGGAAGGCCGCACGGCCGTTGTGGAGGGCGTTGAATCTTTGTATGGCGCTCCGGTTCAAGCCACTGATATTCGGGCTGGTGCAGCACTTATTCTTGCAGGACTAGGCGCCGTAGGTGAAACCACCGTTTACGGCCTTGAGCATGTTGAACGGGGGTACGAGCACCTGGAACAGAAACTCCTGGGTCTGGGCGCCGATATTCGGGTCTACGACCGGCAGGGAACGGCGGTTGGTTAGGGAAAACTTATGGGCGGTGCCAGGTTGGCACCGCCCTTTTCGCACCGTTGTAAGGAGGTCCGGAGGTTGCGAATCAAGATCATTTTGGTGGGCCGGGTCAAAGAAAAGTACTTGCTGGCGGGTATTGAAGAGTACTTGAAGCGGCTGGGGCCGTACGCCAAGGTGGAGATCATCTACCTTCAGGACGAGCCGACGCCTGACGGAGCATCGCCTGCACAGGAAGAGCAGGTGAAGGCCCGGGAAGGTGAGCGGATTCTGGCACAGGTCGATCAGGGCCAGTACGTGGTGGCTTTGGATTTACGTGGGCAGACGCGTTCGTCTGAAGAACTGGCGGCGTTTCTGGCAGAGCGGTCGCTGCGGGGACAGCCCAACGTGGCCTTTGTGATCGGGGGATCGCTGGGGCTGGCGCCCCAGGTACTGAAGCGGGCGGACTTTAAGCTGTCCCTGGGGCGGATGACTTTTCTGCACCAGATGGTCCCGCTGCTGTTGCTTGAGCAGGTGTACCGGGGCTTCAAGATCAACCGCGGGGAACCGTACCATAAGTAATGGCGAACTACACCCCAACTGCACGCAGTCCGTTCGAGCCCTGATGAGGAGTGAAGAACGTGGTCTCAGTAGAGGAGTGGAATCTGCTAAGTTTCTTCAACACCATGCCCACACCACTCGACCCCGACGTTCCGTGGCCGTATAACGACTTCCTTTTCCAAGTGGAGCAGGAGGATATGGCCCTTTCCTTTTCCATTGCCCCTGCCTATAAGGACATTCGCTTACTCCTAATGCTTAGGGGCCAAAAGATCTTCGAGGTAAATGCCGTGGGCGTGGATGACGTCCGTTACCATAAAAGAAACGGGTGCGAAAGCCTTGAGGTTGTTTTGACTGATCAAGTGGCCTTGTGGCTTAGACTCAGCCCACGCATCCAAATTGATCAAACGATGAGCGGGGGATTGTGAGCCCTAGTCCTCAATCTCACCAGTTTCGCACTGCATGGTCCGAAAACCGAACGGCAGCCCGTATAGGACTGCCGATTGACTATTCAATTGTCATTTCGCACGGGGATGGATAATTCGTAGAACCTCAAATACTCCCGGTGTCGCTACGTATCGAAAGAAGACCCGAAACGATTTGCTTCGAACCGTCACCGTTGCCATCCGGAGATCTGTCGGTGTATCTTCTAACTCAACAGGGCGACCGGGCATGAAGCTCGGCGGCTGACTCGGGTCCCAGCGGTCGAAGTAACGTTCAGTGGCGGTTACCAGTTCCAGGCCAATTGGTTCCCAGCCTTCGCTGAGACGCCAGGCATCCATTTTGGCGAGGCTATTCAGGCCCTCTTGGGTCCAATTAACGGACGCCATGTTCTCGCAGCCGGGCTTTGAGATAGTCCCTAGCCGCCTCTCCCGATAGGCGCGGACTAGTATCCTGAAGGGCTTCCCGAACCAGAGCGACATCTTCGGGATCGGTAACTTGGTAGGCATCTTGGGTGGCCTCGTCTACCTCTACCAACAGGAACCGGCGCTGGCCGATGACCACAAAATCGGCCCCTTGCTCTATCGCACGGATCACATCGGCGTCCCGGATGTGTATGGGTTTGCTCACATGACCACCCCTTTAGGTAATCCTACCACATTCCGGTGGGCATGGCGATTTCGCCGTTTGATACGCTACGGGGAACCGTACCATTAGTAACTTCAGGTAACCTGGGTCGCAAGCTGAGGCCCGGAGCCCCCGGTCGTCTCTCTCTGTCGAGCGAGTTTCCGGGGCGCCGCTTTTCCATTGGCCAGCGGTACGCGTTCGATCGTCCCGTTCAGGTGCCTTTCAGTTTGGCTTGGTACAACAAGAACCAGCACGACTGGACCAAACGATTGCATACTGGCGGGAGGGTCTCCTTTATGAATAAGCTGCTCTATCGAGTGTTGCCGGTGCTCCTGATTGGAGCGTCATTAGCTGCCTGCACAAAAGCTCCGACCCCAGAGGTTGCCGGCAATGTACCCACTACGGCCGCGGTGTCCATTTCGCAGGAGACCACGGTTCCCGTTGTCGCCGTTTCCTATGACAGCGATGACGAACTTACAGATTGGCAGACCGGAGCTGTGACCAAGGTTGAACTTGCCGGGGCTTCCGCCAGCGTGAACGGCACGGGTGCGGCGGCCAGCGGAAATACGATTACAATTCTTTCGCCCGGGGTGTACCTGGTCAGCGGAAAGCTGAGCGACGGCCAGATTATCGTGGATGCACAGAACAAGGGCACCGTACGGCTGGTCTTGAACGGGGCTGACATTCACAGCAACAACAGTGCCCCGATTTGGGTGAAGAACGCCAGCAAAACCATCATCACGCTGGCTGACGGGACGCAGAATATGGTGTCGGACGGGGCAGCGGCACGGGCCCAGGCCGGAGAGGACGAGCCCACCGCGGCGATCTTCAGTAAGGATGACCGGCGAATACAAGGATGGCATCGTCAGCAAGGATGAAATGGTCATCACCGGCGGGAAAATGGAGATCGTCGCCAAAGATGATGGGCTGGTGGCACGGGATATGCTTGCCGTGAAGGATGGGCATATCACCATTCAGGCGGCCGGCGACGGCATCAAAACGACGAATGACACAGATGGCGCGAAGGGGTTTGTCGCCCTTGAGGGTGGCACGTTCAGCATCCACGCCGGAGCCGATGGCATTCAGGCTGAAACCTCCGTTCAGATTTCGGGCGGAACCTACAAGATCGTAACGAACGGCGGCAGCACCAACAGCAACAAAACGGTCAGTGCGGCCCCGGCCGGGCCAAATGGGATGGGCGCCCAAAAGGGCACCCCGACCGCAGCGGACTCGGGGAGTGCCAAGGGGATCAAGGCTGCAGTGGATATCTCCATCAGCGGAGGTACCTTTGATCTTGACACGGCGGACGATGCGATTCACAGCAACGGCAGCATCACCATTGCGGGCGGTCAGATCGCCATTGCCAGCGGTGACGATGGGATTCATGCCGACGCAAAGCTGACCATTCGGGGCGGCAAGACAACCATTGCCAAGAGCTACGAGGGCATTGAGAGTAAGCTGATCACCATCGCCGGCGGTGAGACGCGACTCACTTCGCTGGACGACGGTGTGAACGTGGGTGGCGGGAACGACGGTTCGTCCATGAACGGGCGCCCGGGGCAGAACACCTTTGCTTCTGCCGGAGACAGCGGCCTGTTTGTTGATGGGGGTTATGTAGCTGTTTCGGCCACGGGTGACGGCGTGGATGTGAACGGATCGATTCGGATGACGGATGGCACCATTGTGGTAAGCGGTCCGACGGCCAGCAACAACGGCGCCCTGGACTATGACGGAACCTTTGAGATGACGGGTGGTTTCGTAATTGCGGCTGGCAGTGCCGGCATGGCGCAGGCGCCTTCCGAGCAGTCTACACAGCACGCTGTGGCGATGGTGTTCTCCAGCACACAGCAGGCGGGCACGTTGGTCAGCCTCCACGACCAGCAGGGAAATGCCGTGGTGACCTATACCCCGAGCAAGCCCTACCAGTCTGTCGTAATTTCGTCGCCCAAGCTGAAGAAGGGTGAAACCTATACGCTTTACACCGGCGGGACCGCATCCGGCACCGTTTCGGACGGGCTGTATACGGATGGGGCGCGCAGGGACGGGACCAAGGTGGTGAGTTTCGCCATTACTAATGTGGTGACGTGGCTGTCCGAGTCGGGCGTGACCACCGGCGGCCCGGCCTTTGGCGGTCCGAAGCGCCGGTAACACAAGGAGAACAAAAGTGGGGTGCTGGCCGATACCTGGCCAGCACCCCATCTGATTGGGTGAGGCCACGGCTTAATCCAGAATGTTTGAAGACTGTGGGGGAGGAGATCGAACAAACAGCTAGAATATACCAATATTGATGATCGTAGGAAGGTGGTCAACGCTATGCGTCTTTTCTTGAATGAGAGTGAAGGCACTGGCATGATCGCCTGCCCCGCGTGCGGGCTGCCGCTGCTATTGGCAGCTGAGCGGCGGGGACGCTGGGTGGTCGGCTATCAGCACCTCCACCTCCGAATCGGACGGACGGCGAAGCTGGTCTGCCCGGATTTGGCCTGTGATCATTGGGAGCCGGTAGTTATCGCCGGCACACCGGATGATGCGGTGGTTTATAGCTCTGGGAGCGCAGCGTCATTGTGGCGCATGACCGCCTGGGAGCCGGATGAAACACTTGGAGAGATCCATAAACGTCTGCTGTACATTCAGGCAATCTATCGCAAGACGGGCACCCCCAAGGCACCGTCGGCCTTTCGGTTCTGGCGGGACCAGTATCGGTTCCTCTGTTCAGGGGTCATACCGGAACTGAAGTATGGCATGAAGCACAACGAAGAACTGATTCTCGAGGGCAGGGAGCGCAGCGAGCGGGGCAGGGTCATTGAGCTTCTTCCCGACAGTGTGCTTCTGGATCGGAGCGAAAATCATGAAACGGTGTTAGTGCCCTTTGGCGACCTCCGACAGGTATCGCGCTACATTCCCGAGGTTATGCATCATCCGAGGCACCGGTTGGACTTTCACGACGAGTCGGATCTGTGGAAGCGCAACCACTGTGTGAACAGGACCACCCAATTTGCCATGGTCTCCGGGCACAAGGTGGAGCTCTACTCGGTGAGCCGGCACGGGGAGTGTCTCATAGAGACGAGCGACGCAGTGGTGGCGAAGGCGCTGGGCATACGGCTGCGCGTGGACGACCGGTACCGGGCACTGGTGCCGGCTGGTTTCATCGACCGGTGTTACAAGTCGGTTCGCTGGTGCTATGTGCGCGGCCACCGGCTGGAACTGCACGCTGCTACGGTCCTGCCGGATGTCTACCAACTGCGCACCCGCAGCCTGGAAGTAGCACGGGAACTGAAAATGCGCTACTCATGGTCATGGTTTGGGATCGTTGACACGCGTGAGCGGAACCAGATGCGTTGGTGGAAGTTTTTCCATCAGAGCGAGATCGAGCGGACCGAGGAGAAGCAGATTCCGCTTGATATCAGCAAGTTGGTCCGGTTGCAGGAGGTCCGGCACAGAAAGGCAGAAGCGCAAAGGGTTCGAGACGATGCCGAGTGGGCCGCGATGGAGGCCGAGGATGCGGCATATGAAGACGACGATGAGGACGGGGACGAGGACGAGTCAGAAGACGAGGAGTAGCGAAACGGGAGGCTAAAAATTCTGCCGGCCATGTTATATAATCGATGAGGAGGCGGTACCCGCTCGGGCGGGCACCGCCTCTTTGAACGAATGCAGGAGGACGAACGGCATGACGGTCATAAGCTGCCAGCGCATAAAGAAGTATTACGGGGCCAATCTCGTACTGGCTGACATAACGTTTGAGGTGGATGAAGGTGAGCGGGTCGGGCTGATCGGCCGTAACGGGTGTGGCAAGTCGACCCTGCTGCAGGTGCTGGCCGGCGTGCAAAATGCCGATGGCGGCAACTTGGCGATTCAGAAGCGGGCGCGCATCGGGTATTTGGCCCAGATTCCGGTGGAGCGGGACGGCGTAACCGTTTACGACGTGCTGGCGCTCGGCTACCGCAGCGTGATGGACTGCCGCAGGCAGATGCAGGACCTGGAGCATGAGATGGCGACTCATACGGGCGCCGACCCGCGTGTGATGGATGGGCTCCTGGCCCGCTATGCGGCGCTCCAGGAGCAGTTTCAGCGCGAGGGTGGCTACGAGATGGATGCCAACATGCAGGCCGTTGCAAACGGCCTGGGCGTTCCACGGGAGCAGTTTGGCCGGGCCTATGCCACCCTCTCCGGCGGGGAGAAGACGAAGGTCGGTCTCGCGTCGCTGCTGATTGAGCGGCCAACGCTGCTTCTGCTTGACGAGCCGACGAACCACCTGGATGCCGATGGGGTGGAGTGGCTCGAAACGTTCCTGCGTGAGTATGACGGAACCTGCCTGATCGTCTCGCATGACCGGTACTTCCTGGATCGGGTTGTGACCAAGATGGTCGACCTGGAGGACGGGGAAGCCACGGTCTACCTGACCAACTACACGGGCTATGTGGCGGAGAAAGAACAGCGCCTGCTCCAGCAGTTTGCCGAGTTTAAGGAACAGCAGAAGCAGATTAAGAAAATGGAAGAAACCATCAGGCAACTGCAAGAGTGGGGCCGGATTGGCGCCAACAACAAGTTCTTTCGACGTGCCGCTTCGATGCAGAAAGCGCTCGACCGGATTGAGCGGGTGAAACGCCCGGTGGAGCGACGCACTGCTGAGTTTGACTTGCAGGAAAAGGACCGTTCCGGCCGGGAGGTCGTCAGGCTGGTCGGCCTGAGCAAGCAGTTCGGGGACCGGCCGCTGCTGGACAGGGTCGATGCCACGCTTACCTATGGGGAGAAGGTGGCGCTGGTCGGTAAGAATGGCACGGGCAAGAGCACACTCTTTAAGCTCCTGCTCGGACAGGTGCTGCCTGATGCCGGGGCAGCCGAACTGGGCGCCCGGGTGGAGATCGGGTACCTTGCCCAGCAGGACCATCCGGACGTTGAGAAGACGGTTCTGCAGGCCTTTTGCGAGGAGGCCGGCGTTGAAACCGGCGAAGGCCGTGCCAAGTTGGCGCGCTATCTCTTTTACGGGGAGGATGTCTTTAAGCCGATTAACCGGCTCTCCGGTGGCGAGTGGACACGCCTGCGCCTGGCCCTGCTCATGCAGCGGCAGCCAAACTTGATGCTGCTGGATGAGCCGACGAACCACCTGGACATCGACTCACGCGAGGCCTTGGAAGAGGCGCTGGAGGAGTTCACCGGCACGGTGCTGGCGATTTCCCATGACCGTTATTTCATCAACCGGATGGCGCGACGGGTGTGGGAGCTGGAGGATGGGCGCCTGTCGTTCTACCTGGGCAACTATGACGATTACCGGGAGAAGCGGACGCAGTTGCGGCTGGCCCGGGAGGGGCAGAGCGCGGGTGTGGCGACTGAGGCAGGTGGCGGGGACCGGCGCAGCCGGGGCCAGGACGGCGTGCGAGGTGGAGCGGGGGCTACCCGTCGCAAGGAGGCTGACAGTCTGCGGGCGAAACGGCAGCTTGAGCAGGCAATCGCAGAGGCAGAAGGGTTGCTGGCTGCCATTGACGTGGAACTGGAGCAGGCTGCGGATGTTGCGGCTTTGGGCGCACAGTGGGCAGAGCGGGTGCGGGTGCAGGAGAGACTGGAGCAACTCTATGCAGAGTGGCTGGTACTGGAGGAGGCGGCTGAAACGCAGTCTTGAGCGGGCGAGCCCTGAAAAAAGGTGTAAAAAAAGCGGCGCCCGATTGGGCGCCGCTTGGCGTTTTCCTTAATCAGCAGTCACTTCACCGGCGGGTTCGGCGTCACGCTTCTTGCGCAGGTAAATGACCAGTTCCACGATACCCACCACAAGGAGACTCACAGCGAGGACGGGCCAGAAGCCGAAATGAGTGATTGCGGTGCCCAGGGTCCAACCGGCAGCGAAAGTGACCGGAATGGTGAAGACCCAGGCGAGGCCAATCTTGCTGGCGATGCCCCAGTTGACTTCGTACTTGGACATACCAACGCCCATAATGCAGCCCGTGATGGTGTGGGTGGTCGACACGGGAATGCCGAGGTGGGCTGTGGTGGAAAGGACGGTGGCTGCGGCAGTTTCGGCAGCGAACCCGTGAATCGGGCGCAGGTCGGTCAGCTTTTCACCCAGGGTCTTAATTACTTCCCAGCCGCCCATATAGGTGCCAAGGCCCATGACGGTGGCGCAGGAGAGAATGACCCACAGGGGCGGAGCGGCGCCTTCCGGCAGGAAGTGACCGGCAACGAGCGCCATGGTGATAACGCCCATGACCTTCTGCGCATCGTTGGTGCCGTGAGCCAGCGACATAAGGGTGCTCGAGATGAGCTGGTACTTCTTCCAATACTCGTCCTCGTCGCGGTTGTGCGTGCGGCGCATATAGAGGTAGAACGCGCCGATCGCCAGGAAGGCGATGAGACCGAGAATGGGCTTATAGCTATAGGCGAGGGCAATGATCATCAGGCTGGCCACCTGCAGGCGAATCCTGGGGACGAGCCGCAGGAGCGGGAAGGCGATGGCGAGGGCGATGATCATACCAATAAGGGGAGAGGACCAGAGTCCGTTAACAGCCTTCATAATCGCATCCCACTTGAGGACGCCGGTGCCGGCAGCGGCAACCGCAGCGCCTGTAACACTGCCCAGCAGGGCGTGGCTGGCGGAAATCGGCATACCGAGGCGGGTCATGGCGGCGTTCCAGAGGGCGCCGGCTACCATAGCGGCAGCTACGGTGGAGGGGCTGATCATTTTTGCGTTGACCATACCGGAAACAGTGGCAGCGACCTTGGTGCTCAGCAGGGCTCCGATGATGTTGAACGATGCGGACATGATGACGGCGGTGCGGGGTTTCAGCACCTTGGTTGAGACGATCGTAGCAATTGCGTTAGCAGCATCGTTCCAGCCGTTCGTGAGCTCGAAAATCAGCGCCAATACCACAACGGCTCCGATGATCAGCATCGGTTCCAAGTTGGTTTCCTCCTCAGCGACAGGTTGGGCCTCTCTATCTTCATCGTAAACACTCTTTGTTAAGGTGTGGTTAACGTCAGGGTACAGAAACAAGGCTTGATTGTGGTCGTTTTGGTTGACGTGGACGGTCAATCGTCGTATCATCGGATAAAGTGTAGTAATCCGATTACGGCGATGAAACCGTGACACCTTGGAGGGGTTGTAATGTGTCCGCGACTGGCGCGGGACCGCTTCTTTTTGGGCGTGCTCAATGAGCCGGCCTTTGTACATAAGCAGCGGATTGAGGCTGCCGATGCGCTCACCGGCGAGATGTACCGGCTGCTGACGCGTTTGGTCGAGCATGTACGGGACGGGACCGCATGCACGCCGGCCGAAATTCAGGTGCTGAACCTGATTTTCGACCGGTGCAGCATGGTGAAGCTGAAAATCGTACCAGGCGAAGAGGATCCGCTGTACACGGCGGGGAGTGCAAATTTACTGCGCAGGCACAGGGTGCGCGCGGTGATTGGCGAGCAGGACGGTGCGCAGGGGCGGCGGATTTACTTTGAAGCGCTCGTCAGCCTGTTGGAGGCGCTGGAGGACGGGCCGCTGGAGTTATGCACCTGCGCCGAGTGCGGAAACTGGTTTGAGCCTTACAGCCGGGCGCCGGTCAATAAGTTCTGCTCGACGCGCTGCCGGAACCGTCATAACTACAAATTGCGGAAAGCGGAAGGGGGCCGGGCTGGTGATCAAACTAAAGTCACCCCGTGAGATCGCGATTATGCGCGAGGCGGGGCGGATTGTGGCTGAGTGCCACGCGGCGTTGGGAAAACATGTTCAGCCGGGAATTACGACCCTGGAGTTGGACACGTTGGTCGAGGGGTGGATTCGCGAAAAGGGCGCCATCCCGTCGTTTAAAGGGTACCACGGATTCCCCGGCTCCATTTGCGTGGCGGTAAATGATGTGATTTGTCACGGCATTCCTGGGCAGTTGAAGCTGAAGTCCGGGGACGTGATTACGATCGATATTGGAGCTTACTACAAGGGCTACCATGGCGACTCTGCCTGGACATATACGGTCGGCGAGGTATCACCTGAGGTTCGCGCGCTCATGGAGACGACCCTGGCGTGCCTGAACGCCGGCATTGCGCAGGCGGTGGAGGGCAACCGGGTGGGCGACATAGGGCATGTGATTCAGACCCTGGCCGAGGGGCAGGGGTACGGTGTGGTGCGGCAGTTTACGGGGCACGGCGTTGGCCAGGACCTTTGGGAGTCGCCGGCGGTGCCGCACTATGGGAAGCCGGGGACCGGGGCGCAGCTGCGCAACGGCATGGTGCTGGCGATCGAGCCGATGATTACCCTGGGCACCTGGCGGGCCAAGGGAGACGATGACGGGTGGACGGCCCGGACGGTGGACGGATCGATTTGCGTGCAGTACGAGCATTCAATCGCCATTACCGCGGAAGGACCGGTCGTATTGACCCAGCTATAAAGAAGACCCCCCGGACGCGGGACGGCATGCTTGGCCGTTGCGTGGACCGGGGGGTTATGTGTTAGCCTTCGGCCGCACACGGGGGTGGTGTGTTGGCCGGCGGGGAGGTGGTCAAAGGGGAGTCTACCCGGCAGCCGCAACCTGGTCGAGGGTGTGGACCGGGGGGATTTCGCCGGAGCGGGCCAGTTCGAGGAAGGCCGCCACGATACGGGGGTCGAGGTGCGTGCCGCTGAGCCGTTCGATTTCCTGGAGGGCCGCCGTCATGGGCCAGGCGGTCTTGTAGTTCCTGGCGTGGGAAAGTGCATCGAAGATGTCAGCCACGGCGACGATGCGGCCCCGCAGGGGAATCTCCTCGCCGGCGAGGCCGGCAGGGTAGCCGGTGCCATCCCACTTTTCGTGGTGGGTCAGGGCGATTTCACGGGCGGCGATCAGGACACCGTACTGGCAGTCGGCGAAGATGGCCGCGCCGATGGTGGTGTGTGCCTTGATTTGGCTGAACTCGGCCTCGCTGAGGCGGCCGGGCTTGAGGAGGATGGTGTCGGGAATGCCGATTTTGCCAACATCGTGGAGGGGGGCGCCGAGGCGAATTCGCTCCACTTCGTCCTGGGGAAGGCCGAGGTGTTGGGCCAGGCGGGCGGAGAGCCAGCCGACCCGCTCCTGGTGGTCCCCGGTGTCGTCGTCGCGGAACTCGGCGGCCCGGGCCAGGTGGCGGAGGATTTCTACTTTGGCCTCGCGCAGCGCCCGGGTGCGCTCCTGGACTCGCTGCTCGAGCGTCTGGTTGTGGTGCATGAGCTGGAGATGTAAAACGACGTGCTCGGTCATGAGGTTGAGCAGGGTCAGGTCATCTTCAGGGAAGAGTGCTCCGTGCCGGAGGAATGCGATGAGGAAGCCGAAGGTCGACTCGGCGGTGGCGATGGGCACGATCATAACCGCCTCGGCGCCCATGGCTGTGGCGATGGGGCCGAGATCGGGGCCCATGGCGGCGCTGGTGGTCAGGTAGAGGGGTTCGGAGTCGACCGGGAAGGTTGCCGGGTCGAGCTGGCCGGGCTGGCCCGGGTAGCCGGGGCGCAGGACGAGCCGGTCGGTGCCCGGTTCGTACATGGCGGCCACGGTGGATATGGCCCCGACCGTGCGGGCGGCGGCCGGCAGCAGGTGGTCGAGCATGGCGGTGGAGCGGGTGTGCCGGGGCAGATGGGCAGAATCGTGCAGGAACGTAAAGAGCCCTGCCCGCTGCCAGATGCGCACGAGCCAGGCGGGGGTGGCGAAGCCCAGGTAGGCAAGGGGGAAGAAAGGCAGCATGCCCAGAGAAGTCAGGTAGGCAGGAACGGGCAGGAAGACCTTGACCAGTGTGAGGAAGCCCACGAGGTAGGTGGCCGCTGCGATGAGCAGGAGCCGGCGCCGGAGGATGCCGCCTGCTTCCCGGGCGCCCTGGAGCACGGCGGCGCCGGTGTAGACGATGACCAGCGCCCCGAAGAGGTCAATGGCCAGGTCGAGCCAGAGGAGGTTGGCACCAGGCAGGGCGATGCTCCCGAGTATGGCGGCATGGAGAAGGAAGAATGTGGCCAGCGCGCCGCGGCGCACGCGCAGTGAAACGGGCTGCAGGTGGCCCAGTACAGTGATCACCAGAAAGTAGCCGGTGTTAATAAGCAGGCGCCCCAGGGTAAGGACGCCCAGGTTTTGCGGCAGCACCGCGGGGACCGCCTGGCTCATAAAGAGCACGAAGAAGAGGAGCGCTGTGTCGCGGCGGGGCCTGTCAGGATGGTTGTACCACTGGCGGACAACCATGAGGGTCAGGAGCGCGTAGAGCGGGAGATAAACCCACAGAAAAAACCGGTGGTCACTTAGCATTTTGGGATTCTCCTTCACCCTAAGCGTTTGCCGGACGTGATGTTTTCATTTCACATCTGCAGATAGAAACGGTTCAGCCTCAGATTTTCGTGCACTGGTCGCGATAGAGATCTCGGGAGTAGCCTCCGGCTGGCAGGCAGGGCAGAAGAAGACCTTGCGATTGCTCGCCTCAACCAGGGCGATCGGTGTCCCGCACCGTGGGCAGGGCTCGCCGTTCCGGTCGTAAACCTTCAAGTGTGGAAGGTACCCGCCCGTGAACTGGTCGCCCTTGTGGAATGGGGTTTCCGTGTAACCGCCCCGGGCTGTGGCGTCGGTCAGAACGCTTTGGGTGGCCTGCCAGAGCCGCTCGCACTCGTCCGTTTTGAGCGACCCGGCGATGCGGAGCGGGTGGATACGGGCCGTCCAGCAGATTTCGTCGGAGTAGCAGTTGCCGATGCCGGGGAAGAGCTGCTGGTCAACAAGGAGGGGCTTGAGCTTGCCGCGCCGGCCTTGGAGAAGGGAGGCCAGGTAGGCGGTGGTGAAATGTTCATCGAGTGGGTCAAGGCCCAGATCGGCCCGGTAGGAGGCCAGTTCGGCCGGGGTAAGCAGGTGGAGCCAGCCCAGCCGGAGGCCTGTCCACCACAAGGCCCGGCCTTGATCCAGCCAGAAGGTGACCTGAAAGGTGCGCTGAGGCGCTTCGTCCTTGGTTCCGTAAAAAACGGCGCCGCCCAGCATGAGATGGTTCAGCAGCACGTTGCCTGTGGATAAGTGAAAAACCAGGGCTTTGCCGGCACGTGAGAAGCCGGTGAGCGTGGCGCTTTGCACGGCCTGCTTGAATTCCCGGACCCCCACGTTGATGCTCTTGGGCCGGCCAATTTCGATCTGCGTGATGGTCTGGCCTGTGCAGTTGCGCTCCAGGTGGCTGCGGTAGATCTCCATTTCGGGGAGTTCGGGCATGTGGCGATCGCCTCCGGGAGTAGGATGCCACTTTCGGACGCCAATGAAAGAGCCGGGCCCGCCGTTGTCGGAGGGGCCCGGCACTTTGTTATTTCAGGAAGGCTGTTACCTGCGCCGCAAACCCCTCGGGGTCTTCGAGCGGGAGGTGGTGGTGGAGGCCCGGCATGGTGGCCAGCGGAGCTTTTGCGGCGGCGGCGAGGGCGGCGGCCGGTTCGGCCGGCATGATCACACTGTGTTCACCGCGCAGGAAGAGCGCAGGGCAGTTGAGGCGGGCCGCCAGGTCGCCGGGGGCCAGGGGGTCGATGGCGAGGGCCCGACGATCGAACTTCTCGGCCCAGGTGCCGTCGGGGAGTTGGCGGTAGGACTCCCGGGCGACGGCTGCCAGCCGCTGTGCCGGAACGACATGGTCGGGAGGCGAGAGCCGGTAGCGGGCGGCAGCCTCATCGAGGGTCGCATATGTACGGCTGGGCTTCTGGGAAGCGGCTTTGAGGTCGGCCAGCTCCTGTTCGGGGGCGCTGGTCTTCATATCAGCCACAATGATGGCGGTCGGTTGGATGAACTTGCGGGCGGCAACTGTAAGCGCGACATAGCCGCCCATGGAGTGGCCGACCAGTGCACAGGGGCCGGCGCCCAACTTTTGGACGAGGCGTTCCACATCGGCCGCATAGGCCTTGAAACTGTAGTCGTCGGCCCGGGGAGTGTCCCCATGTCCCCGGAAATCGGGCGCCACCACATGATACCGCTCCGCCAGCAGCGGTGCCGTCCATGCCCACCAGCCGCTGTGGCAGCCCAGGGCGTGCAGCAGGAGGACGAGCGGCCGGCCCGGGGCGCCCCATACACGATATTCCATCGGATTTCCCCTCTCTTTCTCACCTATTTGATTATAACAAATAGGTTATTGGACCGAGGATAGTGATGACGCGTATGGTCCATATCCGTACTCATTTCATCTGTAGCACAGGAACTAACCGGCGGGTCAGGCGAACCTGTACACGTATTTCGCATCGTAATAGACGGTCGCGGAGGGATAAGTGAATGTATCGCATTCTCAAGATGCGTCAGCTGACACCGGTAACCCGGCTTTATGTCGTTGATGCGCCGCTGGTGGCCCGGTCGGCGCAGCCCGGGCAGTTCATCATTCTGCGTGTCGGCGCGACGGGCGAGCGCATTCCCATTACGATTACGGACTTCGACCGGGAAGCGGGGACCGTAACGATTGTGGTGCAGGAAGTGGGCAAGACCACCAAGTGGCTGGCCCAGCTCGGCGAGGGTGACTACATTCATGACTTTGCCGGTCCACTCGGATCACCGGTGGAGTTGCCGGCGCAGGGCCGTGTCGCCCTGGTGGGCGGCGGCTTCGGCACGGGGGCGATTCTGACCATCGCCAAGGCGCTGCACGGCCGGCCCGGGATTACGGTGGACGCGATTGTGGGCGCCCGGAACCAGGACCTGCTGATTCTGGCCGACGAGGTTTCCGCCAACGTCGACCGTTTTCTCGCCTGCACCGACGATGGCTCATATGGCTACAAGGGTTTTGTAACCGGCGTGCTGCAGGAGAAGATCAAGGCTGAAGAGGGCTATGACCTTGTCATCGCCGTCGGCCCGATGCCCATGATGCGGGCGGTGGCCGAGGTGACCCGTCCCTACGCCATTTATACCCTCGCTTCCATGGACCCCATTATGCTCGATGGTACCGGCATGTGCGGCGCCTGCCGTGTGCGGGTCGGCGGCGAGAACCGCTTCGCCTGCGTGGACGGGCCTTGCTTCGATGCCCACAAGGTGGACTTCGAAGAGGTCACACGGCGCACGAAGATGTACAAGGCCGAGGAGAAGGCGGCGCTGGAGCATTTCGAGCACCAGCATGAACATGAGCACGAGTGCCAGTGCAAGAAGACGGCCGCAGTACGGTAGGAGGAGCAGACAGTCATGGCCAAAATGAAGCGAGATCGGCACCCCATGCCGCTGCTGGACGCCGCCGTTCGGGTGAACCGTTTTGATGAGGTGGCGCTTGGTTATACGCTGGAGATGGCAATTGAAGAAGCGCAGCGGTGCCTCAAGTGCAAGAATCCGACCTGCGAAATTGGCTGCCCTGTGCAGTCGCCGGTGAAGGACTTTGTCGCTTTGCTGGCGGAGGGCAAGGTTGCGGAGTCGGTCAAGCGGCTGCGTGAAGTGAACCGCCTGCCCGCCATTTGCGGCCGCGTCTGCCCGCAGGAGGAGCAGTGCGAGTCCAAGTGTGTGATGGGCGTGAAGTTTGAGCCCGTTGCGATTGGCCGCCTGGAGCGGTTTGTGGCCGACTGGGAGCGGCAGCACGGCTTTGGGGAGCTTGAGCCGGTGGCGTCGCGGGGCGTTAAGGTAGCAGTGGTGGGCGCTGGCCCTGCCGGCCTGACCTGCGCTGGCGACCTGGCGGCCCTGGGCTATCAGGTAACCGTGTTTGAGGCGCTTCACGCCGCGGGCGGCGTGCTGATGTATGGCATTCCCGAGTTCCGGTTGCCCAAGGAGATTGTAGAGACGGATGTGCGGCGCCTGGAGGAGATGGGCGTTGAGTTCCGCTACAACGTGCTGGTGGGCCGGACCGTGACGATTGATGATTTGATGGAGAAGGACGGGTACAGCGCGGTCTTCATCGGGACGGGCGCCGGCCTGCCGAAGTTTATGGGCATTCCCGGGGAGAACTACAGTGGCGTTTACTCCGCCAACGAGTTCCTGACCCGGATTAACCTGCTGCGGGCCTATAAGTTCCCCGAGTATGACACGCCGCTCAAGGTCGGCAAGCGGGTCGCCGTCATAGGCGCCGGCAATACGGCCATGGACTCGGTGCGGACCGCCCTGCGGGTGGGCGCCGAGCAGGCGATGATTGTCTACCGGCGGACGGAGCATGAGATGACGGCCCGGCGTGAGGAGTTTGAGCATGCCGAGGAAGAGGGCGTGCAGTTCAACTTCCTGACGAACCCGGTGGAGATTCTGGCTAACGAGGACGGCTGGGTGACCGGCCTGAAGTGCGTGAAGATGGAACTGGGCGAGCCGGACGAGTCGGGCCGCCGCAAGCCAGTGACGGTGAAGGGCTCGGAGTTTGTGATGCCTGTGGATACCGTGATTATGGCGCTGGGCACTACGCCGAACCCGATTTTGCTACGGACTACGCCGGGGCTGCAGTCGAACAAGTGGGGCTGCGTGGTGGCCGACCCGGAGACGGGGGCAACGACCAGGCCCGGGGTGTTTGCCGGTGGCGACGCGGTAACGGGTGCCGCGACGGTGATTCTGGCCATGGGCGCCGGGCAGAAGGCGGCCCGGGCGATTCATGAGTACCTGGAGAAGCAGGCTGCGGTTCACGCATAAGAAACAAAGGGCGGCGGGAGCTAATTTCCCGCCGCCCTATTTATGTGAGTACGGTTCGCAGTTTAGGGCCGGAACAGGGCCTGGAACAGGGTCGTGCCTTCCTTGAAGGCGCCCTCGGGCGCCGGCAGCGCCTGCACCATGGGGTCGACCTCAATAAGGTCGTTTTCGGCGTACCAGGTGCGGAGGTTTGCGATGACCTCAGCGTCTTCCGGGTGGAAGCCGTTGCGGCTGGCGCGGATGTTGTGGGACCACCAGCGCTCCTCAACCGTGCGGAGAATCGCGGTGTGAGTCACGAACGGGCCCACAGCGCTGATGTCGATATGGAAGAGGGTGCGCCACTTGCGCTCTTCTTCGGTGCGGACGGAGTGGGAAAAGCGATAGGCCCGGCCGGCCCTGTAGTCGGTTTCGTCTTCGACGCTGCCGCCGAGGGCGCGGGTGAGGCCGAGCAGCAGGTTGCGGGCGGTCTTCGGCTCGACTAGCGGTCCGCCGGTCTGGGCGTTGGCCAGGGCGGCCACGATCTGCTCTTGCAGTGACATGATCGGATCTCCTTTGGCGGGGCTGTTGGGAAGTGGTTCGGCAGAGCGCGGGCTGTGTCCTGTTTGCGCAGGCGCCGACTCGCCGAAATCTTTCACCGGCGGAAAGGGGGGATTGCGAGCGTGACGAAATCTTTCAGGCGGAAATGATCGGACAGAGGAATGATGTGCGATGTTCTGGACGGAAGAGAAGCTGATGGGCCGTCGGGATGAGCTCAGGCGTTGGGTGGCCCGGCTGGCAGTGCCGGTAGGGCCGTTCCGGTACCACGAGGGCGACCTTCCGGGCGCCTTTGCGCCGGCCCTGGATGATACGGGCTGGCCGATGGTGCGGCCATATGACCGCATCGCGGGGCGCCCGAACATGATTACCTGGTACCGGGCGCAGGTGACCATTCCCGGGCACCTGGGTGGCAGGCGGCTCGCCTTGCGCTTCGGCAGCCACATTGCCAACGGTGGGCACAACGACATGCCCGAGTCGCTGCTGTACATAGATGGGCGTCCGCACCACGGGCTGGATCGGAACCACCGGGTGATCTTCCTCCCGGCTGACCTGTGCGAGACTGGCCGGGTGATCGCCATTGCGATTCAGGCCTGGTCGGGCTGGCGGCAGTACGAGAACCTGCTCTGGCAGGACCCGGAGCTGATCCAGTTCGACGACGAGACCGATGCGCTGGCGTACGACTTCGACGCGATTGGTCGGACGCTCAAGGAACTAGACGCCAACTCGGTGGCGAGGGTTGAACTCCTCAAGCTGTCCGAGGCGGTGATGGCCGATTTGGACTGGACGCATCCCGGGTCGGAGGCGTTCTACGCGTCGGTCCGGGGCGCCCGGGCTGTTATGCAGCAAGGGTTTGAACGCCTTCAGCGCATTGATGCGCTGAAACCGATTGTGAACCATATTGGCCATACGCACCTGGATGTGGCCTGGCTGTGGACATTGGACAACATCAAACTGAAGACGGCCCGCTCCTGGTCGTCGGCCCTGCGGCTGATGGAGCAGTATCCGGAGTTCAAGTGGATTCAGTCGCAGCCACAGCTTTATAAGTACATCAAGCAAACGCAGCCCGAAATTTGGGAGCAGGTGAAGCGCCGCGTCGCCGAGGGCCGCTGGGAGGCCGACGGCGGCATGTGGGTGGAAGCGGACTGCAACTTGTCGGGTGGCGAGTCGCTGATTCGGCAGTTCCTGTATGGCATGCGGTTCTTCCGAGAGGAACTGGGTGTGGATAACGTGGTTTTGTGGCTGCCCGACGTGTTCGGGTACGCCTGGGCGCTGCCGCAGATTATCAAGGGTGTTGGGCTGAAGTATTTCATGACGACGAAGATCTCGTGGAATCAGTTCAACCGCTTCCCGTTTGACACGTTCCGGTGGCGCGGCATTGATGGGACGGAAGTGCTGACGCACTTCATTACCGCGCCGGTGCCGAACCGGGCGCCCGATTCCTGGAACTACACCTATAACGCCGAGGTGCTGCCCGATGTGGTGAAGGGCGCCTGGGACCTTTATCAACAGAAGGAGATTAACAACGAACCGCTGTCATCGTTCGGGTGGGGTGACGGGGGCGGCGGGCCGACCCGCGAGAACATGGAATTCGCCCGCCGGCTGGCCGATATGCCGGGCATTCCCCACGTGCGCATCGGGCGGGTGGATGAGTACTTTGCCCGCCTGGAAGAGCGGGTCTGGACCGACCCCCGGCTGCCGGTGTGGAATGGCGAATTGTACCTGGAGTATCACCGGGGGACATACACGTCGCAGGCGCAGCAGAAGCGGCACAACCGGAAGCTCGAGTTCCTGCTGCATAATGCCGAACTCTACGGGGCGCTGGCAGGAGTGCTGACAGGAGAGGAGTACCCGCGGGAGCGGCTGGATGAGGCGTGGGAGATTGTGCTCCGCAATCAGTTCCATGATATCATTCCCGGTTCTTCGATTCGGGAGGTGTATCAGGACAGCACGGTCGAGTACCAGGCGGCGCATGCGTTGGGTGGCGGGGTGCTTGGAGAGGCCCAGGCAGCGCTGGTCGCGGCGATGGACCTGGCGGAGGAGTCTGTGGTGGTCTTTAACCCGACGGGCTTTTCCCGGAGCGACCTGGTGGAGGTCGAACTGCCCGCCGGAACGGTGCCGGTGGATGAGGAGGGTGTGCCGCTGCCGGTGCAGGGAAAGCTGGTCTATGCGGTGGATGTGCCGGCGAACGGCTACCGGGCCTTCCCGCTGCGGCCGGTGGCGGCGCCCCGGGGCGGGCGCCCGGAGGCCCGCAGCCGCCGGCTCACAGTCACGCCCGGACTGGTGGAGACGCCCCACTTCCGCATCGAGCTGAACGAACAGGGCCAGATGACCCGGCTGTACGACAAGGTGCAGCAGCGGGAGGTGCTTGCCCAGGGCCGGGCGGCCAACGTGCTCCAGGCTTTCGAAGACAAGCCCATGAACTACGACGCCTGGGACATCGACATTTACTACACCCAGAAATGCCGCGAAGTCACCGACCTGGTGGAAGCGACCGTGGAGGAGGAAGGGCCGGAGCAAGGCATTTTGAAGCTTGTATGGCGCTTTGAAGATTCCACCATCACCCAGCGGATGACCGTGTATGCCCGCACCCCGCGCATCGACTTTGACACCCGTGTCGACTGGCAGCAGTCACAGGTGCTGCTGAAGGCGGCCTTCCCCGTGCAGGTCCACAGTACCCGGGCCACCTACGAAATCCAGTTTGGCAACGTGGAGCGCCCGACCCACCAGAACACCTCCTGGGACTGGGCCCGCTTTGAGAGCGTGGGCCACAAGTGGGCCGACCTGTCAGAAGGCGGGTACGGTGTCAGCCTGCTGAACGACTGCAAGTACGGGTACGACATTCACGACAACGTGCTCCGCCTGACGCTGATCAAGTCGGCGATTTGGCCCGACGCGACCGCCGACCGGGGCGAGCACAGGTTTACCTACAGCCTGTTCCCGCACGCGGAGGACTGGTTCCGGGGCGGGACCGTGGCGCAGGGCTATCGGCTCAACAACCCGCTGACGGCGGTGGTGGCGCCGGCGCACAGCGGAAAACTGCCCGCCGCTTTCGGCCTGGTCTCCTGCGAGGCACCGAACGTCATGATCGAGACCGTCAAACGGGCTGAGTCGGGCGAAGGAATCGTCGTGCGGGTCTACGAGTTTGGAAACCGGCGTGGACCGGTTGAGTTGCTTTTCGGAAGGCCGATCAAGGCCGTGCACGCGACAAACCTATTGGAACAAGCGCCGCAGGAAGTCCCGTTCACGGGGCGCCGGGTGATCATTGACGTGGCGCCCTACGCCATTCGGACCTTGGTCGTGCAGTTCGGGTGATCCAGAAGCCCGGTCGGTAGGGGGAGAACAGGGTCGTGCGGGCGAATGAGAGCGAATCCCCATAACTACCCACGCATACCATATCAAGGCGGCGCGAAACACCGACAGATAGGGTATAGGAAACATCAATCATCAAGGCCGATTGGATAGCCTGTCTGTAGGCGCCAATCGGCCTTCTCTACTACTGCCCCACGGGCCGCGTAAATTGTCACCATATGAACTTTGTGAAAGAGATAACATTCTCAAATAGACACTTGTGCTCAATGTGTCTGCGTTTTGAAATGCGACGAAAGGAATTCACGACGGCCTGTCATATTCTATTGGCCAAGTGGTCAGACCACATGACCACCTGACATGTCGATAGGGTCCGGACCCGGTTTGCCACCAAACCCCGCTAAAGGAGGCAATCGGATGCAGTACCTGCAGAACTACAATCCCCTAGGCAACGCTTTCCTGTCCACCCTCGTCGCTGCGCTCCCGGTCGTGACCCTGCTTTATTTCCTCGCTCTTCATCCGTCCAAGTCGAATCAGGGTTCGCTTCACAAGGGTATCGAGGCTCACAAGGCCGCACTCATCGCCGGTATCGTCTCGCTCCTGGCCGCCGTTTTCGTTTTCAAGATGCCCGTGCAGACCGCTGGTATGTCCTACCTCTACGGTGTGCTCTACGGCATGTTCCCGATCGGCTGGATTGTGATCGCTGCGATGTTCCTGTACACCGTGACCCTGGTCACCGGTCAGTTTGAGATCGTGAAGGACTCCGTCGCCTCGATGTCTTCCGACAAGCGCATCCAGGCGATCCTGATCGCTTTCTCGTTCGGCGCCTTCGTCGAAGGTGCCGCCGGCTTCGGCACCCCGGTCGCCATCTCCGGCGCCCTGATGGTCGGCCTCGGCTTCAAGCCCCTGCAGGCCGCTATTCTCTGCCTGATCGCCAACACCGCCCCCGTCGCCTTCGGCGCCCTGGGCACCCCGGTCACCGCGCTGGAAGGTGTTACCGGCATTCCGGCCTTCACCATCTCCCAGATGGCCGCCCGCCAGCTGCCCTTCTTCTCCCTGATCGTCCCCGTTTGGATGGTCGCCGCTCAGGTGAAGATGGACGGCGGCAAGTGGTCTGACGTTTGGAACGTATGGCCCGCCCTGCTCGTCTCCGGCGGATCTTTCGCCATCACCCAGTTCGCCGTTGGCAACTACATGGGCCACATGCTTGTCGACATCCTCGGCGGCCTGGTCTCCATGGCGGCGGTTGCGATCTTCTCCCGGTTCTGGCAGCCCAAGCAGGCTTACTCCGCCGACGTCAAGGCCGCCCCGAAGGCGAAGATTGCCGGCGCCGCTTCCTACACCACTGGCCAGGTGATCAAGGCCTGGATGCCCTGGGCTCTGCTGACGGTCTTTGTCTTCCTGTGGGGCTATCCCGACGTCAAGAACTGGCTCAATAGCCTGCCCGGCGCCCTGATCAAGTGGAATGTGCCGTTCGTACAGGGCCTCGTCTTCCGCACGGCGCCAGTCGTGGCTAAGCAGACGCTTGACTCGGCTGTTTACAGCATCAACTGGCTCTCCGCTCCTGGCACCGGCATTCTGATCTCGGCCCTTATCTCCGGCCTGATCATCGGCATGAGCGGCGCCCAGTGGGTCCAGGTGATCAAGCGGACCGCCGTCCGCCTCCGCCTGCCGCTGCTGACCATCGGCCTGGTGCTCGGCATGGGCTATGTGACGAAGTACTCCGGCATGGACGCCGTTCTCGGCCTCGCTTTCACCAAGACCGGCTGGTTCTACCCGTTCTTCGCCGCCATGCTGGGCTGGCTGGGCGTCGCCCTGACCGGTTCGGACACCTCCGCCAACGTGATGTTCGGCGGCATGCAGAAGATCACGGCCGAACAGCTAGGCCTCTCGCCCGTCCTGATCTGCACCGCCAACTCCACCGGCGGCGTTATGGGCAAGATGATCGACGCCCAGTCCATCGTCGTTGCGACCGCTGCCTGCTACGAGGATAAGAACGAAGGCAAGCTCGCTGCCGGCCCGATCTTCCGTGGCGTGCTGCCGCACTCCCTGCTGTTGGCCGCTCTGATGGGCATTCTCGTTATGCTTCAGGCCTATGTCTTCCCGTGGATGATTCCTGCCATCACGAAATAGCTTGATATGAAGTATACTGGTAGATGTAGCTTAAGGACGCAAACGCAATACGGCTTGGTCCTCATGACTGGAGGAGTCCGACGTGGGCCGGTTCGAGCGAATCGCTAACCAGCGCATCTACCAGCAGATTGTCGATCAGATTTCACGCATGATTCGTGACGGCTCCCTGAATCCGGGTGACCGCCTGCCGCCCGAGCGCCAGCTCGCCGAAGAGTTCGGCGTGAGCCGGGCGGCAGTGCGGGAAGCCCTGTCGGCTCTGGGTTTGATGGGTCTCGTGGAAATACGCCCGGGGGAGGGCACCTTTGTCCGCAGTGTGACGGAGGAGGCGCTGATTACCCCGATGGCGCTGCTTGTGGCCATGGAACGCGACGAGGCGATTGGCCTCGAGATGCTTGAGATTCGTGCAGCCCTTGAGGCCGAGGCGGCATACCTGGCTGCCCAGCGCCGGGAGCAGGAAGACCTGACCGCCATGGAAGCAGCGCTGGCGCAGATGGAGATCGATCTGCAGACGGGCAATCATGGTGCGCAAGCCGACTGGGATTTCCACCATGCGGTCGCGTCGGCATCCGGCAACGGGGTTTTGCTCCAGATCATGCGGACGCTGAGTGACAGCATGCAGGAGATGCTCCACCGGTATCGCACGCAGCTGCTCCGCATTCCTGAGATGGACAAGCTCCTTCTGAGCGAGCACCAGGGCATTCTGGACGCCATTCGCGCCCAGATGCCGGATCTGGCCCACAACCGCATGCGGTCTCACATCGAGCGTGTGAGGCGGACGCTCTACGGGGCGACTCCGGCCTCATCAAATAAGCAATAGAGGTGACCTGACATGGGTGACGCCGCGCTGATTCAGGCGCTGCAGGGCATCGTCGGGGAGCAGCATGTACTGCATTCTCCCGCTGACCTCGCTGCGTACGCGGTGGATGCAACGCCCCTGCTCCGCAGTCTCCCCACCGTAGTCGTGTTTCCGGGTTCGACGGCGGAAGTGAAAGCGATTCTGGAACTGGCCACCGCACAAGGCGTGCCAGTGATTCCGCGGGGTGCTGCGTCCAACCTTTCGGGTGGGACGATTGCCATTAACGCCGGCATTATGCTGAACATGAACCGCATGAACCAAATTATCGAAATCGACGCCGCCAACCTGACGGCGACTGTGGAACCGGGAGTGACCACTGCGCAGCTTGCGCGGGAGGCCGACGCCCGGGGTTTGTTCTATCCCCCCGACCCCGGCTCGCAGGTCATTTCGACGATGGGCGGCAACGTGGCGGAGAATGCCGGCGGCCTGCGCGGCCTGAAGTACGGCGTGACCCGTGACTATGTGATGGGCCTGGAGGCGGTTCTGCCCAACGGCGCAGTGCTGCGCACGGGCGGCAAGAACGCCAAGGACGTGGCGGGCTACGACCTGACCCGCCTGCTGGTGGGCTCTGAGGGCACGCTGGCCGTGATTACCGAAGTGACCGTGAAGCTGATTCCGAAGCCGGAGACGAAACGGGCTGCCCTGGCGGTTTTCAACGCGCTGGAGGATGCCGCCCGGGCCGTCGCCCGGATTATTGAGAGCCGGATTATCCCCTGCACCCTTGAGATTATGGACCAGGGGACGATCAAGGCGGTTGAGGATTTTGCCCATGTCGGCCTGCCCACCGATGCCGCCGCCGTGCTGCTGATTGAGCAGGATGGCGCCCGGGCCGTTGTGGATTCCGACATCGAACTGGCCGGCAAGATTTGCCGGGAAGAGGGCGCCCGTGCCGTGAGCGTGGCCGCCACGGTTGAGGAAGGGACCAAGCTGGCCGAAGCCCGGCGCTTTGCGCTGCCGGCCCTGGCCCGCCTCCGCCCGACCTGCGTGCTGGAAGATGCCACGGTGCCCCGCTCCAACCTGGCCGAGATGATTCGCTTCATTAATGCTACGGCCAAGAAGTACAACCTGACGATCTGCACCTTCGGTCATGCCGGCGACGGCAACCTGCACCCGACCTGCCCCTGCGACGAGCGTGACCATGAGGAGATCGAACGGGTGGAGCATGCTTTCGCCGAGATCTTTGACAAGGCACTGTCGTTGGGCGGCACGATTACCGGCGAGCACGGTGTGGGCATTTCCAAGCAGGATTACCTGGAGTGGAAGATTGGCGAGGCCGGTGTGGCAGTCTCGCGGGGGATCAAGGCGGCGTTTGACCCGGCCAACATTCTGAACCCCGGCAAGGTGCTGCCCAAGGCCACGCGCAAGCGACTGGTGGTGAGGCAGGGATGACCGCCACCCTGGCCGAGCTGAAGGAATCGCTCAAACACGAAGAGATCATTAACTGCATGCGCTGCGGCTTCTGCCTGCAGGCTTGCCCAACGTACAAACTGAGCCTGCATGAGCCGAAGAGCCCGCGTGGCCGGATTGCGCTGGCCCGGGCGGTGGCCGAGGGCCACCTGACCCTGGATCAGATTACCGGACCGCTGGACCAGTGCATTGGCTGCCGGGCCTGCGAAGTGGCCTGCCCCGCCGGTGTTCACTACGGCACGATTCTTGAAGCAGCACGGGCGACGATCGTTGAGCACAAGCATCAGGGTACGCTGGAGAAGCTGGTGCGCAAGGTCGGCCTGAAGTGGGTGCTTGGCACCCCGGGCGGCATCAAGCTCGGCGCCTTCGGCCTCTGGTTCTGGCAGGTGACCGGCCTTTCGTGGCTGGCCCGCCGGACCGGGTTGGTCAAGGCGGTGGCGGGCAAGGCCGTCGCCGAGATGGAAGCGGCCATGCCCAAGGTGCCCAGCCCGATCAAGCGGTTTATGGGAGGCGGCTCGGGCCACGTATTCCCGGCCATTGGGGAACAGCGGGCCAAGGTTGGCTTCTTCACCGGCTGCATTCAGGAGATTACGTTCTGGAAGGAAAACCGGGATGCGATCGCCCTGCTGCAGAATGCCGGCTGTGAGGTGCTGATTGTGCCCGGGCAGGGCTGCTGCGGCGCCGTCCACACGCATACGGGCGAAGAGGGCACGTCGCATGATCAAGCGAAGCGAAACATTGCTGCGTTTGAGAAGTGCCAGATTGACTATGTGGTGAACGCGGCCGGCGGCTGCGGCGCTGCGCTCAAGGAGTACAAGCTCTGGCTGGCGCGAGACCCCGAGTGGGCCCAGCGGGCGGCAAAGTTCTCGGCGAGCTGCCGGGACATTAGCGAGATTCTGCTGGCACTCCCCCCGATTCCCATGGGGCCGCGCCCGGGCCGGGTCACCCTGCAGGATTCCTGCCATATGCGGAACGTGCAGAAGTTGGTGAGCGAGCCCCGGAAGATGCTGGCCCGGGTACCGGCGCTGGAGTTTGTGGAGATTGGCAACGCTGATTCTTGCTGCGGCGCCGGTGGCGTGTATAACATCACGCAGCCGGAGACGGCGAACGCCATTGGCAAGGATAAGGCGGGACGGGTAAAAGCCACGGGCGCGCAGGAGTTGGTTGTGACCAATCCGCCGTGCCAGTTGCATATGCGGGCCAGCCTGATGCGGTCCGGTATGGATAAGGAAGGCGTGCGTGTGGTGCATATCGCCACCGTGCTCCGGGAGTCGATGGACGCAGCAAAGTCGCAGAAGAAATAGCTACGACTGTGGATAAGTTGCTTTTGGCTCGGGGGAGGCGGCCCGCAACCGCTTCTTCCGGGCACGTCCGTCACTGTGGTGGTCTGACCACCAGACCGAAGTAACTCACAAGGTGGTGCAGGGGTTGAAAGTTTCTCTTTTTATCACCTGCCTGGCTGACCACTTCTACCCGGAAGTGGGCGAGGCGGTTGTACACCTGCTCCGGCGTTACGGCTGTGACGTCGATTTCCCCCCGAACCAGACCTGCTGCGGCCAGCCGGCCTGGAACACCGGTTTGGAAGATGAGGCGAAGGCCTACGCCCGTGCCTACATCGAGACGTTTGAGCAGAGCGAGTATGTGGTGATGCCCTCGGGCTCCTGCGCCGGGCATGTGCGGTACTTCTATCCGCAGATGTTCAAGGACGACAAGGAGATGTTTAAGCGGGCCTGCGCCGTGGCCGATAAGACCTATGAGTTCAGCGAGTTTATGGTCAAGGTGCTGAAGGTGAAGGACGTGGGCGCCCGCTTCCCGGCGACCGTCGTTTTCCACAACAACTGCCACATGCAGCGGGAGTTGGGCGTGAAGGAGGAGCCGCTGGAGCTGCTCCGGAACGTGAAGGATCTCGTGCTTGTGGATAACCCCCGTTATGACCTGTGCTGCGGTTTTGGCGGCGCCTTCTCCGTGAAGATGCCCGAAATCAGCACTGCGATGGCCGACGAGCGGCTCGGGATTTACGCCAGCACCAAGGCTGACATTATTGTCAGCTGCGACGGCGGCTGCCTGATGCACATGGGCGGCCGGGCCGAGCGGGAGAAGCTGCCGATGAAGACGATGCATCTGGCCACGCTGCTGTGTGAAGGGGTGCGCAATCATGGCCGCTAGTCTCAAGGAAATGTTGGACTTTAAGGGGCGGATTGCGAAGGCCCTGAAGGATCAGCAGTTGCGCGGCGCCATTCGTTTCACGGCAGACAGCCTGCGGACCAAGCGGAACGCGGCCGTTGGCGATTTGAACGCCCAGGCGGCGGAGCAGATGTCGATTGGTACGTTCACGGACTTGCGCCAGCAGGCCCGGAAGATCAAGGAGCATACGCTCGCACACCTTGATTATTATTTGACCCGGGCGGCGGAGCAGATTCGTGCCAACGGCGGCACGGTCCACTGGGCGGCGAATGCGGCCGACGTGGTCCGCATTACCGAGGAGATCATCGACCGGCGCAACGCCAAGAAGGTCATTAAGGCCAAGTCGATGGCGTCGGAAGAAGTTTTCCTGAACCACGCACTCGAAGCCAAGGGCGTCGAGGTGGTGGAGTCTGACCTGGGCGAGTACATTATTCAGCTGGCGCACGAGACGCCAGCGCACATCGTGATTCCGGCGATTCATAAGACCCGGCGCCAGATTGCCGACATGTTCGGTGAGGTCGCGGGCCGGGAGATGACCACCGACACCCCGACGCTGACCAAGTTCGCCCGCGAAACGCTGCGCAAGAAGTTTATGGCTGCCGATATCGGTGTATCGGGCGCCAACTTCCTGGTGGCGGAGTCGGGCACCATCTGCATGGTGACGAACGAGGGCAATGGCCGGCTGTCCACATCTGTGCCGCCGGTTCATCTGGCGATTGTGGGCATGGAGAAGCTGGTGCCGACCCTGGAGGACTTGGCGGTCCTGTACGGCTTGCTGCCCCGTAGCGCTACGGGCCAGAAAATCAGCACGTACTTCAACATGATCACCGGACCCAGGCGCCCCGGCGAGCCGGACGGGCCGGAAGAGCTGCATGTGATCTTCCTGGATAATGGGCGGACGAACATTTTGGGCTCCAAGTATGAGGAGACCCTGATGTGCATTCGCTGCGGCGCCTGCCTGAACGTGTGCCCGGTTTACCGGAATATCGGCGGGCATGCGTATGGCGCGATCTATCCCGGACCCATAGGGTCGGTGATTTCGCCGCTGCTGAACGATTTTAACGAGTGGACCGACCTGCCGCAGGCCTCCAGCCTGTGCGGGGCGTGCACCGAGGCCTGCCCGATGGGCATTCATCTGCATGATCATCTGGTCAACCTGCGGATGGATATGGTGACGCAGGCCAAGGCCGACCCGGGCTTTACCCGGGTGATGAAGCTGTGGATGGCCGCCTGGCGGCGCCCGGCGATCTACCGGCTGATGTCGAAGGTTGGCTACCTGGGCATGCGGATGTATGCCAAGAAGCGGGACGATGGCACTGAAGTGGCTGAGCATCTGCCCGGGCCGTTTGCAGCTTGGACCAATACCCGGAATTTCCCGCCCGTGGTCAAGCGTACGTTCCATGAGCGCTGGGCCGACCTGGAGCAGGAGGGGAAGAAGTAATGAACCAGCAGACGTTCATCAATCGGGTGCGGACCCGGCTGGGCCGGTCGGGGACGGAGAGCGAGCCGGAGTGGCAGCCGTCGCTGCCGATTCCCGACGTGGGGCCGACGGATGCCGAGGCGCTGGTGGAGCGGTATCAGATGGAGCTGGCGAAGCTGAGCGGCAAGAGCTATCGGGTGCTGTCGGAGGCTGAGGTCGGGCCGCTTTTGGTGAGTATTTTGCGTGAAGCCGGCGTGACGGGGAAGGTTGTGCGCTGGGATGATCCCACGCTGAATGATCTGGGCCTGGACGAGGCGCTGGGCGCCGCCGGGTACGCAGTGACACCGGTGAAGCATGGCGAGCCGGGGCGCCCGCAGATCGAACTGGCGGAGAGCGCCGTGGCGGGCATTACCGGGGCGGACTTTGCGATTGCCGAGACCGGCTCGATTGTGCTGGGGAGCTCGCGGCCGGGCGTGGCCGGCGCCCCGGGGCGGGGGCGGACTGTGGCGCTGCTGCCGCCGATCCATATTGCCGTGGTGCGTAAGGAGCAGTTTGTGTATACGCCGGCGCATGTGTTCCAGAAGCTGCGGAAGCTGGGCGTGATGCCGAGCCAGGTGATTTTCGCTTCCGGCCCGAGCCGGAGTGCGGATATTGAGAATGACCTGTCGATTGGCGTGCACGGCCCGTGCCAGGCGCATGTGATCATCATTTAGGCACCCTCAATGGGTGCCGTAACCCGTCAGGCGTGGGCCAAATCCCGACCGGCCCATGCCGGGAGGGTCTAGGCACCCCCGGGTGGGTGCCGTAACCCTTCCGGCATGGGCCAAATCCCGACCGGCCCATGCCGGAAGGGTCTAGTGGGGTCATGAAGAAGTCCCCCGTCCTGAGGTTGTGCTCAGGGCGGGGGACTCTTTTAGTCTGCGGCGGCAGCGGCGGCGACCCGGCTGAGGGGGACGCACATGGGGGTGCCTGTGACCGGGTCGGCCACGATGCGGCACTCCATCCCGAAAACGGCACGGACCATATCACGTGTCATGACGGTTTCCGGATTCCCCTGCGCCCAGATGGCGCCATTCTTGATGGCCACCAGGTGGTGGGCGTAGCGGCAGGCCTGGTTCAGGTCGTGGAGCACCATGACGATGGTTCGCTGTTCCGAACGGTTCAGTTCCCAGAGCAGGTCGAGCACGTCGAACTGGTGGGCCATGTCCAAGTAGGTGGTGGGCTCATCGAGCAGGAGGATTTCGGTGCCCTGGGCCAGAGCCATGGCAATCCAGGCACGCTGCCGCTGCCCGCCAGAGAGGGAATCCAGCGGTCGGTCCGCCAGTTCGGCTGTGGATGTTGCCGCCAGCGCCCTTTCGACTTCCTGCTCATCGTCCGCCGACCACTGGGAGTACCAGCTTTGGTGTGGATAACGCCCCTGGGCGACCAAGTCACGAACAGTCAGGCCCTCGGGGGCCACCGGGCCCTGGGGCAGAATGCCGAGTCGCCGGGCGACATCTTTGGTGGACATGGTGGCGATGCTGGTGCCATCGAGCAGAATCTCGCCGCCCCGTGGCTTCATGAGCCGGGCCAGGGAGCGGAGGAGGGTCGACTTTCCGCACCCGTTGCCGCCGACCAGCGCCGTAATGCGCCCGGACGGGATTTCCATGTTCAGCCCACTGACGACGGGGGCGCCGTCGTACGCCAGCGTCAGGTTTTTGGCTTGTAGTTTATGCATGCTAGTTCCCTCCGTCCTAGGCATTACGGCTCCGGAACAGGAGCCACAGGAAGTACGGGGCACCGACCGCAGCCGTGATGACGCCGGCGGGGACTTCGATGGGGGCAAACAGGGTGCGGCCGAGCATGTCGGCGGTGACCAGGATCAGCCCGCCCGCAACAGTGGCGACGGGGAAGAGGCCGCCTTGAGATGGGCCGACCAACTGCCGGGCGATGTGCGGCGCCATGAGGCCGACAAACCCGACTGCCCCGCAGGTGGCCACGGCTGCACCGGCCAGAATGACGCTGATGGCGAGCAGGAGGCCACGGTTGCGTTCGACCCGGGCGCCCAGGCCCCGGGCGATGTCGTCGCCGAGTTGGAGAGCGTTGGCGTGGCGGGCCAGCAGCAGCGCTGCCGGGATGGCGACGACCAGCCAGGGGAGCAGGCGTGCGAGGTGCTCCCAGCTCCGGCCATAGACGCTGCCTGTGATCCAGACCATCGCCTGGCTGACCACGATGACGTTGCCATGGGTGAGCAGCAGGGTAGTCAAGGCCTGAAGCGCCGAAGCGATGCCCATGCCGACCAGAATCAGGCGAATGGGGGCGGTGCCGCCCTTCCAGGCCAGGGTGTAGGTGATGGTCGCTGCAGCGAGTGCCCCACCGATGGCGGCACCGGGAAGCGCGATAAGCGGCGCTGTCGGTGCCAGGATGAGGACGGCTACCGCCCCCAGGTTGGCGCCATGGGTAATGCCGATCACATCTGGCGCCGCCAGCGGGTTTCTGGTCAGCCCCTGCAGGATGGCGCCGGAGAGTGCCAGCCCGCCGCCCACGAAGAAGGCAACAAAATTGCGCGGCAGGCGCAGGGTGCCCACGATGAAGTCGTACTCGCCGGTGCCCAGGCCCAGAACGGTCTTCAGCACATCCACCGGGGCGATGGGAAACTCGCCGAGGCCCATGTTGATGATCATAACGCCGAGCGTAACGGCGAGTAGTCCCAGCAGCACTCCGATCACACGGAGGTTGATCTGGAAGGAGAGTGGCCCACGCCGCAGTGTGACGGCCTTTCTCATGTCTTCTTCACCCCTTGTCGGGCGAGTGCAATAAAGAACGGGGCGCCGAGCAGGGCCGTCATGATGCCGACGGCGACCTCCTGCGGTCTCAGCACCGCTCGTGCTCCGATATCGGCCAGCAGCAGGAGAATGCCGCCCAGCACGGCAGAGAGGGGCAGAATCCAGCGGTAATCGGTGCCCACGATTTTTCGGGCGATGTGCGGGACTGCCAGCCCGATGAAGCTGATTGGTCCTGCCACGGCGACGGCACTGCCCGCCAGCAGCACGACGATAAGCGCCGCCCCGGCCTTGATCCAGCCGGTGCGCTGGCCCAGGCCACGGGCGACATCTTCGCCGAGGCTGAGGGTGGTGATTTGCTTGCCCATGACGAAAGCACCGAGCAGTCCGGCGCCCAGGAACGGCAGGACCTGCAGGAAGAGCGTCATGTCGCGCCCTGCCACTGAGCCGGCCATCCAGAAGCGCATTTCGTCCAGCGTCCGCTCGTTAAGCACCATGAGCCCCTGTGTAATGGAGGAGAAGAGCGCTGTGAGAGCTGCGCCGGCGACTGTGAGTTTGAGCGGTGTCATGCCGCCGCGCCCCAGGGAGCCCAAGCTGTAGACCAGGACGGCAGCCAGTGCGGCGCCGAGAAACGCGAACCAGGCATAAACCGAAAGCGACGCGGTGTTGAGCAGAAACATGGCGGCGACGACTGCCAGCGATGCCCCGGCGTTGATGCCGAGGACACCGGGGGCTGCAAGGGGGTTGCGGGTGAGGGCCTGCATAATAGCGCCGGCTACGGCGAGGGCGGCGCCCACCGTTGCTGCGATGAGGGCCCGGGGAAGGCGAACGGTGCGCACAATGTAGTGTTCCGGCGAGGCGTTGAAGCCGGTCAGCGCCTCGTAAATAGTTGATAGGCGAATGTCCATAAGGCCGTAGGCAATACTGAAAGCGGCACAGGCCAGCAGCAGCAAAACGCCGAGCATAAGCGCCGCTGCCGGAGCAGTGCGAGCTCTGATTGTTGACAAGCATAAACCCCCTTCTGATGAATCTTTTGCATCAGGGAGGTCGACGAAAACGTGTTATTGACGGTTTTCGCCACTCCTGTTACGATGTGCCTTGTGAGATAGATGATAATGATTCTCAATCGCAACACGTGACATCGACTAGTTTACCATGGTAAGGAGCGTATGAACAATGATGAAAAGGTACCGGTTTATGGCGACTTTTCTTCTTGCTGCGATGTTGCTGGTGATTGGCTGCGGTGGAACCAAGCCGGCACCGGATGCGGCAAAGCAGGACCCGACCCCCGCTCCGGCCGCGCAGACCGAGCGCGTGGTCAAGCACTTTATGGGCGAGAGCAAGGTGTCGGCCTTGCCGCAGCGGGTAGTTGTGCTCGATACGGGTGAGCTGGACAGCATGGTCGCACTTGGCATCAAGCCGGTGGGCGCCGTGACGCCGTTTCAGGGCGGGGAATCCCCGGAGTATCTGAAGGGGAAGCTGGATGGGGTTACCAAGGTCGGGACGATTGCGCAGCCCAACTTGGAGGCGATCGCGGCCCTCAAGCCTGACCTGATTCTGAGCAGCGCGCTTCGCCATAAGGCATTTACGATAAGCTGAGCCAGATTGCGCCCACGGTCTTTACCGAAAAAGTCGGCGTGGCCTGGAAGGTCAACTTTAAGGTGCATGCTGAGGCCGTTGGCAAGCAGGCTGAGGCTGCGAAGATTATGGCCGATTACGACAAGCGCACGGCTGAGATCAAGCAGAAGCTGGGCGACAAGAGCGGGAAGATGACGATCTCCATCGCCCGGGGCCTGTCTGATCATGTGCGGATTTATATGCAGGATACCTTTGTGCATACGGTGGTGACCGATGCCGGTCTGGCCCGCCCGGCCGCGCAGAATAAGCCGGTGTTTATGGAGCAGGCGACGGAGGAGCGGATTCCGGACTTGGAGGGTGACATTCTCGTATATACCCAGTTCCGGGGTGCGGACAAGAAGGACACGATGATTGTCAATCTGATGAAGAGCCCGCTCTGGCAGAACCTGAACGTGGTAAAGGCGGGTAAGGTGTACGAGATGTCCGATGACCACTGGATGCTGGGCATCGGGATTACGGCGGCGAACCGGGTGCTGGATGACCTCGTGAAGATTCTGCCCCAGTAAAGTGTGAAGGCCTCCCCGGGCGGGGAGGCCTTCTCTTTTGGCAGCTACGGGTTGAATTCAGTTGTTTGCCCCGGGACGAAGGTGTACTTGGCTTCGTTGTCCCAGGTGTAGACCGTGCGGTAGGCCTGGAAGCCGTTCGGCAGATGGTTCTGGCGGTGCCTTCAGGTAGACCGAGCAAGTGTTTGTGCAGGTGGCGGTTATGTTCCGGAAGGCGTTGGTGCAGGTGGATGTGTCCTATATATGTCGTCTCTTTCGAAGGGCTGCACAGGGAAACAGTTCGCGGGCGCTAACACCGAGGATTTCTGCGAGTGCTTCGGTCTGGTCTACAGTAGGTTCTGTAATGTCCAGCTCCCAATGATAAATGGTTCGCCGAGCGACGCGAAGCCTTCGCGCCACTGCCTCCTGGTTCAACCCCCTGATCTTGCGCCAGTACCCCAGCCGGTTTTTCCGCTGCCAGAACGGCATCGCTGCACTGCCACCCTTCACATAACGTGGTGGTAGTGATTATTGACCAGACTGATGTAAATGAAACGCCGACGGCAGGCCCTTTGCGGGTGGCTGGCGTATGCAGATACGCATGAAACGGATGCGACGGGGGATGAGGGGTTGGGCCAGGAATTGATTCGCACGGTATGTCCGCATGACTGTCCGGACCAGTGCTCGGTATTGGCAACGGTGGAAGATGGCCGAGTAGTCAAGGTGGCGGGTGACCCGGCGCATCCTTTCACCGGGGGCTTTTTGTGCGGGAAGGTGAACAGGTACCCGGAGCGGGTCCACTCGCCCGAGCGGCTGATGATGCCGCTGAAGCGGGTCGGGCCGAAGGGCGCCGGGCGCTTCGCCCCGATATCGTGGGATGAGGCGCTCGATGAGATCGCGACCCGGTGGAGTGAGTTACAGGCTGAGTTTGGCCCGGAAGCCTTGCTGGGCTATGCCTACAGCGGCACCATGGGCCTGATTAACCGCAATACGGTCAAGGCGTTGTTCCACGCCCTGGGCGCCAGCCAGTTTCTGGCCGGCACGGTGTGTGATTCGGCCTGCGAGGTTGGATGGGAGTATGCCTGCGGCCCCACCCCTGGCACCGATCCGGAGTCGGTGGAAGACTCGGACCTGATTATTTGCTGGGGCGCCAACGTGGTGACGACGAACGTGCACATCGTGCCGTTTATCGACCGGGCGAAGGCCCGGGGCGCCCAGTTGATCGTGATCGACCCCTACCGGACCCGCACGGCCCAGCGGGCGGACTGGCACCTGGCGCCGCGCATCGGGACGGATACGGCACTGGCGCTGTGCATGATGCACGTACTGGTGCGGGACGGCCTGTATGACCAGGAATTTGTGGGTAATCGCACGGTGGGCTTTGAGCGGCTACGCGACGAGGTGTTGCCGTCGTACACGCCCGAGCGGGTTGCGGAGATGACCGGAATCGCGGCCGCCGACGTGGAGCGGCTGGCGCATGCGTACGGGAAGGCGAAGGCGCCGTTCATCCGGCTGGGGATGGGCATGGCCCGGAACGCGGGCGGTGGCATGGCGACCCGGACCGTGGCCTGCCTGCCGGCCCTGGTGGGGGCGTGGGGAAAGCGGGGCGGCGGCGCCCTGCAGGACACCGCCGCCGCGTGGAACTGGAACTACAACGCCCTGCGGCGCCCGGATTTGCTGGGGCGCCCGACCCGGGAGATCAACCACAGCCAGCTGGGCCGGGCGTTAATCGAGCTGAACGATCCGCCCATTAAGGCGCTGTTTGTGGCAGCCAACAACCCGGCAGTCACCTGCCCGGACCAGGCCCGCATGGTGGCCGGCCTCAGCCGGGAGGACCTGTTTACGGTCGTCCAAGATATCTTCCTGTCGGACACGGCGCTGTTCGCCGATATTGTGCTGCCGGCCTGTACGCCCTTTGAGTCGGAAGATCTCTTCCGTAGCTACGGGACCTATTACACGCAGCATGGGCCCCAGCTGATTGAGCCCCTGGGCGAGTCGCGCCCCAACGTGTGGGTGGTGCAGCAACTGGCCGCCCGGCTGGGGCTGGAGGACCCGGTCTTCCGGCACAGCACGGCGGAGTATATCGATCTGCTGACGCAGGGAACGACGTTCACGGCCGAGGGTCTGGTGGGCGCCGGCCCCGTGAAGCTGGCGGTCGACCAGAGCGGCCCGGCCGTCACGTACTTGTACTCGGAGGCGATGGAACGGGATGGCCTGCCGCCCCTGCCCGACTGGGCGCCTGAGGCGGCGGAAGGCCCGCTGCGGCTGCTGACGGCGCCGGGCCATTCGCAGCATCACACGGCGTTTGCCGGGGTGGCGTCGCTGCAGCGGATTGAGGGAGAGCCGCGGTGCCTGCTGCATCCGGCCGATGCGGAGGCCCGGGGGATCAGCAATGGCGACCAGGTCATCATCTATAATGAACGCGGCGAGGTGGGACTGCACGCAGCGGTGACCGATGCGACGCAGCCCGGGCAGGTGGTGGTTGAGGGCCACCGGGGCCGGAGCCGATACCTGTCGGGCGGGCCGGTCAACGTGCTGACATCGGACCGGTTGGGCGCCATGGGTGCCGGGGCCACGTTCCAGTCGACCTGGGTCGATGTGCGGCGGATGTAAATAAGAAGGGGTGCGGTCAGATGGCCGTACCCCGTTTCGTTATGGATTCGCTTCTTGGACCCGGTCCAGTCATTGGCGTGTGGGAAACTGTCGGCGAGGAAAGGGGAGGGGCGGTCAAACGGCTGCGGCAGCGAGTCAGGAAGCCTCCTTCAGGAAAGGACACGGAGCGTGTGCCCCGTGTCCGCTTTATACATAGCGACGATATTCGTCAGGCGTGTCGAGGTCGATGCAGACGCCCTGGTAGGGAACCGGGACTTCGACGACGAGTTCGGGGTACTGCCGCAGGACGCTGCGAAGGCCCTGGTCGGTGTCGGGTGGAGGGGTATCGGTGACGACGCGACGGGGGACGAGGACGGGGTGGCCGCGCCGACCTTCGTACGTGGGGACGTAGATGCGGTCGGGCTGGGCCTTGTAGGCGTCTATGAGGGTGCGGTAGGCCTGGGCTGGGATCATGGGCATGTCGCCGAGGGCGACAAAGAAGGCGGTGGCGGAGTCGGGCAGGTGGGCGAGGCCGGTCTGGATGGAGGTGAACATGCCTTCCTGCCAGCCGCGGTTGATGACCCAGGTGGGGGTGGAGTTACTGTTCAGGGCGGCTTCTGCAGCGTCACGCACTTCGGGCGCCCGGCAGCCCAGGACGATGACCAGATGGGCGCCGTCGACCGCCGCTGCCGTGCGCACCGATTGCCCGATGACGGTGCCGGCGCCCCAGGGCAGGAGGAGCTTGTGCTCATCGCCCATGCGCCGGGAGGCGCCCGCTGCCAGCAGAATGATGCCGAATTCCAGGGGGATCACTCCTTACTCAGCGGACTTCGCTCAGGGCAGCGCCGGGGCGCCCCGCCCGGTGGGCGACCAGCTCGGCGGCAATCGACAGCGCAATCTCGAAGGGGCCGTCGGCGCCGAGGTCGAGGCCGACCGGGGCGTGGAGTTTGTCGCGCACGGCCTGGTAGAGGTCGGGGCGGGCGGTGAGCAGCTGGCTGATGAGGCGGGCCGAGCGGTCGCGGGCGCCGAGCAGGCCGATGTAGGCGAGGTCTCGCTCCAGGAGCGCTTCCAGGTGGGAGAGGTCGCGCTCGAACTGGTGCGTAAGCAGCACCGCGTAGCTGCCGGCGGGGAGTGGAATTTGGGTGGGAAGGCTGGAGCATTCGCAGATGAGGGTGTGGTCGGCGGTGGGGAAGCGCTCGGGGGAGGCCCAGGCCGGGCGGTGGTCGCAGACGACGACCCGGAAGCCGGCGGCCGAGGCGAGCTGGGCCAGGGGGCGGGCGTCGTCGCCGGCGCCGCAGATGAGCAGGGTGATGGGCGGGGTGATGCGTTGGCGGAAGGTGGCCGGGTCGGCCGAGGCGGTGCGGTCCGCCACGCCGGGGGCAGTGAGCCGGCGCCGGCCCAGGTCGGGGCCGGGGTCAATGATTGTCTCCAGGGTGACGGGCTCACCGCCGGCGATGCGGGTGATGATGTGGGCGAGGAGGTCGTCTTCGACCGGGGCGACCAGGATTTGAATGTTGCCGCCGCACCCGCTGCCGGTGCCGTAGAGGAGGTCCTCGGCGGAGCCCGTGTTGTAGTGGAGCAGCCGGGGCGCCGCGCCTGCGATGACCTGGAGGGCGTTTTCCCGGATGTCAGCGTCGAGGCAGCCCGCGCTGATGGCGCCGACGACGTCGCCGTCTTCGGCGATGACGGCGGAGGCGCCGGGGCGCCGGTAGGACGGGCCATCTGCCCGGACGACCGTGGCGAGGACCGCCCTGCGGCCGGAGCGCCGCACCCGGTCAAGATCGAGGAATGCGTTGTCAGCCACGTGTGGTCCCCCCTTTGCGGCTCAGGTGGAGCAGTGCTTCGAGGACGCCGCCTGCAACGGCGAGCGCCTTGTCCGAAATGGTATGGCAACGTTCCGGTTCGCAGACCGGGTCGATGTCGCCGATTTTCAGGCCCAGTGTGACGGGGGTGCCGTCGAAGACGAGGCCCCGGAGAATGCCGCCGATGGCGGCGTAGACGGGGACTCCGCCCACGTGGCCGAGGACGTCGCCGGGGCGCACGGTGGAGCCGATGGTAGCGGACCCGGCGGCATGGAAGGCGCCGGGGGCGGGCGCCCGCACGATGCGCCCCTCGCTGTGGCCGCCCCGCTCGGCGGGCTGGCCCGTGTCGGGGATCGCGGCGCCCTGGTAGTAGACCCGGCCCAGCCAGTGGCCCCGCTGGGTCTCGACCACAGCGTGGCAGTCGGTGCCGGCGGTGAAGCCGGGGCCGACGCCGACCACCACCGGGGCATCGGACAGGGCGGTGCCCAGGTTGCGTTTGGCCATGATCGCATCAACCACGGCAGTGGGGCGGAGGGTGGCGACGCAGGCAGCGGTTGGATCGATGAGGAGAGGCACTTCGCGGTGGGCAGCGTCCTCAACCGACGAGACCAGCCGCGCCGTCACGCCCTCCACCGTCCAACTTCCGGTGTAGACGGCCGAGCAAAACGAGACCGTCCGCCGCACCGCGAGGGGCTGTGCGACCTCGGTCATCACCACCGGGAAGCCACACTGCACCAGCCGCCAAGCAATTCCTGAAGCCAGTTCCCCGGCGCCTTTGACCAGGATCATGCCTGGATCCCTCCCGCGACGAAGCGTTCAATGACAGGTGGTTCGGTGATGGCTGAAGTGAGTAGCGCAAGGGGGGCGCCTTCCCGCAGCAGCGCCTGTCCAACGGCCCGGGCCGCCGCGAGGCGCTCGGCGTTATCGGCCTGGTTGACCAGCGGCACGACCCGGGCCCCCGCCGGGCGCCCCCGGGCCGCCGCCTGCCACAGAATCCGGGCAATGAGCGTGGCCGTAATGGCCCCGCCCCGGCCCGCAAAGGAGGCGGCCAACTCCCACCGGTGGCACCACTCGGGCGCCAAAGGCCGCCCCACCACCGAGGCGCCCACTACGGGCAGGACCACCGTAGCAGACGGCGGAATGACGGGCTCGTGGGCTGCGGGGAACTTCAAAGGGCGGCCCGCCGAGCCATCGGCCTCGACCACGACCAGGTCATACCGGGACCGCAAAGCTTCGATATCCGCAAAAGAGAGCCCCGAAAGCTTCCCGTCCGGGAGGGGCGGACCTGCCGCCCACTGGTCGGGCGGCAGGTCAGGAGTAAATATCTTGGTCGTAACGGTAAAGACAGCCCTCAAACCAAGTGATACAGCTTCACGCACCAGCAGGTGGCCCAGGGCGGTTTTGCCGCCGCCGCCAACCAGCGCAACCACATCGCCTGCACGGAGCCCGAGGGCTTCGAGTAACCTCATTTAGCCCCGCCCGCCCATGGTCAGCGCCATCAGCGCCTTCTGCACGTGCAGCCGGTTCTCGGCCTCGTCGTACACGACCGACTGCGGGCCATCGATCACCTCGTCAGTCACCTCGAAGTTCCGGTCGGCAGGCAGCGGATGCATGTAGATGGCCGACTTCTTGGCGTGGCTCATCATGCGGCTGTCGCACTTCCAGCCCGGATACTTCTTGATCAGGTCGATGCCTTCGGCCTTGTTGGTCGTGAAGGTGAGCGGGCCCCAGGACTTCGGAATGACGATGTCGGCGTTCTGGAAGCCCTCGGCCATATCATCGACGATCTCAAACTTCACGCCGGCCTCTTCGGCGTTGGCGCGGGCCGTCGCCACGGTCTCGGGCATCAGCGCAAACTCCTTCGGCGCGGCCAGGGTCACGTCGATGCCGAAGCGCGGCATGAGCATGATCAGGCTCTGCGGCACGGAGAGCGGCCGGACGTAGTTGGGGGCGGAGGTCCAGGCGACGGTCAGCTTCAGGCCCCGGGTGTTCTTGCCGAAGCGCTCGCGAATCGTCATCAGGTCGGCGAGCACCTGGCACGGGTGGTAGATATCGCACTGCATATTGAGGATGGGCACCCGGCTGTACTTTGCGAGTTCCCGAATGTACTGGTTTCCTTCCTTATAAGCGCAGTGCCGCACGGCGATGCCGTGGCCGTACCGGGAAAGAACGCTGGCGGTGTCCTTGGCGTTCTCGCCGTGGCTGATCTGCAGCTTGTCGGGGGTCAGGTCGTGGGCGTGGCCGCCCAGCTGGGTCATGCCGGCCTCGAAGGAGTTCCGGGTGCGGGTGGAGTTGTCGAAGAAGATCATGAACAGGGTCTTGTCGGGCAGGTACCGGTGGGGGCGGCCGAGGGCAAAGTCACGCTTGAGCTCGTCGGCGGTGTCGAAGACCATTTCGAGCTCTTCACGGGTCCATTCCTGATCGGTGATGAAGTGCTTGCCACGCAGCATGCTGTGCATAATCTAACGGCTCCCTTCCACACGGTTAGTGAGAATCTGCGGGAACACGGCGTAGAACGCCATGGCGGTCACCATATCGTCGATGCGAACCTGATCCTGAACGGTGTGGGCATAGAACTCCTCGCCCGGGCCGAAGCCGATGGTGGGAATGCCGAGCTGGCCCATGGTGGCGATGCCGTCGGTCGAGAAGACCCACCGGCTGATGGCGGGCTCGGTGCCACGAATGTTGCGGGCCGCTTCAGCGCCGGCCTGCACGAGGGGATGCTCCTCGGGCAGAACCCAGGTCGGGTAGTCCTTGGGGACATCTTTCTCGTAACCGGTCCACGACGGGTCGCTATAGCGGAGCAGTTCCACCGTCGCCTCTTCGGCGCCCGGCAAGGCTTTGATCTCAGCCATCGCCGACGAGGCGCTTTCGCCGACGGTGAGGCGGCGGTCGATGTAGAGGACGGCCTCATCCGGCACGGCGTTGAGCGACGGCGTCTTCGATTCGAGATACGACGCCACGATCGTGCCCTTGCCGAGGAACTCGTCGTAGGCGAGCCGCTCGTTCAGCTGCTCGATGCCGCTGATGATGCGGGCCATTTTGTAGAGGGCGTTGTTGCCCCGTTCGGGGGCGCTGGCGTGGCAGGAGACGCCCTTGACCGTCACTTTGATTTCGCAGCGGCCCCGGTGGCCCCGGTAAATGTCAAGGTCGGTGGTCTCGCCGATGACGACGTAGTCCGGCTTGATGTGGCCGGTCTTGATCAGGTCGCCCACGGCCCAGCCGTCGCAGGACTCCTCTTCAACGACGCCAACGATCCAGAGGGTGAAGGCGCCGTCGAGGCCGAGTTCCTTGAGAATGCGGGCGCCGTGGACCATGGTGGCGATGGCCATCTTGTTGTCAGAGGCGCCGCGGCCGTAGACGATGCCGTTTTCGACCTTGCCCTGGAACGGGTCGTGCGGCCAGGCGGCCGGATCGCCAATGCCGACGGTGTCGATGTGGGAGTCGTAGAGAATGGTGATGGGGCCGCTGCCGATGCGGCCCAGGACGCAGCCGTTGGGGGCAAAGTGCACGTCCTGGAGGCCGACTTTGCGCATTTCGTCGGCGATGCGCTCGACGACGGCCTTTTCGTTGGTGCTGGTGGAAGGAATGGCGATGATGTCGCGCAGGAAAGCGACGGCGTCATCCTGGTACGCGCGGGCTTTCTCCCGCACCTCATCCAACAAGATGGTTCACCCCTTACTTTGGTGGTGGATGGAGCTAATTCATAGGCGGGAGGGCGGCCCGGACCGCTTCGATGGTCGGCTGGACTTTGAGCGGCGCCCCGGCGGCCTCGATGGCCCGGCGCACGTCCTTCAGCCCGCTGCCGCTCACGACGACGGCGACCGAGTCGGACTTCCCGATGATCCCTTGCACGGTGGCCTTTTGCAGGCCTGCGACAGCGGCGCCCGCGGCCGGTTCGGCGAAGACGCCGGTGAGGCGGCCGGTCAGGCGCATGGCTTCACGAATCTCGTCGTCGGTGACGAGGGTGAAGGTGCCGCCTGTGGCCTTGATGCGGGTGACGGCCTTGATCCAGTTGCGGGGTTCGCCTACGGCGATGCCGTCGGCGATGGTATCTTCGCCGCCCGGGGCGTAGCGCTCGGTGGCGAAGGCGTCGGCGATGGCCCGGGAGCCTGCCGCCTGTACACCGAGAATGCGGGGAACCCGGTCGATCCAACCGATGCGCTTCAGTTCGATGAACGCCCGAGCGATGCCGGCCACGGTGCAGCCGTCACCGACGGAGACGACGACCCAGTCGGGCACTTTCCAGTTCAGGTCGAGGGCGATTTCCAGACCGCAGGTCTTTTTGCCTTCGACCAGGTAGGGGTTGATGCCGGAGAGCCGGTTGTACCAGCCGGGTTGCTCTGCGATGGCCTCGGTGGCGAGGCGGAAGGCGTCGGCGTAGGAACCCTGCACCTGGAAGACGGTCGCCCCAAAGATGAGGAGCTGGGCGACCTTACCTTCGGCGGCCGTTTTCGGCACGAAGATGACCGAGCGGAGCCCGGCGGCGGCACAGGCGCCGGCGAGGGAGGAGGCAGCGTTGCCGGTGGAGGCGGTGGCGACGGTGCGGGCGCCCACTTCGAGCGCCTTGGCGACGCCGATGGCGGAGGCGCGGTCCTTGAGCGAGGCGGTGGGTGCCCGGCCTTCATCTTTCAGCCAGAGGCGACCGACGCCGAGCGCTTCGGCGAGGCGGGGGGCGGGGACTAGGGGCGTATTGCCCGGCAGGAGCGGGCCGCGGGGCCCGTCCGGCTCAACTGGCAGCAGGGGCATCCAGCGCCAGAGGCCGTTGTCCGTGCTGTGGATAACCTCGTCGCGGTCTTCACGGTGCGAGATGGCATCGTAGTCGAAGACGACATCGAGGATGCCGCTGGGGCCGCAGGCGGGGCAGGTGGTGGCGGTCGGCGAGGCCGGGTAGGTCTTGCCGCAGAGAACGCATTCGAGGTGCTTAACGTACTGCACGGTCTGAGCCCCTTTCCAGGTAAGTGCCCCAACCCTCGGTACCGGCGGCCAGCGCGCCTCCGGTGATGACGGGGCGCCCCCGGACCAGCAGGTGCCGGACGCCGCCGCTGACCCACATCCCCTCGTAAGGGGTGTTGTCGCTGCCGCAGTGGTGGGATTTCGCCGACCAGGTGCGGTTGATGTGCGGGTCCCAGATGACCAGGTCGGCGTCGCTGCCTGGGGCGATGGTGCCCTTGCGGGGGTAGAGGCCGAAGATTTTGGCCGGGTTGGTGGATGTGACGGCGACCAGCTCTTCCAGGGTGAGGCGTCCTTCGACCACGCCGTAGGTATAGAGGAAGGGGAGCCGCTCCTCCAGGCCCGGGGCGCCGTTCGGAATCAGGTCGAAGCGCTCCCAGCCCTTCGCTTTCTGGGCGTTGGTCCACGGGCAGTGGTCGCTGGCGACCACCTCAACGCTGTGGGTAAGCGATGTCCACAGCACCTCGCGATCTTCCGGTGTCCGAAGCGCCGGCGACAGCACCCACTTGGCGCCTTCAAAGTCGGGCCGCGCCAGGTCATCGGCCGTAAAGAAGAGGTAATGCGTGCAGGTCTCGGCCCATACCGGCTGGCCCCGGCGCCGGGCGGCCTCGATTTCGGCCAGCGCTTCCCGGCAGGTGACGTGGACTACGTAAAGCCGGGCGCCGGCCAGTTCGGCCAGGCGGCAGGCCCGGGCCGTGGCCTCGGCCTCGGCGGCGGCGGGCCGGGTGAGGGCATGGAACTGGGGCGCCACATCGCCCCGGGCGACCGCCTCGGCGACCAGGGTATCGATCACATCGCCGTTCTCGGCGTGGATGAGAACCAGCCCGTTCGCCGCCGCCACCCGCCGCATGACTGCGAACAGGTGAGCATCATCCAGCATGAGGCGGTTGCGGTAAGCCGTGTAGAGTTTGAAGGACGTAACGCCCTCGCGCATCATCAGGTCAATCTCGTCCAATACGGGCGGCGAAACGTCGATGATGCCCATGTGGAAGCCGTAGTCGACGACGGCGGCGGGGCCGGCCCGGCGGCGCCAGTCGGCCAGGGCATCTGCCAGCGTGCCGCCTTTCTCCTGCGTGATCATGTCGATGACGGTGGTGGTGCCGCCAAAGGCCGCCGCCACCGTGCCGCTGTGCCAGGTGTCGGCGTTGTGCTGGCCGCCGCCTGTGGGTAACTCAATATGGGTGTGCGGGTCGATGGCGCCGGGCAGCACGTAGCAGCCGGTCGCATCGATGATCTCGTCGCCGGCGGTGCGCAGGCCCGCCCCGATGGCGGTGACCCGGGCGCCCTCCACTTTGACATCGGCCAGCATCCGGCCGGCGGCGGTAACAACCGTTCCGCCTGCGATGATTGTGGCCATGGATCGTATCCCCCCTTAGAATCTGGGCGGGGTGATGGCCGCCAGGACTACCAACTCCGTTTTGCCGCCGTTGCGAATGCGGTGGGGCAGCGTCGCCCGGATCTGGATGGCGTCGCCCGTGTCGAGGTGGTAGGTTTCATCGGCGACGTCGATCTCCATTTCGCCTTCGAGCACCACGAAGGATTCTTCGCCGGGGTGGGAGGTGTGCTCATCGCCCGAGGAGACGCCGGCGGGGAGCCGGGTGAGGACGACCTCGAGTTGCGAGTTGGGGTCGGCGGGGGAGAGCAGTTCCCACTGGGCGGCGGTGTCGTGCAGGCGGAGGATGCGGCGTTCACTTTTGCGCACCACGGGGCTCGGGGTCGAATCGTCGAGCAGGAAGTAGAACATGGGAACTTCCAGGGCGCCGGCGATGCGCCGGAGCGAGGAGATGGACGGCTCGGTGACGTCCCGCTCCACCTGGCTGAGGAAGCTGGCGGTCAGGCCTGTCCGGTTTGCCAACTCCTGCAGGCTGATGTCCATTTGTTGACGCCGCTGGCGAATGCGTTCGCCTAAACCCACGGGCAAGATCTCCTTCCATATGTACGGGTCAGATTTGTTTCCAGACCTGCCCGGCGACGTGTTGGGCCTGTCGGGACAGGGCTTCCTCGTCGAGGCCGACGAGGCGATGATCAAGCACGGCGATCCGCCCGCCCACGATGACGGTGCGGATGTGCGCCGACGAGATGCCGAAGTAGAGGTGGAACGGGAAGTTGTCGGCGGTCATGGGGGTCGGGGGGTGGTAGTCGGTAATGATGAGGTCGGCGGCGGCGTTGGGTTCCAGGCGGCCTATCGGCTGTTGAAAGACTGTGGATAAGAGCGATGGGTTCTCTTTGAGGAGCACGTTGGCGAACTCGCCGACGCCTGCTGAAGGCGTGACCGTCGCGTGACTATGAAGGGTCGCCGCCGCCCGCAGGGTCTCGAGCATGTCGGGCGTGTAGCCGTCGGTACCGAGGGCGACCTTGACGCCCCGCTCCCGCATGTGAAGAATGCGGGGGAAGCCCACGGCGTTGCCCATGTTGGAGTGGGGCTGGTGGGTGAGGGTGGCGCCGGTGTAGGCGAGAATGGCGGCTTCTTCTTCGTCGAGATGGACGCCGTGGCCGACAAAGGTGCCGGGGCGGAGAATGCCCGCCTTCGCGAGGCGGTGCGCCGTACGCTGTCCGCTGTGGATAAGTGCGTGGGCGGGGTCTTCGGGGCCTTCGGCGAGGTGGATGTGGAAGCTGGCGCCCAGGTCGTCGGCGGTCCGGCGTGCGGCAGCGAGGGTTTCGTCGCTCAGGGTGAAGGAGGCGTGGAGGCCGAAGAGGGCGGGCGTTCTCCGTGCCTTGAGGTAGCGGACGTTCTCGGCGATGCCGGCGGCGGCGCCTGCGGGGCCGTTCCGGTCGGTGACTTCGTAGCAGAGGCAGGCCCGGATGCCCAGGTGCTCGGCAGCGTCGGCGATCTCATCTAATGAACCTTCGATGTACGATGGGCTGGCGTGGTGGTCGACGATGGTGGTGACGCCGCAGCGGAGGTGGTCGGCCAGGCCGCACAGGGCGGAGAGGTGGACGGCCTCGCGGGCGAGGGCTTTGTCGAGACGCCACCAGACCTGTTCGAGAATCTGGCGGAAGGAGGCCGGCGATGCGCCGAAGGCAAAGCCCCGGGCAAAGAGGCCGTAGAGGTGGGTGTGGGCGTTGGTCAGGCCGGGCATGATCACGGCGCCCCGGGCGTCGAGCCGTTCGGCGTCGGGGTAGAGCTCGGCGAGTTCGTCGTAGGCGGCGACTGCGGTGATGCGGTCGCCTTCGACCAGGACGCCGCCGCTGTGGATAACCCCGCTGGCGGTCATGGTGGCGACGGCGCCGGGGCCGATGAGCCGTTTCATGGGAGCAGGGTCACCTCCGTGCGGGGGCGGAAGCTGAGGGCGCCCTCGGGGCAGGCCGATACGCAGAGGCCGCACTCAAAGCAGTTGTCGGCGTTGATGATGGGCAGGGCCTTGGGTTTGGCGGTAATCGCATCCCAGTAGCAGACGAGCCCGCAGATGGTGCAGCCCGTGCACAGGGCTTTGTCCAGCTTGGGCGCCTCTTCAGTGATGAGAACGACCCGCTGGCCGTGGCGCCACTTGTTCAGGTAGAGGTTTGTGATGTCGGCCACGCTGTCGTAGCCGTGTTGGTCGAGCCAGCCGTTCAGGTCGTTGGTGAGCGCTTCGTAGGCCTGCGGGCCTTTGAGCATCGGCAGGGTGGTCACCTGGACTGCCACTGCGCCGACTTGCAGGAATTCGACCACGTCCCGGGCGGTCATGGCGCCGCCGCTGGCGATGACGGGCTTGTTCACCCGGCGGGCGACTTCGAAGACCGTCCGCACGGCGATGGGGTGAATGGGGGCGCCGCTGAGCCAGCCGTAGCCGTAGGGGTCGCTGAGGCGGGGGGCGCCGCCCGCATCCACATCAATATCGAGAACGGGGCCGAAGCCGCTCATGCAGACGAAGGCGTCGACGAAGGGTTCAATTTGGGCCGCCCGGTCGGCGATATCTTCGCCGTGGCGCAGGCTGAGCTTGGCCCAGATGGGGACGTTGACTGCCTTGCGCAGGGCCTGGAGCGCCTCGACCGACTCGGGCCAGCCGAGGAAGGCGGTGGCGAACTCCAGGGCCTGGGCGCCGGACGCCACCAGCCGCGGGCCGAGTTCGAGCACCTCGGCGGCCGTACCGGCCAGGCTCGCGATGACGGGAATGCTCAAGTCCTGTGGATAAGTCCAATCGGCGGCGGTGAGGGATGACCCCCGCTGGTTGGTCAGCAGGCCGTCGCGCCCGTAGGGGACGACGGATGGTTCGGCGGCGGGCAGGAAGGGGTGCGCCAGCACGGTGCGGGCCACGAGCCCGCCCGCCCCGCCCCGGGCGGCGGCGGCCAGGGCCGCGGCGCCCTCGGTACTGGGGCCGGCGCCGGCGAGAATCGGATTCGGGAAGCGGAGTCCGGTCAGTTCAACGGCAAGGTTCGCCATGCCCGCACACCCCCTCTAAGCTTTCAGGCCGAGCCGCTCCAGGTAGCGGCCCCGCACCTGGTTGATGTCGTCGTAACCGTGGGCGTCCAGCCAGTCGCTGACGCCCCGGGCCAGCTTGGCGTAGTAGTTCTGGCCCCGCAGCAGAATCGCCGTGCAGACCTGCACCGCCGAGGCGCCGGCCATGAAGTGGGCGATGACGTCTTTCGGGTTGGCGATGCCGCCGACGCCGATGACGGGCTTTTTCACCCGCCGGGCGACCTCGAAGACCGAGCGCAGGGCGAGGGGGCGAATGGGCGTGCCGCTGAGCCAGCCGTAGCCGAGTGGGCTTCCTAGCGTGGGCTCCATCCGGTCGATGTCAATGCGCAGGGTCGGGCCGTAGCTGTTGATGCAGGCGAACGCGTCGACGTAGGGTTCGATCATGGCGGCCAGTTCGCCGAGGTCGCCCTTGTGGGGCGTTAGCTTGGCGATAATCGGGCACTTGACGGATTCCCTTAAGGCGCGGGCCGTGTCAATCAGGCGGGCGGGGTCGAGGTAGTGAATGGAGAACTCGATGGCGTCGACGCCCTTGGCTTCGACCTTGGGGCCGATAGCCCGCAGTTCGTCGGGCGTGTAGCCGATGGAGGCCAGGAAGGGGATGTTGTGTTCCCGGGCCGCGGCCAGGCCGATGTCGTACTCCCGGTCCAGCCATTCTTCTGGGGATAACTCGGTCCAGAGTTCGGTGTTGAGCATGCCGGTCTGGCCGAAGCGGACCATGTCGGGTCGGGGCACTTCGGCAGCCCGCACCGAGATGGTTTTAGCCAGCAGGCCGCCGGCGCCGCCCTCGGCGGTCAGGCGGAGCTGCCGGCCGTTGCCCACGTTGGGGCCGGCGGCGGGCAGGATGGGGTTCCGGAACGTCATGCCCAGCAGGTCGACCGACAGCTTTGCCACTACGTATGCCTCCTTGTGACGGGTTCGATGAAGACCTCGGCGGTGCCGCCGCAGATCATGTCTGATTCGTCCAGGTACTGAGATTCGATGAGGATGGGGCGCTCCGTTTCGCTGGCGAGGCGCCGGACTTCAGACTCCCACTTGCCCCCGCCTACCGAGCCCACGGTGGCGCCGTTTTTCTGAATGAGCATGCAGGCCCCGGCGCTGCGGGGCGTGCTGCCCCGGACGCTGAGAATGGTGGCGAGGGCGCAGGGTTCGCCTCGCTCGACCGCGTCGGCGAGGGCGAGCCAGACCTGCTGGCCTTCGAGTGTGCCGGCGGGCACGCCGCCCTCGGGCGCCCGGCGCATGGCCCCGGCCAGCGGGGCGCCGCTCCCGCCTCGCCGCACGGCGATCAGCTCCGCTACGATCGCCACAGCGATCTCGGCGGGCGTCTCCGCCCCGAGGTCAAGCCCAATGGGCGCCCGCAGCTTCTCCATCGCCCAGACCGTAGCCTCGCCGGTCTCAAGTAGCTCCCTTTGCAGGGTCGCTACTTTGCGGCGGCTCCCCATCATGCCGAGGTAGGCGGAGGGCAGTTGCACGGCCGCCCGGAGCGCCTCCTTGTCCTTGTCGTGGCTCCGCCCGGCCAGCACGATGAACGTGGTCGCATCTGGCCGCAGGCGTTCGATGCATGCCGCCATGTCATCGCAAATGACGGTGCAGCCGGGGAACCGCTCGGGCCGGGCGAATTCGGCCCGGTCATCGATGACCGTGACCCGAAACCCCGCGGCCTGCGCTGCCGGGGCCAGGGCCAGGGCCACGTGCCCGGCCCCGGCCACAATCAGCCGGGGCGGCGGCAGGATGGGCTCGGCGAAAATCCGCAGCCCGCCCGCCTGGGTCAGCCGGGGGCGACCGTCGGCCAGGGCCTCCCGGGGCAGGCCCGCCACATCGGCAGGCAGCGCCGTCCAGGCCGGGCCATCGGTGGCGCCGAAGGACCCAGCGACGAGCCGCGTTCCCAGGAGCGGCACAGGGCCGTCCACCACGGCCACCCGGCAGACCGGCAGCTCCTGCCGGACGGCCCGCACCAGCGTGTCCCACTGCATCATGCCGGTTTCACCTCAAACGGCCCGCAGCCAAGTTGACGGCATCAAAAACCTTCTGGTAGCCGGTGCAGCGGCAGAGGTTGCCCTCCATGCCTTCCTTGATCTCCGCCTCGGTGGGCTGCGGATTCTGCTGCAGCAGCGAGAAGGCGCTCATGACCATGCCGGTCATGCAGTAGCCGCACTGAACGGCGCCGGCCTCGACAAAGGCCTGCTGCACCGGGTGAAGCTTGCCGTCGGGGGCCGCTAACCCTTCCACCGTCAGCACTTCGGCGCCCTCAGCCTGAGCGGCCATGACGAGGCAGGCGTTGACGGTCTGGCCGTTCATGAGCACCGTGCAGCCGCCGCATTCGCCCTTGCCGCAGGGCTCCTTGGCCCCGACCAGGCCCAGGCGCTCGCGCAGCACCTGCAGGAGCGGCTCCGTGGGCGCAACTTCGACGGCGACGGGCTGGCCGTTGACGTTCATCTTCAGTTCCATCGTGGTTACGCCTCCTCGTCTTCGGGGCCCTTGGGCTGTGCATAACCCTCGCCCTCGGTCTGGTGAAGCTGGGCCGCAAGCCCCGCCCGCCGGCCTTCGGCGATGCGTGCCCGCAACGCGGGCGTATCCTCCGTCGCCGATGGATCACCCATCATCGCCATGTAGACCCGCTCCGGCGTGGCGGGCGCCCGGAACATCTGCACGCCCACCGCGTCGTAAATCGCCCCGAAAATGGCTGGCATGGTCGGCACGATGGGCACTTCGCCCATGCCCTTGGCGCCGGACGGGCCCTTCTCCTCGTGCACCTCAACGATGAAGGTTTCGACCTTCGGCACATCGCCCGCCGTGGGGATGATGTAGTTGCTCATGTTCGCATTGAGGAATCGTCCTTCGCGAACGACCGTATCTTCCATGAGGGCAAGGCCCACGCCCTGGGCGACGCCGCCCTCCGACTGCCCTTCAACGCCCATGGGGTTGATGGATTTGCCGGTATCCACAACCGAGGCGACCTCCAGGACCTGCACCTCGCCGGTCAGGGTGTCGACTTCGACCAGGGCGGCCTGGGCGCCGTACCCGTAAATGTGGTGCGGCAGGCCGAACGCCCCGGGAATCTCCTCGTCGGCTTCGGGCCAGGCGAAGGAGCCGCGCACCTTCGTTTCCAGGCCCCGCTCGCGGGCGACAGCGTAGGCTGCGGCGTACGACTCGGCACCCGTCGAGCGCAGCAGCGCAACCATCTTTTCAGCGGTGATTTGAATCGCCTTACCGCCGGTGAAGACCGAGCGGGTGGCGGTCACGGTGCCGGCATCGGCGGAGTAGCCTGTGTCGCCCTGAATCACCTCAACATCGGCCACATCGCAGCCGAGCGCTTCGGCGGCGAACTGGGCGTAGGCGGTCTGGTTGCCGGTGCCAATCTCCTGAATGGAGATGCCCACCTTGAACTTGCCGCCCGGCAGCAGTTCGATGACGGCGGCGCCGTAGTCGGGAATCCCCTTGCCCAGGCCGAGGCCCTGCATGCAGAGGCCGATGCCCACGCCCCGGCGCTTCCACGGATCCGTAACGGCCGCCTTTTTTGCGGTACGTTCCTTCCAGGTTGGCGAGTTTTCCAGCGCCTCCAGCACCGCCTGATTCCCGACCCCGGTCGTCATCGGGTTGCCGATGGCCGACAGGTCGCCGCGCTGAATCAGGTTCTGCCGGCGCAGGTCGAGCGGGTCACGGCCCAGCCGGCGGGCGATTTCGTCGATGTTGGACTCCAGCGCCACCAGCACCTGCGGCACGCCGAAGCCCCGGAAGGCGCCGCTGATGCCGTTGTTGGTGTAGACGCAATACCCTTCGACATTCAGGCTCGGGAAACGATACACGCCGCCGATGTGCTCGATCGCGAGGTTCAGCACCGGTCCGCCGAGCGAGGCGTAGGCCCCGGTATCGGCGACGACGAAGGCCTCCTGCGCCAGGAAGGTGCCGTCGGCTGCGGCCGCCGTCCGCATCTGCACCATGAAGGGGTGCCGCTTGATGCCCGCCACCGTCGACTCCTCGCGGGAGAGATGGATTTTGACCGGGCGCCCGCCCGTGTGGAGGGCCAGCAGGGCGAGGTAATGCTGAACCGTCAGCTCGTCCTTGCCGCCGAAGGCGCCGCCGGACGGGCTGGAGTACTCACGAATCCGCTCCGGGTCCCAGCCGAGGAGCCGGGCCACCTGGAGCCGGTCCCGGAACGCGGCCTGCGCCGGGCACCAAATATGCAGCTCGCCGTTGGGCATGAGCTGGCCCACGCCGCCCTCGGTCTCCAGGAACATGTGGGCCTGCCGGGGCGTGAAGTAGACATGATCGACGACCACGGCGGCCTCGGCGAAGGCCTGCGCCACCTCGCCCCGGCGAATCACCGTGCGCAGGTGGATGTTGCCGGTCTCGTGGACGAGGGGCGAGCCGGGCATGATGGCGGCGAGTGCGTCATCGACGATGGGCAGGGGCTCGTAATCGACTTCGATCAGATCGAGTGCGGCGGCCGCAATTTCGGGCGTCTCCGCCGCCACCAACGCCAGCGCGTCGCCCATCATGCGGACCTTGTCGAAGCAGAGCACCGGCTGGTCGGGAATGACGATACCGAAGCCGTTCAGACCGGGAACATCTTTATGCGTCAGGACGCAGATGACGCCGGGCAGGGCCGAGGCCTTGGCCGTGTCGATGCGGAGGATGCGTGCGTGGGGATAGCGGGAGCGGAGCACTCGGCCGAAGCAGGGGTTCTCCAGGGGCCGGTCGGTCATGTAAACGGGCTCGCCCTTCAGCTTGGCGGGCGCATCGACCCGGTGGACGGACTTGCCGATCCAGGTCTGCTGGTTCGTCATCGGGGATCGCCTCCGATCGGGGAGACCAGATTTGGGCCGAGCATGCGCATGAGGCCCCGCAGCAGCAGGTTCCCGGCCATAGCCCGGCGGTACTCGGCGCTGGCCCGCACATCGGAAATCGGCCGGGCAGCTTCCTGGGCAGCAGCCGCGGCGGCGGCCGCATGACCGGCCACCAGGGCCGCCTCCGCATCCGGCACGCGAATGACGGTGGGCGCCACGGCGCCCAGGGCGACCCGGGCCATGCCCGGCGCGAGCCGCACGGCCACGCTGGCGAGCGAAATCGCATGCGCTGCCCGCAGCCCGAGCTTTTCGAAGGTGCAGACCTCGTCCGGCGCCTGGGCCCGGAACCGGACCCCGGTAATCAGATCCCCGGCCTGGAGCTTGAGGCGCCCCGGCCCGAGCATCAGTTCAGCGATGCCGATGGTCGTTACGCCGTTCACAAGGACCTCGGCGTCAAGGGCGTACAGAGCCGGCAGGCTATCCCCCGCAGGCGACGCTGTGCCGATGTTGCCACCGATGGTGCCCATGTTCCGTATCGCCGGCCCGCCGACGGTTCGGACCGCCTTGGCCAGCAGCGGGGCGCGTTCACGAACCACCCGGGAGGCGAGCAACTCGCTGAAGGTGGTGAGGGCGCCGACCTCCAGCCAGTCGCCATCTTCCCGAATGTAGGCGAGTTCGCCGCGCAGGCGGAGCAGGTTGACCCACGCCGTCGGCCGCCAAACACCATCCTTGAACCTGACCATCGCATCGGTGCCGCCCGCCACGGGGCGGGTGCCTGGTTCCTGGAGCAGCTGGCGCGCCTCGGCGAGTGTGGCCGGCGTGTAGACCGGCACGTCTGCCTGAAGCATAAGGGATCGCCTCCCTCGGTACACGAAATTCAGTCAGACTGCAAATCTTGCGCCGTATTTCGCTCTCACTTCCGAGGATTCCTCTATGTTTTCAGGCTTGACGGTTCTTTTCCGAACTATTTTGCGGTATACTGCGGCAAAAGGGGGGTTCCACATGGCGAGTCCTCTGACGCTGGATGAGGTTCGGTACGCGGTAGCCGTGGCCGCCGGTCGTGAGTCCGGCACGCTTTTGCTGACGAATGCGCAGGTCGTGAATGTGTTCACCGGAAAGGTAGAACCGGGGCCGGTATTGCTGGCCGGGCGCCTGGTGGCCGGCTTCGGGCCGGCGTACGCGAGCGCGGCGGCGCAGGCGACCGCCGACCTGGGCGGCGCCCTGGTGGCGCCCGGCTTCATCGACGGGCACGTGCACCTGGAGTCGGCCCTGGTGGAGCCGCGGGAGTACGCCCGGGCCGTGGTGCCCCGGGGCGTCACCGCCGTGGTCTGGGACCCCCACGAGTGGGCGAACGTGGTCGGCACCACCGCCTTCGAGGCGGCCCTGTCCGCCACCGCCGGCCTCCCGCTTGATGTCTACCTGACGGCGTCGTCGTGCGTGTCGGCCAGCCCGCTGGAAACGGCGGGCGCCCGCCTGAGCCCCGATGACCTGGACCAGGTGCTCGGCGGCGAGCGAGTCGTGGGGCTCGGTGAGCTGATGAACTTCCCCGGCGTGGTGGCCGGAGAGCCCGCCGAACTGGACAAGGCATGGCGGGCGACAAACCATAACAAGGCGGTCGATGGGCACGCCCCGCTTTTGACCGGGCGCCAGCTTGACGCGTACGTAGCCGCGGGCGTCGGCTCTGACCACGAATGCCTGAACACCGAGGAGGCGGAGGCCAAGCTGCGCATCGGCATGACCGTCTTCATTCGGGAAGGCTCGGCGGCCCGGAACCTGGCCGACTTGCTGCCCTGTGTCACGCCTGAGCGCCGTGACCGCTTCTGCCTGGTGACCGACGACAAGCATCCCCACGACCTGGTGCGGGAAGGCGGTGTGGATTTCGCCGTGCGCAAGGCGGTCCAGCTCGGCCTCGACCTGCCCACGGCGGTGCGCATGGCGACGATCAATACCTGCCAGTTCTTCGGCATCCGGCGCCGGGGCGCCGTCGCCCCGGGCTATTGGGCCGACCTGGCCGTCCTCGATCCGGCGACGCTCGCCTGCTCCGCGGTGTACAAGGCGGGCGCCCTTGTGGCCGGGAACGGCGAGCCGCTGACCGACGTGAAGCCGCCCATCGACCAACGCCTGCTACATACAGTGAAGCTGCCTGACCTGACCACCGACCGTCTGCGCCTCCCCGCCCCGGGCGGCGATGTACGGGTGATCGGCGTGATTCCCGGGCAGATTGTGACCCGGTCCCTGACGATGACACCAACCGTGTCACATGGCGAGATCAAGGCCGACCCCGACCGGGACCTTGCCAAGCTCGTCGTGATCGAGCGGCACGGCCGGACCGGGGGCGTGGGCATCGGTCTGGTCCACGGCCTGGGCCTGAAGCGGGGCGCCATCGCATCAACCGTGGCGCATGATGCGCACAACATCATCGTCGCCGGCATTGATGATGAGGAGATTCTGGCCGCGGCGGAGGCTGTCGCCGCCACCGGCGGCGGGTTTGCCGCAGTTCACAACAACGCAGTGGTCTCCCGGCTGCCCCTGCCGGTAGCGGGGCTCATGTCGCAGCAGTCCCTGCCCGAAGTGGTGGAGGCGCTCGACGACCTGGAGGCGGCGGCGCAGCAACTGGGCGTGTCAATTCCGGCGCCGTTCATGACGCTCTCATTTTTGGCGCTGTCGGTGATTCCGGAGTTGAAGCTGACCGACCAGGGGTTAGTTGACCCCTCCGGCGGGCGGCTCGTCAGCCTGGGGGTGTAGACGAATGAAAGGCTGAGCCATTGCGGCCCAGCCTTTTTGCTGCCCGGGAGGCCCCGGGCTGTAACCTGTTGAAGGGTTCGGTCGTTATTATCAGCAAGTACCACCGTTCGACAGCGGAGGTAACTGTCCAAGTGAACAGAAACGCCCTGGTCAAGATGTGGATGCCAGCCCCACCCGTGACCCCTCCGTCACTAGAACAGCCTGCTCCCCCGTCTGTCTCCAACCTACATCTATTCAAGGCCGATGCGCTTCTTGCAGACGAGACCGCCCCGTACCTGACCGTTCGGCTGCCGCCGGGCACAGACACCCACGCGATCCACGTCCAGGCTGACCACAACGTGGCCATCCTCTACCCATCTCCGTGGACCCAGTCAACTGGCATTTACCTGCTTGATCTCACCACCGGGACCTCCACCAAACTGACCGGCCCCGACCCCACCGGCTGGTACGCCTATGCGCACCAACTCCCCGACGGCCGGTTGCTCCTGGTCGGTGACCACATCTGGCTCGGCGACCCTGCCCAGGACAAGTTTGAAACGATCGCTGAAGTCGCCCTGACCTGGCTCGTTGAGCCATCACCGTCTGGGCGCCACCTCGCCCTGTGGGGGCCCAACGCCCCGGGCAACTAGGGCGCCCGCACCCGTATCGTCGATCCCTTCTCAGGCGAGCTGGTCCGCTCGTTCGAAGGGCACCTGCTCACCGGTTGGCTGCCCGAAGGGCGAATCCTCGCGCGAGTCGGCAGGGTATCCAACGAAACGGCCCTGCTCGATGCGAGCGGTGTGGTGGTGGACTCGCTATCCGGGTATGCCCGCCCCTTACCCGATGGCCCGCTTGTGCTCCAGACCCTGGACGCCGGGGAGCAAAGGCAGTTCCTGATCAATCTTGCCACCGGCGAACGGGTTCCCATCAAGACCAGTGACAGCCTGCGGTGGACGGAGGGCGGGGGCATCTACATGGTCACACGGCCGTGACAGCGTTCAACGGCCAGGCCAAACGTGAGTCGTGGGGGGCACCGGACCGGGCAAGCCTCGGTTCGACGAGTCTTTGACAGTTGTTTTATGACTTAAGAGTGATACTTTCTCGCCGAAACAGGCTCCCCGTCCCGGATCGGCGGTCATTCACGGCTGAAGCAGCTGCGAGGCCTGACGAATCCTGTCGGTCCCTGTCCGAACCTATCGTGCTCAGGGAGGGTTTGTCGGCTGTCCCGGGTCTGAACAGGTCTGGGGGTGCGTCTTCGACGAAAGAATATCACTCGCTGCGCCCTGGAAGGGTGTCATTATCTCGTCGAACCGGCGACCTGGGTGGAGCGTGACGGTGCCACATCTGGGCCGCTGCTCCATTGGCTAACTGCCAGGCACCGCAGCTTGGCCATCAGGTGGATGCCAACAAGTATCTAAATGAAAGAGGGTCAGCCCAAAAGGCCTGACCCTCTTTTTCTCGTGCCTGCCCGACACACATCCCGCCACAAAACAAAAAAGCCGGGCCACATCCCAAATTGGGAAGCCCCGCTCATAACGCCAATTTCGTTCGCCTCAACATTATTACTATACCAGTAAAGCAGTCGATTGGCAAGAAAAAACCCGGAATTCCTCGCACCCCCTAGATGCAGGAACGCGGCTACATGACACCGCATACCACCACGCCACCGTCGTTTTGCACCCCCGGCCAAATCGCAGTATGCTCCATGAGCGCTCACGACATCAGGAAGGATGGTGCCGCCATGGGCTCTGACCTGCAGCAGAAGTACACCCGTGCCCTCAACGCGTTCGTCGAGAAAGTCAAGCAAGACAAGTACGTGCTCGCTGTAATCCTGGCTGGCAGCCTGTACCACGACGTGGTCTGGGAGAAGTCCGACATCGACGTCATCCTGATTGTGGATGACGCAAAGAAGCCCACCGGTCACTTCAGCATGGTGGAAGATAGCATCATCATCAACGCTGCCACGTTCGACCGGCGCAAGTTCAAGCGCCAGCTCGACACAGGTCTGCGCAGCGGCGTTTTCCACTCCTGGCTGTCGAAAACGACCCTGCTCTACACCACCGACGAGACCCTCCGGGAGCTGTACGAGTCCATGCTCGAGCTCGGTGAGCACGACCAGCAACTGAACCTGGCCACACGCGGCTCCTACGCGGTCGCAGACCTGGCAAAGGCGCAGAAGTGGCTGGTGGTGAGGGGCGACGCCCTCTACAGCTACTACTGGCTGATGCGCGCCCTCGATCACCTGGCCATCATCGAGGTCACCCTGGCCGACCAGATTCCGGCCCGGGAAGTGATCCAGCAGGCGCTGGAACTGAACGAACCCTTCTTCCGCGCCATCTACACCGACCTTGCGCAGCAGCCGAAGGATGCGGCCGTCATGCGGCAGGCGCTCGACCGGGTCGAAACCTACCTGACCGAACGCGCCGGGCGCATCTTTGCGGTCGTGCTTGATGCCCTGGCAGAGAAGGGCACCACCATGGGACTCACCGAGCTGTGCGAACGCCTCCCGCGGGTCTCCGACGACGTGATCGTTGATGCCTGTGAGTGGCTGGCCGGACTGGGCATCATCGAGAAGCTCTCCGCACCGGTCGAACTGACCTACAAGAGCCGGGCCTTCGTGGACGAAGTCGCTTACTACTACGATGGGGGGCATGTCCGATGATCCGACAGATCGAAGTGCGCGGTGCTCGTGAGAACAACCTCAAGAACGTCAGTGTGACCATCCCGAAGGACGCGCTCACCGTCGTCACGGGCGTAAGCGGCTCGGGCAAGTCCAGCCTCGTCTTCGACGTGATCTTCGCTGAAGGGCAGCGCCGCTTCCTCGAATCCCTCGATACATACGCCCGCCGCTTCACTTCTCAGCTACGCAAGCCGGATGTGGATTTCGTCTTCGGCCTCTCCCCCGTGCTGGCGATCCAGCAGAAGAAGGGCATCAGGAACCCCCGCTCGACCGTGGGCTCCATGACCGACATCTCCGACTACCTGCGGCTGCTCTACGCCTCGATGGGGGTCGCCACCTGCCCGTACTGCAGCCGCCAGTTCCACCCGAAGACCACAAACCAGCTTGCCGAGCACATTCTCTCGTTGCCGAAGGGCACCGCTGTGGAGATCTACGCCCCCGTGGACAAGATCTACGGTGAGAACTATTCGTATCTCTTCGACCAGATCCGAAAGAAGGGGTACCGCAAGTTCCGCATTGACGGCAAGCCGTTTGACAGCAGCCGGAAGCACGACCTGGATGAAAACGTGCCTCACAAGCTGGAGGTCTTTGTCGACAAGTTCGTGGTGGCGGAGAACATCACGCGTCAGCTGACCGATGCGCTTGAGCACGCCTTCCTGGTGGGTGATCGGTTCCTCTGCATCGAAATCGCCGGCGAGCAGGTCACAGACGCCGTCAGACAGCGCTTTTATGCAGGCTTCGGCTGCCCGGAGCACCATGCCGTCATCGGCGAACTGCTGCCCTTCTACTTCACGGCGAACGACTCCGAGAGCGCCTGCGAGACCTGCCGGGGCATCGGCACGTACCTCAAGGCGATGCCGCACCTGGTGGTGGAGCACCCGCACAAGTCGGTGCGGCAGGGCGCCCTGTCGAACACCTGGATGAGCGTGAAGCACCCGTACAAATACATGCTCCTCTACAGTCTGGCGCAGCACTATGGCTTCAGCATGGACGAGCCGCTCGACGAGTTGCCGGATATGGCCCGCGATGTTCTCTTCTACGGCACAAAGGGCGGGAAGTTCCCACTGGTCCAGCCGCCTGATCTTCGGAAGAAGCTGCCGGAGGCGGGCAAGAGCATCAGCTACGAAGGGCTGGTTCCAATGATCGACAGCCTCTACAAGCGGGCCGCCCGCAAGGGCACCGCCGACACCGCATACGAGTTCACTTTTAAGAGGCACATGGCCGAGCGGCCCTGCCCGGATTGTGGTGGCATGAAGATGCGCCGCTCCCGCCTCTTGATCACCCTGAACGGGCAGAACATCTACCAGCTTGGCGAACTGCCGGTCGATGAGTTGCTGGGCTTCATGCAGCATCTGCCCCTGCCTGTGGATAAGCAGAAAGTGGGCGAGCAGATTATCGCTGAAATCGTGAGCCGGCTCAAGCTGCTGCTTGATGTGGGGCTGAACTACATCAGTCTGAACCGGCGCGGCGATAGCGTGTCGGGCGGCGAGGCCCAGCGCATCCGACTCTCGACGCAGATCAGTTCGGGCCTCTCCGGCATGCTTTACGTGCTGGATGAACCGAGCATCGGCCTGCACCCGCGCGACAGCTATCGGATCATCGGCACGATGAACCACCTTCGCGATGCCGGCAACACGGTCATCGTGGTGGAGCACGACATGGACACGATCTGCGCGGCTGACCACATCATCGAGATCGGCCCCGGGCCGGGCGAGCACGGCGGCAGGGTGATGGCGGAGGGGAGCATTCAGCAGATCACGGCGAATCCACACTCCCTCACGGGCGACTACATCACAGGGCGCCGTCAGATCGCCGTGCCCCGGGCACGCCGGCCAGGCAACGGCAAGTTCATCACCATTCAGGGCGCCCGGCACCACAACCTGAAGGATGTGACTGTGGATATCCCCCTTGGCAGGCTGGTCTGCGTCACCGGGGTCTCCGGGTCGGGCAAGAGCAGCCTGGTCAACGGCATCCTCTACAAGAAGCTACACTCGCTGGCGCACGATCCGCGGGTGATTCCGGGCGAGCACGGCGCGATCGTCGGGCATGAGCAGATCAGCGGCGTGATCAACATCGATCAGTCGCCCATCGGCCGGAGTTCACGGTCGAACCCGGCGACGTACGTCGGCTTCTTTGACCGCATCCGCCGCCTGTTCGCTGAAACGGACCTCGCCCGGGCCCGTGGCTACGAGGTGTGGCACTTCAGCCCGAACGGCAAGCATGGCCGCTGCGATGAGTGTGCCGGTGCCGGGGTGCTTGTCACCGAGCTGCAGTTCATGCCCGATGTGGAGACGGTCTGCCCGGTTTGCAAGGGCACCGGCTTCAACCGGGACGTGCTGGAGGTGCAGCACAAGGGGAAGAACATCTCCGAGGTGCTGAACCTGTCGGTGGAGGAAGCGATCGGTTTCTTTGCCGACGAGAAGTATATTCAGCACAAGCTGAAGGTGATGGCGGAGCTGGGGCTGGGGTACATCAAGCTGGGGCAGTCGTCCAGCACGCTCTCGGGCGGCGAGGCCCAGCGCATCAAGCTGGCTACGGAGCTCGGCAAGATCCGAAAGGGTTCGCGTAACCTGTACATCCTGGATGAGCCGACTACCGGCCTGCACTGGGCGGACATCCAGCGGCTGCTGGACTGTCTCAACAAGCTGGTGGATGCCGGTCACACGGTGCTGGTGATCGAACATCACCTCGATGTGATCAAGAATGCCGATTATGTAATCGATGTAGGACCAGAAGCGGGCAAAACGGGCGGTTACATCGTGGCGGCCGGGACGCCGGAGGAGGTTGCGAAGGTGCCCGGGTCGTACACCGGCCAGTTCCTGCGCCCGTTGCTGGAGGCCAGCCGGGAGCAGGTGGCCGCAGGCTGACCGGTTGAAACAGGGGGCTCGCGCACAGCGTTGCGCGAGTCTCTTTTCTGATTGACGAAATCTGTGGGATCGTCTATTATTACATTCAAACGAGTATCTAAATGAACGGGAGAGACAGACCCATGACGATCAACACAAACGTCTGGAACCGAATCCGCTACACGCTGTGGGCGCCCATTTACGACCGCATCGCTGCCTTTCCTACATACCGCCGCCGCTCGATCGAATTGCTCCGCCCGCTGCCCGGTGAGGAGGTCTTGATCGTGGGCGCCGGCACGGGCGCCGACCTGCCGCACCTGCCCCCGGGCATCAGCCTGACCGCCATCGACCTGACGCCCGCCATGCTCGACCGCCTGCGGGAGCGGGCGCAGGCCCTGGGGCGCCCGGTCGATGCCCGGGTCATGGATGGCCAGGCCCTGGACCTGCCCGCAGCCCGGTTCGACGCCGTCATCCTCCACCTGATTCTGGCCGTCATCCCCGACCCCGTGGCCTGCATCCGGGAAGTGGAGCGGGTCCTGAAACCCGGTGGCCGGGCCGTCATCTTCGACAAATTCGTTCCGGATGATGAAGCGCCGGGGCTGGGCCGCCGCGTGGGCAACGTTTTTGCCAACCTGCTCTTCTCGGACATCACGCGCAAACTGGGTCCGATCGTCGCCCACACCAGCCTGATCATCGAACGAACCGAAACGGCCAAAATCGCCGGTGTGCCGTATCAAACCGTGATCCTGCGGCGATTGGCCACCGCCTGACCCGAGCACTCTATAGCTATGGAGTGCGCCATGCCTCCAGAGAATGGCCATGCACTGGAGGAAAACCATGCAACACTGGCCGCAGTTTGCCCTCATCGCAGGACTGGTACTGTTGAACGCGTTTTTCGCAGCCGGCGAAATCGCCGTGGTCTCCTCGCGGCCCGTACGCATACGGCAGCTCGCTGAGCAGGGTAACACGTCCGCCCAGGCGCTGATCCGGCTCATGGAAGATCACAGCCGCTTCCTGGCCTCGATTCAGGTCGGCATCACCCTGGCGGGTTTTCTGGCCAGCGCCTCGGCAGCTGTGGGCCTTTCCAACGACATGGCCGGTTTTCTGCAGTCGCTGGGGCTGGCGCCGTCGGTGGCGAGTACCGTCGCCCTCGTGACGGTCACGCTGGCGCTTTCGTATATCACGCTCGTGCTGGGCGAACTGGTGCCCAAGCGCATGGCCCTGCAATCCCCGGAGCGCATCGCACTCTTTGTCGCCCGACCCGTGCAGTTCATTGCCAGGTTCACCGGGCCGTTCATCGCCCTGCTCACGGCCTCGACCAACCTGGTCGTGCGGATGCTGGGCGGCAAAGTGGAGCAGAAGGAGGAGTCCATCTCCGAAGAGGAGCTCCGCTTCTACGTGGAGGAGCACGATGAACTCCAGGATGCCGAGAAGCGGATCATCGCCGGCGTGTTCGACTTTGGCGACCGGCTGGTTCGCCAGATCATGGTGCCGCGCCCGGAAATGGAATGCCTCCACCAGGACGAGTCGCTGGTGGAGGCGATTCAAAACGCCCGTCGGCACGGGTTCTGGCGGTATCCCGTTTACCGGAAGGATTACGACGATATCGTAGGCATCGCGACGGTGAAGGACCTGCTCTACCACTGCGATGAGAAGGCCGCCGAAACGCCGGTCTCTGCGGTCATGCGCCCCGCCCGCTTCGTGCCCGAGGCGAAGCAGGCGCTGGGCCTGCTGAAAGAGATGCAGGTCGCCGATGAACAGATGGCGATTGTGGTGGATGAGTACGGCGGCATCGCCGGGCTGGTGACGCTGGAAGACCTGCTGCAGGAGATTGTCGGAGAGGTGGCGGAGGAGCCCCTTGCCGCCGGGCGTGAGCACGTCGAGCATGAACTGGACGCCGCCGACACCATGGACGAAGTCGCCGAGGAGCTGAACATCACGATTCCGCCGAGTTCGCACTACGAAACGCTGGCGGGCTATATGCTGCACCTGCTGGGGTATATTCCGCAGGTGGGCGACGAGGTGCAGGCCAAGGGCTGGCGCCTGATTGTCGAGCGCATGGACGGGCACCGCATCGACCGCGTGCGTGCGATTCCGCTGTCGCTGCCGCACGGCGCCCCGCCACCTGCACCCGAACCCGAGCACCGCAGTGAGTTGAACTAGCCCCTCTCGGCATGGGCCGGTTGAGATTCGGCCCACGCCTGACGGGTTACGGCACCCATTGAGGGTGCCTAGACCCTCTCGGCATGGGCCGGTATTAGGCCCCCGCCTACACCAGTCCCAGGGCAACCAGTGCATTATAGACGTACCCGATGGCGATGGCGCCAACCCAGAGCGTGCCCACCACGACTGCCACGACCCGCCACCGGGCGATGGTGAGGGCCCCGGCCAGGGCGCCGAGCGAGGTGCCTGCCCCGGTAATGAGGAAGGCGAGCGTGGCGCCGGGGCTCATGCCCAGGTCGAAGAAGGACCGGACCAGGGGCAGCGAGGCTTCGGTGTTGATGTAGAGCGGCAGGCCGAGGGTCGCAGCCAGCGGCACCCCGTAGACCTTGCCTGAGCCGAACAGGCTGGTAATCCAGGCCTCGGGAATCAGGCCGTTGAGCAGGTACCCGATGAAGGCGAAGCCCAGGAAGAGGATGAGCAACCGGCCGCCGACTCGAGAAAACTCGGTGGCGAAGGCCCGCAGCCCGGGGCGGGCGGAGGTCCCGCCGGTGATTTCCGCTACATCACCCGCCTGGCCCCCGGCCATGGGCTGCATGCGGTACTGGCCTTTCAGCCAGCCGGCCCGCTCCAGTACATAAGCCACGACGCCGCCCGCCAGCCCCAGCAGAATCGACGAGGCGAAGAACGCGATCGCAAACGGCCAACCGAAGAGCCCGGCGCTGTAGACCAGCTCCTGCGGCGACGTCAGGGGCGAGGCGACCATAAACGCCACAATCGGTGCCCACGAAACCATGCTGGCCATCATGCCCAGAATGACGGCAGTCGTTCCGCACGAGCAGAGCGGCGTCGTAACCGCCACAGCCGTGGCGCCAATCACCCCGGCCTTCTGATTCCGCTTCAGGAACGCGGCAATCTTCCGCTGATCCACGTACAGCTTCAGGGCGGTGGCAATCAGCACACTGAGCAGCAGCAAGGGCCAGTTGACCGAGAAC
>JARBUG010000125.1 GCA_029239785.1 Symbiobacteriaceae bacterium | reverse complement strand
AGAGATCGAGGCCATTTCGCTGGAGATCGCTTCCCAGCGCCAAATCGCCCCGGATATCCGCGAAAAGGTCCTGTATGAGTTTTATCAAATCCATCAGGCGCAGCAGTATATTTCTCAGGGCGGTATTGATTACGCCAAGGAGATTCTCGAACGCGCACTGGGCTCCAATAAGGCGATGGAGATTCTGCAGCGGCTGACAGCGTCGCTGCAGGTCCGGCCTTTCGGGTTTGTCCGCAAGGCAGACCCGAACCAGCTGATCTCCTTTATTCAGGGCGAGCATCCGCAGACGATTGCGCTGATCATGGCCTATTTGCAGCCTGAGCAGGCATCGGTGGTGCTGGCGTCGCTGCCGCCCGAGCGGCAGGCGGATGTGGCCCGGCGGATGGCAATTATGGACCGGACGAGCCCGGAAGTGCTGAAGGAAGTGGAGCGGGTGCTGGAGCGGAAGCTCTCCAGCGTCGTCAACCAGGACTTCACCGCTGCTGGCGGTGTCGAGTCGGTCGTAGAGGTGCTGAACCGGGTTGACCGCGGCACCGAGCGGACGATTATGGAGTCCCTCGCCGTGCAGGACCCGTCGCTGGCCGACGAGATCAAGAAGCGGATGTTCCTGTTCGAAGATATTGTCACGCTGGACAACCGGTCGCTCCAGGCGGTCCTCCGTCAGGTCGACCTGCAGCGGGACCTGCCCCTGGCCCTCAAGGTGGCTTCGGAAGAGGTCAAGAAGAAGATCTACTCCAACATTTCGCGCCGTGCGCAGGACAACCTGCGCGAGGCGATGGATTACCTCGGCCCCGTGCGGCTGCGTGATGTGGAAGAGGCACAGACGAAGATCGTCAATATCATCCGCCGACTCGAGGAGCTGGGCGAGATTATCGTAGGCGGCAGAGGCGGAGGCGAAGACATTGTCGTCTAGTCAGACCGGCGAGCCGAGGTCTCGCGGAACACGTGTCATTAAATCAGGAACGGATGTGGGGGCGCGTTTCGCGTTCCCAGCCCTGGAGCAGGTCACAGATCGTGATCTGCCTCCTTCGCTTTCGGAGGGATTGCCGGCTGAGGTGCCGCCGCGGGAGCCCGAATGGCCCCGGATGGCACCCGCCCCGGTACAGGTGCATAGCGAGGCAGCGGCCGAGGCGGAAGCCCAGGCCCGGGCCATGGAGCGCCGGGCGGCCCACGTGCTGGCGGAGTCAGAGGAGGCGGCCGCCAGGCGGGTGGCCGATGCTGAGGAACGCGCCCATGCGCTGCTATTCGAGGCAGAGGCCGGGGCCGGGCAACTGCGGGAGGCCGCCCGGCAGGCGGGTTACGAAGAGGGGTGGGCGGTCGGTCACGCCGAAGGGCTGCAGGCCGGACAGGACGAAGCCTCGCGGCTGGTGGCCGGCGCCAACCAGGAGGCCGATGCGCTGCTGGCCGAAGCGCAGGCAGCGGCGGTCTCCATTCGTGAGGGTGCCCTGGCCGAGCGGGACCGCATGCTGGACGCATCCCGGGAGCAGCTTTTGGATCTGGCGTTTGCCATGGCCCGCCAGATACTGCGGGCCGAACTGGCCCTCACGCCGACGGCGGTGCTCCCCATGCTGGAAGCGGCCCTGGCGAAGTGCAAGGGCGAAGAGGAGCCGCAGGTGCGGGTCTCGCCGGAAGTGCAGCAGATTCTGGAGGAGCAGCGTGGCCGACTGCTTGCCGCCATTCCCGGCGCCCGCCGGGTGGTGGTGGAGGCCGACCCGGCGCTGGAGAAGGGTGACTTCCTGGTGCAGGGCGCCCAGGGGTTTATTGACGGGCGGCTTGATCAGCAGCTCGCCGTTGTCGAGTCCGAAGTCCGAGAAGAGGAGCGATAGGCGTGGCGCTCAATTGGGCTGCGCTTCATGAGCGTGTGAGCCGGACCGAGCCTGCCCCCGTGGTGGGGCAGGTGACCGGCGTTGTGGGCCTTGTCATTCACTCCCGCGGCCCCAGGGCCATGGTGGGCGAGCTGTGCTGGCTCTCCCCGGGCGACGGCAGCCGGAACGGGCTCTGGGCCGAGGTGGTTGGCTTTCGTGACAAATCGACCCTCCTGATGCCCCTGGGCGTGCTGGAGGGGCTTTCGCCGGGGTGGGAAGTTCGGGCAACCGGCATGACCCACCCCGTTGGTGTTGGACCGGGCCTGCTGGGCCGGGTCCTGGACGGGCTTGGCCGGCCCATGGACGGTCTGGGCAAGGTTGATTCTGACGGCACCTACCCGGTCAATGCGATGCCGCCTGACGCGCTCTCCCGGCAACGCATTTCAGCACCGTTGTCGACCGGGGTGAGGGCCATTGACGGGTTGATTACCGTGGGCAAGGGCCAGCGGATCGGTATTTTCGCAGGCTCGGGCGTCGGCAAGTCGACACTGCTGGGCATGATGGCGCGGGGCACCACGGCCGACGTCAACGTGATCGGGCTGATCGGCGAACGCGGCCGTGAAGTGCGGGAGTTTATTGAAGAGGACCTGGGTGAAGAGGGGCTGAAGCGGTCGGTGGTGGTTGTGGCCACCTCGGACCAGCCGGCGCTGGTGCGCATCAAGGGCGCCCTGGTCGCCACGGCCATCGCCGAATACTTCCGCGACCAGGGGCTCGATGTGCTGCTGATGATGGACTCGGTCACCCGCCTGGCCATGGCCCAGCGTGAGGTGGGCCTGGCCGTCGGCGAGCCGCCGGCGACCCGGGGCTATACGCCTTCCGTTTTTGCCATGCTGCCCAAGGTGCTGGAGCGGTCGGGCAACAGCGAGAAGGGCTCCATTACCGGCATCTACACGGTACTGGTCGATGGCGACGACGTGAACGAGCCCATCGCTGACGCTGTGCGCGGTATTCTGGACGGCCACATCGTGCTCTCCCGCCGGATGGCCTCCATGAACCATTATCCGGCGATCGATGTGCTGGGTAGCGTCAGCCGGACGATGCCGCAGGTGACCAGCCAGGGCCATCGCAAAATCGCGGCGAAGCTGCGGGCCAGCCTGGCCGTTTACCGGGAGAATGAGGATCTGGTCAATATCGGGGCGTATCAGGTAGGCGCAAACGCGGCGCTGGACCGGGCGCTTGAGAAGCTCCCGGCCATCAATCAGTTCCTGGTGCAGTCGACCCATGACCTGACCGACCTGGATGCGGCGCTCCGGGCGCTTGCAGCCATCTTCCCGGAAGGGGAGTAATGACGGGTGAAACGATTTCGGTTTTCGCTGGAACGAGTGCTCCGGCTGCGGAGCCAGGAGACTGAGCAGGTCAAGCGGGCGCTTGGCAAAGCCGTCGCAGCCGAGGCGACGGCCAGGGGCCTGGTTTCCGAGGCCCGGGCAGAGTTGGTGCGGCGTACGGAGGAGGCGGGGCAGCGGGAGCGCTCGGGGCTGACCGCGTTTGAGTTCGCGTCCCTCCGTACGTTTGTCACCTTCTTGCAGCGGCAGCTGGAGGCCGCCGAACTGCGCCTGGCCGATGCGGTGGCTGAGACGCAGCGCCGCCGTCTTGCGCTGTTGGGCGCCCGCCGGAAGGAGCGTGCGCTGGAGAAGCTGCGCGAGCGCCGACTGGAGCAGTATCAGTTAGAAGCTCTCCAGCAGGAACAGAAAGAGTTAGATGAATATGGGAGCCGTCAGACCCTTAACAGTCAGGCCGCTGAACCCGATGTATAGGGAGAGGAGGCCTGATTCTTCATGTCCAAACCGTCTCAGACGCCCCTGATCGGGGGCCGCCCGCTGGCCGGTCAACTTGGCGGCGGAGGGTTGCGCAGCGGACCTGCGCTTTCACCGCTGGCGCCAAAGGGGAAGCGAGGGGGCAAGTGGCTGCTTTGGCTGCTGCTGATCCCGCTGCTTCTGGCGGGTCTGACCTATCTGGTCGGCAAGATGGTGGAGCCGGTTCAGGCACGGCTGGAGGCGATTCCCGTCGTCGGACCGATGCTGTTCGATGAGGTCTGGCCCATCCTCTGGAACAAGTCCGCGACGCCAGAGCCTGCTGCTGCTGGCGGAGATGCACCCGCCGGGAAGACGCCCACCCCGGGGAGTTCCACGGCCGGGACAACGGCGCCGCCGAGCACCGGCGGAACAGTACCCGCCGCCGATTCTGCGCTCTCCAAGCTGATGGACGAAGCGGCCGCCCGCCTGGCGCTGGCCGAGGCCGAAGAAGCCCGGCTCAAGCAGAAAGAGGCTGACCTGAAGGCGAAGGAAGAGACGCTCAAGAAGCTGCAGGCGCAGCTAGATAAGGCCGTGGCGGAAACCGACGCCCTGAAGGTTCAGTTACAGGGCCAGCTTCGGTCGGAGCTTGACAAGGTGGAGTTTGTCCGGAACATGAGCCGCACGCAGCAGGCCGCTTTCTTCGAAGCGCTGACCGATGCGGAAGTCGTCCGGATTCTCAAATACATGACCGCTGAGGAGATTGGGAAGCTTCTCGGTGGCATGAATGCCTACCGTGCGGCCCGCATCTTCGATATGATGCCGGCGCTCGCACAGCCTTCTGGGACGCCTTAACTTTTGCCGGCATCATCGCCGGCAGATCACATCCCACGAAGAGGAGGTGAACGTTTGCAGCAGATGATCAGTTTCGTTCCGACCGTTCCGACAGCCGGGAACCAGTTACCTGCAGGGGGTTCCGGGCAGTCCGGGGCCGGGGCGGGGGTCTTCCAGGGAATCTTGCTGGAAGCCATGCTGGGCGCCCGGGGCGCGCAGGCAGCGGCGCAGATGCTTCCGGGCCAGCCGGGGGCTGCACAGGCCGGCGCACAGGGACAGGCCTTCGCCCAGTTGCCTGGGCAGTTGGCGGCCCGGGTCGGAGAGGTTCCCGGGCAGGGTGGAAACACCGCTGCAGCCCAGAGTGATGCCGGAATCCCGGGGAGTTCCCCGAACGCACCCGCTTCACCTGAAGGAGGCCTGACTGGCCTGCCACTGTGGCTGACCGGTCCCGTTGCTCCCACCCCTGTGCCTCTCGAATCGGTTCCGGTTCCGCAGGCTTCAGAGGAGGCTGATGAAGAGGCTGAAGGGCAGGCGCCCACACCGGGCCCTGAGGCCACGTTGCCCTCGCTCGCCCAGATCCAGGCCGTCGCCGCCGCTCAAGCACAGGCGGCCCAGGCCATGGCTCCGGCCCCGGTTGCCGAACCCCAGGCCCCTGCGCCCGGCGGAGATCAGGCCCTGCCCGTGGTCCACGAGGCGACCCAGGCGGGCGCCGAACTGGAAGCCTTTGTCCAGAAAGCCGTTCAGATGGCGAAGGGCGAAACCCCGGCTGCCACTGAGGCCCCCGAATCCGCCCAGGGTGACACAACTCCGACCTTCCAGGATCTCGTCAAGCTGGTGATGGACGCCGGCAAGACCGGTACCGATGGCCAGCCCGCCCAGTCCGATGGCTCCGGCGCCCAGTTCACGGGGCAGCAGCCCACGGTGGCGGAGGCAGCAGCCCCGGCTGTCGAGGAGAACGACCCCGAACCCGGCACCGTAACCAGCAGCATCGAATCGTCCCCGGTATCTCGCCAGCACGCCGCAGCCGCGGCTGATGGACCCCAGGAGAGCCCCAGGCAGCCTGTGGAGCCCGAGCAAGTCGTGCGGCAGGTGACCCGCTTCATCAAGGTGATGGTCGATTCCAAGCAGTCGGAAGTCCGGCTCAACCTCCACCCCGAGCACCTGGGCCATATCGCCGTCAAGTTGGTGGTAGGCGACGGTGCAATCAGGGCCAACCTGGTCGCCCAGGACATGGCGGTAAAGGCGGCGCTGGAGGCCAACCTCGACCAACTGAAGACCCGGCTCTCTGAGCAGGGATTCCAGGTCGAACAGGTCCACGTAACGGTGGGCAGCGACGGCGGTCTGCCGCAGCACTCCCGGCAGGGCGAGCAGCGACAGCCTCAGCAGCAGCAGTCCCACTGGCGCCAGCATCATCAGGAGAACCGGAACCCGCAGGACCCGGCCCCTGCCCAGAGCCGCCCCGCCCCGGCACCGTGGTCGCTTCGCGGCACCGGCGTGCGGCTCAACAGCTTGGCGTAACCGAAAGGAGCGACGTTCGTGGCGGTCACCTATGATCCGACCAACTGGTACAAGGTCGGACAGACCCAGACTCAGCAGCCGCAGCAGCGGGAGCACAAGACGACCCTTGGCAAGGACGACTTCCTGAAGCTCCTGATCACCCAGCTGCGGTATCAGGATCCGCTCAAACCGATGGAAGACCGTGAGTACATCGCCCAGATGGCCCAGTTCAGTTCGCTGGAGCAGATGATGAACGTCGGCCTGTCCTCCAACATGAACTACGGGCTGAGCGCTCTCGGCAAGCACGTAACGGCCACAGATACGGACGGCTGGCCCGTGGAAGGAACGGCGGTCAGCGTGCGGGTGGTTGAAGGCAAGCCTATGCTCAAGATCGAGGTCAAGACCAACGAGTTTGTTGAAGTGGAACTCGAAAAGGTGTCGCAGGTGGACGCCAAGTAAAGGGGAGTGAGCCACATGACCAATCGGATCTTTATCGGGCAGCGGCCCGTGGGACCGGTAGGCCAGCCCGCTCCAGCACAGCCCCAGAAGTCCCAGACCACGCCTTCGCCCGGTACGTTCCAAAAACTGCTCGACCAGGCGCTCACCCAGCCTGTGAAGCTGTCGGGCCATGCGCAGGAGCGGCTCAACGCAAGCCGGCGGCCCCTGAGCGAAGCGGAAATGAAGGAACTGGCCAGCGCCGTAGACCGTGCGGCCCAGAAAGGCGCCCGGGATGCTCTGATTCTGATGCGGGACAGGGATCTGGCCCTCGTAGTCAGCGTAAAGAACCGGACCGTGATTACCGCCGTCGATGGCGACCGGGTGAAGGAGAACATCTTCACCAATATCGACAGCGCCGTGATTCTGTAAGATGAGCCACAGGGGGCTGGACCTCAGGTAGAGGGGGCCCCGGATTCCGGCCTGAAGCTGCCGGGATCGCCCGCCACTTGCGCGCCGCCAGGGATGGCAGACTCAGGCGCGCAGGTGAATCACCCTACAGGGAGGTCATTTTTGTTATGATGCGTGCTCTTTCGGCCGGTGTGCAGGGTATGCGTGTTCACCAGATCCGCATGGACGTGATTGGTAACAACATCTCCAACGTCAATACCACCGCCTTTAAGGCGTCCCGGGTCAACTTTGCTGAACAGTACAACCAGACCATGCAGGGCGCCACATCGCCGGGCGTCTCCCGTGGTGGCGTCAACCCCAAGCAGGTCGGCCTTGGTGTCGGCGTTTCCTCCATTGATACCATCCAGGAGCCGGGCAATCTCCAGGCGACCGGCAAGGCGACCGATCTGGCCATTTCGGGCAACGGCTTCTTCGTCCTGCGGGACGGCGGCCGCTTTGTCTACACCCGGGCCGGGACCTTTGACTTTGACTCCGACGGCTACCTGGTTAACCCGGCCTCCGGCCAGCGGGTCCAGGGTTGGATGCCCAACAAGGCGACGGGCCTCTTCCCGCCCCGCGACATTTCGCAGATGCAGGACATTCAGCTGCCCGTGGCGGACGCGGTGCTCGCTTCGCCGACGACAATGGTCGGCTTTGACCAGTCCCTGAACGCAGAGGCAACGGTTTACGCACCGCCCGCAGCAGCACCGTTTGATGCCAACCCGGCCACGCACACCGCAGCCATGACAGTCATCGACTCGCTCGGCAAGGAACATACCATCACCATCAAGTTCTTCAAGCGTGCGAACAACGAGTGGGACATAATGGCCTACAATGCAGCCGGTACGGCCCAGGCGCTGACCATGCCCTACGCCGCCCCGACGGCGTTTGTTCCTGCCATCGCAGCCGCAGGCTCCTTCTCCCGCATTGCGTTCAACGCCGACGGCAGCCTGCGGGATAATGACGCCAACCCGAACACGCCGTTCACCATCAACCTGACGGGCTTTAACCCCGGCGGCGGTGCCAACCCCATGAACGTCACCCTGGACTTCTCCAAGGTGATCCAGCCCGCAATCAAGAACAACCAGGGTCTTTCGACCATGCGCATGCTGGACTACAACGGCTACCCGACCGGCGCCTTGGACCGCATCTACATCGACCAGAAGGGCGTTGTAACCGGCTACTACACCAACGGGCAGTACCGCGAGGTCGGACAGGTGGCCATGGCCAACTTCTTCAATCCCGCCGGCCTTCTGAAGGATGGCAACAATAACTGGATCGAATCGCCCAACTCCGGCTGGGCGCTCATCGGCGCCGCTGGCGACAGCGGCCGGGGGTTGGTCGCCTCGAACAACCTGGAAATGTCCAACGTTGACATTTCGCAGGAATTCACCAACATGATCGTCACCCAGCGCGGGTTCCAGGCAAATTCAAGGATTATCACCACCTCCGACGAAATGCTTCAGGAAGTCGTCAATCTGAAGCGGTAAGTTCCGCGGAAATGGGGGCCCCGGCCCACCGGCCTGAGGGCCCCCGCTAAGAAGGAGTGGCGGAGATGATTAAGGTTTCCCGCCTGCGTGCGCACGAGCCCGAACTGGTGGTTAACGCCGAACTGATCGAAACCGTCGAGGCAACACCTGATACGGTCATTACCCTGACCACCGGTCACAAGGTGATCGTGCAGGAATCGGTCGATGCGGTCATCAAGCTCGTGGTAGCCTACAAGCGCTCCATTCACACACCCTTCAAGGGAGAGTAATACCCGGGGAGAGGACGCACGGTGGATTTTGCCACCCTGATCGGCGCAGCCGCCGGCCTTGTGGTAGTGGCTCTGGCCATGCTCCGGGGCGGCTCGCCCATGGACTTTATCGATTTGACTGCCCTGGCCATCACCGTGGGAGGCACGGCGGCGGCCACCTTGATGCACTATCCGCTGCCCCGCCTGAAGGCTGCCTTGCGAGCGGTGAAAACCGTCTTTCGCTCCGGGGGTGAAGCGCCCCTTGAGACGACCGCCACGCTGGTCGGCTACGCCGAGCGGGCCCGCCGGGAAGGCGTGCTGGCACTGGAGCAGGAAGCCGAGTATGCCAGTGACCCCTTCCTGCGCAAGGGGCTGACCCTCCTGGTGGACGGCACGGATGCCGATGAGATTCGGGCGATTCTGGAGAGCGACCTGGCCGGGCTCGAAGGGCGCAATAAGCAGGCTGCCGCCATTTTTGAAACGATGGCCCAGTTCGCCCCCGGTTTCGGCATGGTCGGGACACTGATCGGCCTGATTCAGATGCTCCGGCAGATGAACGGTGGTGGCGCCCTGGGTCTGACCATGGCGAGCGCCCTGTTGGCCACTTTTTACGGGGTGCTGCTGGCCAACCTGCTCTTCCTGCCCATCGCAGGGAAGATCAAGGTGCGCGGCGCCGACGAAGTGCAGCGCCGGGAACTGATGATGGAAGGCATTCTGGCCATTCAGTTTGGCGATACGCCCTCGCTCCTGCAGGAGAAGCTGAGCGCTTTCCTGCCTGCCGAGCAGCAGGCCGTCCGGCGGCCCGCCTACCGCGATGAAGAGGAATGAGGCGATGGCGAGCCCCCGCCGGACCCGGCGGCGGGGCGCCGAGCCCGACTCATCAGCGGGCGCCCCGGGCTGGAGCCTTACCTACGGCAACCTGATGGTCGCCCTGGTCGCCTTCTTCGTGCTCATGCTTAGCAGCGGCGGCGATCTCGGCACTGTGCCCACCGCAGACGGAAGCGGTCCGGCGTCGTTACCGGTGGCCAGCCTCTCCAGTGTAAAGCGGCGGATTGCCGCCACGCTGGAGGCCAACGGCGCCACCGACCTGGCCCAATTCGAGACAAGTGCTGACGGGGGCCTGGTCATACGGCTGGACGCCGGCGCTGCCTTCGGCAGCGGCTCGGCCGAAATCATGCAGACCGCCGTGCCGGCGCTGGACGCCGTGGGCGGCGTGCTCAGCCAGGTGGGCAACAGCATACGGGTCGAGGGGCATACCGATGATCTGCCCATGCGACCCACACCCCAGTACCCGGATAACTGGGCGCTGTCCGGCGCCCGGGCCAATGTGGTCCTGAGGTACCTGCACGATTACTATCAAATCGCAAGTGGGCGCCTTTCGGTGGCGGGCTATGCCGACAGCCATCCCGTAGCCCCGAATTCCACACCCCAGGGCAGGGCCAAGAACCGCCGCGTCGATATCGTCGTTCTGCCGCGATAGGGCGGCGTCCCTGGAAGCGAGGAGGAGCAAGCGTGAGAAACCGCATTCTGTACATTGTTGGCGCCGTGGTGGCCCTCGCTACGGTCTTTGGGGTCAGCTTCCTGACGCTAAAGTTCTTCGGCCCGGAACCCGGGCCGGCGGCGGGGGCCGTGGGCGTCCCGGTCGCCCAGGTGGAGATCACCGCCGAGAACACCGTTGAACTGACCGAGTTTGTCACCAACCTGGCCGAGGAACGCCGGTACATCAAAGTGACCATGGAACTGGTCCTCTCTAATGACAAGCTGAAGCCCAGCGTGGAGAGCAACGTTCCCCGCATTCGCGATGCGGTGGTGCAAGTTTTAAATGCAAAGCAATCTGTGGAGGTAACCGGGAGCGAGGGAGCCAATAAACTAAAGGTTGATATCAAAGAGGCGGTCAACAAGTTGCTGGGCGGCACCCCCGTCCATGAAGTGCTGATCACCGATATCGTCGTGCAGTTCTAATACTCTTGGCCAGAAGAGGGGGCTCCCGCTCTTGAGCGACATTCTGACCCAAGCCGAGATCGATGCCCTCATATCGGCGATGGTCAACCAGGACCAGGAGTCGGACGCACGGAAGGCCGCTGGCGCCAACCAGGCGCCAAAGCGGATTCGGCAGTACGACTTCCGGCGCCCTGACAAGTTCTCAAAGGATCAGATTCGCACCCTGCAGATGATTCACGAGAACTTCATCCGTCCGCTGCAGACCTATTTCGCCGGCCGTTTCCGCACGATGGTGCAAATGGTCGTGGGCTCGGTTGATCAGAACACCTATGCGGAGTTCATCCGCTCCATCTCTAACCCTTCGGTCATCTGCCCGTTCACCATGGCGCCGCTGCCGGGCACCTGTGTGCTCGACATCAACCCAGTCATCGCCTTCCCCATGATCGACCGGCTGATGGGCGGCCCCGGCGGCAGTATGCCGCAGACCCGCCCGCTGACCGAAATCGAATCGGCCGTTATGCAGGGGGTCCTGCGCGGCACGCTCGACGCTTACGCCGAAGCCTGGCGCAACGTGCTCGACATGAAGATGACACCCGGCAACATCGAAACCAACCCGATGTTTGTGCAGGTCGCAGCACCTGGCGAAATCGTCATTACCGTGGCGGTAGACGTGCGGGTCGGCGAGCATGTGGGTGTCATTACCCTCTGCCTGCCGCACCTGACGCTGGAGCCGATTCTGGACAAGCTCTCTGCGCACAACTGGTTCAAGACCCAGTCCCGCGAAATCCGCCCCGCCGACGCGGCGGCCATTCAATCGGTGGTCGGCGAAGCGAAAGTGCCCGTGTCAGCCGAACTGGGCCGGGTCGACCTGACCGTCGGCGAAATTTTGGAACTGGGCATCGGCGATGTGGTGGTATTGGATACCAAGCTGACCGACCCCGTGCGGGTCAGAGTTGGCAACGAGACAAAGTTCAAGGGCAAGCCGGGACAGATTCGCGGCCGGGTGGTCGTGGAGATCGAAGGCGATGCCAGTAAGGGGGATGACGAGGATGCATGAGGAGCCTATCTCCCAGGCAGAGATTGATGCCCTGGTCCGGGGGTTGTCCCCTGCGCGGAGCGCTGCGCCCGCCTCTGAGCCCGCCCCGACGAGCGGTGCTGCCGCCCTGGTCCGTGAAGGGCTGAAAGATTTCCCCGGCCTGGCTTCCCAGGCGCTGACCGACTTGGCCGGCGCTCCCTGCCACGCCACCCTGGGCGACGTTATGGAGACGACGGTTCAGGAGATGGCCGGTCTGTTGTCGGGGCCGGTGCTGTTTGGCCGGACCGCGTTGAATCAGGGCCTGCAAGGCACAGCCTTCTTTGGCGTGCCGCTGCCCCTGGCCCTGGGCATGATCACGCAGATTTACGGCGGCGTGGCGCCCTCGGCGCTGGACGACTCGGCCCTTGGCGCCCTGGTTGACGGGCTGACCCAGATGAACCACGCCGGGCTGGCCGGCCTTGGTGATCTGTTGGGCCGGGGGGTTTATGCCGGTGCGGTGGAGGTGCTGAACCTGCCCACACTGGCCGAGGCGTCCGGGTGGCCGGCTGCGACCCCGGTCATGGCCGCCGCCATCGACCTGACCCTCGGGGAGGATGTCGGCCGCTTCTACCTGATCATGCCGCAGCCCGTCTGGGGTCCGGTGGCCGATGCCGTGCAAGACCGGTACGCCGCCAGGTCCCGGACGGCAGCGCCTGCCCCTGCGCCCGCCCCCGCACCCGCCCCCGGCCCGGCAGCACCGCCTGTCCAGCGCATGGCTGCCGCTGCCATGGCCCCCGCTCCGCAGGCCAACTTCCAGGCCGCCCGCTTTCCAGAAATGTCCCCTCGTCCCCTCAGGGAAGAAACTCGCAACATTGAACTGTTGATGGATGTGTCCTTACAGGTTACAGTAGAATTGGGACGAACCCGGAGGCAGATTCGAGACGTACTTTCCATGGGGCCCGGCTCGGTACTGGAGCTGGACAAGCTGGCGGGCGAACAGGTAGATGTCCTGGTCAACGGCAAGCTGATCGCCAAGGGCGAAGTGGTCGTCATCGATGAAAACTATGGCGTGCGCATCACCGACATTATTAGCCCGGTGGAGCGTGTGCAGTCCTTCCGGTAGGTTTGTTCCCGTAACCTGATGCGGGTGAAGGGGACTTCTCGATGGATGGATTCTTGATGCTGATGGAAGCGGTCCTCCTCTTTGGGCTTGTGCTCGGGCTGGCCTGGCTCTCCACCCGAATGCTCGGGTATCGGATGGGTCTGGCCTCCCGCGGCCGCATGGTACGCGTACTGGAAAACGTGCCCGCCGGGCGCGACCGGTCGATCATGCTGCTCGAAGTGGGGGGCCGCATCTATTTGGTCGGCTCGACGTCCGACCGAATCAGCCTGATTGACGCAATTGATGAGCCAGATGTGATCGAGCGAGTGATGGCGCAGGCGCCGGCACCGCAGCAGAACCCTATGGAGACGGTGATTCCCGCTTCGTTCCGGGATGTGCTGGCCAAGGTCCGGCTGCCGGGACGTGCGACTGCGGAGACGCCCCCGCAGACCGGGGATGCGGAAGGCAGCGAGGAGCGGCTGAAGCAGCAACTGGAGCGGCTCCGCAAGCTGCAGGAGAAGGATCAGTAGGAGGTAGCGGCCTTGCGTCTGCGTATGGCGTCCGGGCGGCTGCTTCTTGCAGCCGCGGTGCTTCTGGTCGGCATGGTGCTCTTCGGGGCGGTGGGAACGGCCCTGGCCGAGGACCCACTCGTACCGCTTCCCACGGTGAACATTGGAGTCGGGCAGTCGAACGAGCCGCGCGATGTGGTCAGTTCCCTGCAGATTATCGGCATGCTGACGATTCTCTCCCTGGCTCCGTCCATTATGGTGCTGATGACGGGCTTCACACGCATCGTCGTGGTGCTCTCGTTCACCCGCAGCGCGCTGGCTACCCAGAACCAGCCGCCCAACCAGGTGCTCGTGGGCCTGGCACTCTTCCTGACCTTCTTCGTGATGGCGCCCACCTTCGGGCGCATCAACACCGAGGCGCTCCAGCCGTACCTACGGGGCGAACTGACGCAGGCCGAGGCGCTGACCCGGGGACAGGCGCCGCTCCGGGAGTTCATGCTCGACCAGGTGAATGAAAAAGACCTGGCGCTCTTTGTCAACCTGGCCGGATTGCCGCGGCCCGAAAATGAGAACGATGTGCCCACCTATGTATTGGTGCCGGCCTTCGCCGTAAGCGAGATTTCGACCGCTTTTCGCATTGGCTTCCTGATCTACATTCCCTTTATTGTGATCGACATGGTCATATCAGCCACCCTGATGTCGATGGGCATGCTGATGTTGCCACCGATGATGATATCGCTGCCATTCAAAATTCTGCTCTTTATTATGATGGACGGCTGGAGACTTGTGGTGCAGTACCTTGTGCAGAGCTTCCAGTAGACGAACAGCCCGGAGTGAGCGATAAACGCATCGCACTCCGGGCTCTTTCTTTGGCAATTCACTGGCATCAGGCCTGCCGGCAGGTGTTTTATGGTGTTTTGCCGTATCACTAGTAAGATGTTGACGTATCATTAGGAACCATACCTAGAACATTCCAGTACTCAAATACGTATTACTAGTGAAGGACCGGTGAACCGGGAGAGGGGGGCCGGGCTTGACCGAGGATTTTGTCATTACGCTGGGCCGGGAAGCCCTGATGACCGTGCTGATGGTATCGGGGCCTATTCTGATTCTTGGCCTGATCGCCGGCTTGATCGTTTCCATCTTCCAGGCGACGACACAGATCAACGAGCAGACCCTCTCATTCATTCCGAAGATCGTGGTGGTCCTGGTGGCTGTGGTGCTCTTTGGGCCCTGGATGCACCACCGGCTGATGGAGTTTGCCACCAACATCTTCGCGAAGATCCCGGAGATGGTGAGGTAGCATGGACCTCGGCGTGTTGGATCTGATTTTGCAGCGCATCGACATTTTCCTGTTGCTTTTTGTCCGCATGCTTGATTCCAGTCCAGATGCGCATCGCACTAGCCTTCGGCACATCACTGATTGTGGTGCCGCTCTTTCGGGAGATGCCGATGCCCGAATCGCTGGGCGTCTTGGCGTCGCTGGTCGTCCGGGAGATTCTGGTCGGTATGGTGATCGGCTTCGTCTCTGCACTGATCATGAGCGCCGTGCAGTTGGCCGGACAGATCCTTGACCTGAACATGGGCCTGTCGATGGTCAATCTGCTGGACCCCATGACCAATACGCAGATGCCGGTGATCGGCAACTTCATGTTCATCTTGTCGATCCTGATCTTCTTTGCGATTAATGGCCATCACATGCTGCTTCAGGCGGTGATGGATTCTTACGCCTTGGTCCCCGTTGGGAAGGCCGTGGTGACCACATCGCTGGCCGAGGCCATGGTCGACATGGGCTCCGACCTCTTCCTGATCGGTTTCAAGGTGGCGGCGCCGGTACTTGCGGCGCTCTTTCTGACCACGGTCGCCCTGGGCGTGCTGAACCGGGCCGTGCCGCAGCTGAACGTTTTCGTTGTGGGCATGCCCGTGCAGCTGGCTGTCGGCATCTTCATGCTGATGGTGGTGCTGCCGCTCTTCGTCTCGGCCTTGCACGTGATTTTCCGTGGGATGTCGGTCGATATTATGACGCTGCTGCGCTTGCTGAAGGGGTGAGTAACCGGTGGACCTGCAGCTCTTTGCAGGCGAGAAGACCGAAGAGGCCACCCCAAAACGACGGGAAGAGGCCCGCAAGAAGGGCCAGGTCTTCAAGTCGATGGAGTTGGTCGGTGCGGTTTCGCTGCTGGCCACTTACTTTACGCTTCAGTTTGCAGGTCCCTTTATTGGGGGCCGGGTCTTCGCTTTCTCCCGGAACCTGTGGGAGCAGGGTGTAACGCAGGACTGGTCCGAAGCCGGCGTGCGCATGTTGATGAACAACGTTTACATCCTGGTGGCGCTGGTGGCGGCGCCGGTGGCCCTGGCGGGCGCCGTGGCCGGCGTGCTGGGTAACGTGGTGCAGGTTGGCTTCCTGTTTACGGGCGAGCCCCTGACGCCCAACTTTGACCGAATCAATCCCGCCAGCGGCTTCAAGCGGGTTTTTTCGAAGCGGGCCCTGGTCGATATGCTGAAGGCTATCCTGAAAATCCTCATCATCGGGTGGGTGGCCTACAAGACCGTGTCCGATGACCTGGATGCCTTTCCCCTCTTAATCGGCCTCGAGATTCCGCAGATGATGGAGTTTTTGATCGACCTGATCTCCCGGCTGCTGCTTTGGGTTGGCGTCGCCATGCTGGTGCTGGCGGTGGCCGACTACATGTATCAGCGCTGGGAGTACGAAGAGTCGATCAAAATGACGAAGCAAGAGGTCAAAGAAGAGTGGAAGCAGACCGAAGGCAACCCGGAGGTTCGCGCCAAGATCAAGCAAAGACAGCGTGAACTGGCCCGTGGCAGGATGATGGACGACGTGAAGAAGGCAGATGTGGTGGTGACCAACCCCACTCACTTCGCCGTAGCGCTGGCGTACAAGCCGAATTCAATGGCGGCGCCCCGGGTGCTGGCCAAGGGACAGGGGCTGATCGCCCTGCGCATTCGTGAGTTGGCAAAGGCAAGCGAGGTGCCGGTGGTGGAAAACCCCCCGCTGGCCCGGCAGCTCTTCAAGGTTGCTGACATCGGGCAGGAGATTCCCGCTGATCTGTTCCAGGCCGTCGCTGAGGTGTTGGCTTACGTCTTCCAATTGAAGCAAAAAGGGTATTAGCGTTACTTGTATTTAGGAGGGTCTGGTTGTGGCGTCACGCGGGGTTAACCTGAGCAAGTACAGTGACATCCTGATCGCACTGGTTATCGTCATGGTCGTGGCGATGCTGGTGCTTCCCGTGCCTTCGGGCGTTCTGGATGTGCTCCTCGCGCTCAACCTGACGCTTTCACTCGGGATTGTTTTCGTTTCGATCTATAACACGGAGCCGCTGCAGTTCTCGGTCTTTCCGACCTTGCTGTTGATTACCACGCTCTTCCGCCTGGCGCTGAACGTTTCGTCCACCCGCATCATTCTGCTTGAGGGTGAAGCTCCAGCCGTAATTGAAGCCTTCGGCGAGTTCGTCGTAGGCGGCAACATGGTGGTCGGTTTCGTCGTCTTCCTGATTCTTGTGGTGATTCAGTTCGTGGTAATCACCCGGGGCGCCGAGCGGGTGTCGGAAGTGGCGGCCCGGTTTACGCTCGATGCCATGCCTGGCAAGCAGATGGCGATTGACGCCGACCTGAACGCCGGCCTGATCACCGAGGCTGACGCCCGGGCCCGGCGCCGGGCGATTGAGCAGGAAGCCGACTTTTACGGGGCGATGGACGGTGCATCCAAGTTCGTCAAGGGCGATGCGATTGCGGGCATTGTGATTAACGTGATCAACCTGCTTGGCGGCATTGGCGTTGGCATTTTGATGCTGGGGCTCGATGCGACTACTGCCTTGCAGCGCTTCGCACTGATGACCGTGGGCGACGGCCTTGTCAGCCAAATTCCCGCCCTGCTGATTTCGACTGCCACAGGCATTGTGGTGACCCGGGCCGCCGCTGATGGCACGAACCTGGGTCAGGATTTAATGGGGCAGCTGACCCGGCAGCCCCGGGTGCTCTACCTGACTGGCGCGACCATGGCCGTGCTGGGCCTGGTGCCCGGTATGCCGACCCGGGCGTTCCTGCCCCTGGCCCTGCTGGTGATCTTCCTGGCCTGGCAGCTGCAGCGGGCGGCCAAGCGGAGTCAGGCGGAGGAGGCCCAGCGGGCAGAATCGGCCGTGGAAGTGGCAGCCGCCGCAGAGGACCGCAAGCCGGAGAATGTGCTGGCCCTGCTGCAGATCGACCCGCTTGAGATCGAGCTGGGCTACGGGCTGCTCGGCCTGGCAGACACAGCGATGGGCGGCGACCTGATGGAGCGGGTGGTCATGATCCGGCGGCAGACGGCCCTGGACTTGGGGCTGGTGCTGCCCTACATCCGGGTGCGTGACAATATGAGTCTCAAACCAAACCAATATGTGATAAAACTGAAAGGCATTGAAGTTGCCCAGGGCGAATTATTACCAGACCACTTTCTGGCCATGGACCCTGGCACGGTCATGCAGCCCGTCCCTGGCCTGGAAACCCGGGAGCCGGCCTTTGGCCTTCCGGCGCTCTGGGTGTCGGAGATGGACCGCGAGCGGGCCGAACTGGCGGGCTACACCGTGGTTGACCCCCCGGCCGTTGTGGCGACGCACCTGACGGAGATGATTCGCCGTCACGCCTACGAGCTGCTCGGGCGTCAGGAGGTCAAGCAGCTGCTTGACATGGTCAAGGAGACGCACCCGGCGGTGGTGGAGGAGTTGCAGCGGGCGCTTTCGCTGGGCGAAGTCCAGAAGGTGCTGCAGAATCTGCTGCGGGAGTCGATTTCGATTCGCGACCTGGTGACCATCTTTGAAACGTTGGCGGACTACGGTGCGGGTACCAAGGACCTGGAGGCGCTGACCGAACTGGTCAGGGCCGGCCTTTCCCGGTCGATCGCACGGCAACTGGGCCTGTCGGGCAAGGTGCGGGTGATCACGGTTCATCCGGACCTGGAGAACCGCATCGCCCAGGCCATTGACCGCCAACCCGGCGGTACCTACCTCAACTTGGAACCGGAGACGATTCACCGCATGCTGAACTCGCTGATGCGGCTGGCCGGCGATATGGCCGCCCTGGGCTCGGCGCCCCTGGTCTTGACATCGCCTGCGATTCGGCCCTATTTCAAGCGAATTACAGAGCGTTCGTTACCGAAGCTAATCGTTTTGTCATATAATGAAATGGATCCCAACCTCGAAGTCGAGGCAGTAGGGATGGTGAATGCCTAGTGCGCATCAAGAAATTCGTAGCCCGCTCTCTGCCTGAGGCGATGGTGCAGGTGAAGGCGGAACTCGGCCCTGAGGCCGTGATTCTGCACACCAATGAGCTGAAGGTTGGCGGCATTTTTGGCCTGTTTGGCCAGCGCATGATTCAGGTCATGGCCGCCGTTGAGGCAAAGAGTCCGGTGGAGAAGCAAGCGCCCCAGCCGCCGGCCGCAGTTCGCCCTGCGGCGCCGGCTCAGACTCCCGTTCCTGCCCCGGCCCCGGTCAGCATCCCGCTCAGCGAGCCGGCGGCCGGCGCCCAAGTGGCCGGTGCCGATGTGGCGGCCGTGCGTGAAGAGATGGCCGACATGCGTGCCATGATGAGTCAGATCATCGCTCGGATGGAGCAACCCGCCGGCGCTAAGCCGCTGGAACCGCAGGTCAAAGAGCTGATGGCGGTCCTGAAGAAGGGCGGGGTCGAAGAGGAAGTGGCGGCACCGCTGCTTGCCCGGGTTCGCGGGCGTATTACCAAGGGCAGCGGTGACTGGAGCGAAGCCTTCGACCTGACCCGGGCGCTGATGGTCAAAGACCTGGGCGGCGTGCAAACGGTTAGTCCAGCGGGGCGAGTGGTCGCCCTGGTCGGTCCCACCGGGGTCGGGAAGACAACCACCCTGGCCAAACTGGCGGCCCACCTGGCTTTGGGCCAGGGGCGCCGGGTGGCGCTCATTACGGCGGATACGTACAGAATCGCAGCGGTCGAGCAGTTACGCACTTACAGCGATATCATCGGCGTGCCCCTGGAAGTGGTCTATGACCCGGCCGAAGTACGGGGCGCCTTGGCGGCGCATAGCGACAAGGACCTGATTTTGGTCGACACGGCGGGCCGCAGCCCGAAGAATCAGGCGCACATGAGTGAACTAAAGACGTACCTGGACGTGCTGGAGCCATCGGAGACCTATCTGGTCCTGAGCCTGACCTCCGGGTACCGCGATGCCACCACGATCGTCGATCATTATCTGCCGATGGGTTTTGACCATTTCCTATTTACCAAGTGGGATGAAGCGGCAGCACCGGGCCTGATGTACAGCCTCGTCCACAAGTACAAACGCCCGCTCTCGTATGTGACGACCGGGCAGAATGTGCCGGACGATATGGAGATTGCCAACCCGGAGACCATCACTCGGGCCATTCTAGGGGTTTGACATATGAGGGACCAGGCAGAGCGACTGCGCCAGATCGCAGATAAGTTCAGGTCGGAGTCCGGTGAGAACCGGGCACGGCCGCCCCGGCGGGCCCGTGTCTTGGCCGTGACCAGCGGCAAGGGCGGCGTCGGCAAGACCAACGTATCGGTCAACCTCTCCTATGCCCTGATGGCACTGGGGCAGGAAGTGATGGTGCTGGATGCCGACCTGGGGCTGGCCAATGTGGACGTGCTGCTGGGCACCATGCCGAAGCAGCACCTCGGACATGCCCTGACCGGCACCGCCGATATTCTTGATGTGATTTATGAGGGTCCCGGCCGCCTGAAGCTGATTGCCGGCGGCAGCGGCATGGGCGACCTGGCCGACTTGCAGGAGACCGACTTGCAGCGGTTCATTCAAAGCCTGCGCAAACTGGAGAACCGGGCAGACTATCTCATTATCGACACCGGGGCCGGCCTGGGGCGGAGCGTACGGAACTTCGTGCTTTCCGCCGACATGGTGTTGGTGGTAACCACACCCGAGCCGACCGCCATGACCGACGCGTATGCCTTGATCAAGTCGGTGGTGCAGAAGAACCCGGCCGCCGATATCAAACTGATCGTCAACCAGGTGGAGAGCCGGGCCGAAGCAGAGGAGGCCGCATCACGCCTGCGCACTGCGATGCTGCGATTCCTGGGCGCCTCCACCGAGTACCTGGGTGCCATTCCCGTCGACCGGGAGGTGCCGAGGTGTGTCCGGAACCAACAGCCCTTTTTCCTGGCTGCGCCGAACAGTGCCGCCAGCCAGGCTGTCCGATCCATTGCAAGCAGGCTGCTGGGTGACCCAGAGAATCCGCCGGCGGGTGTCACGCTCTTTTTCGACCGGCTGA
>JARBUG010000124.1 GCA_029239785.1 Symbiobacteriaceae bacterium | reverse complement strand
CAGAGCGGCAAAGTGCTGTGGCTTCACCGTCGGCGCTCAACTCCTAGGGGGTAAACGTGACGATAATCGTGGCGAAGGTGGTCTTCGAGAGCATCAGCTCATAGTTGGCCTTCGCCTCATCCCGCTGCTGCAGGTGCTGTGTGGCAACGGCAGCTTCGGGCGGATTCTTTTCATCGGCCTCGACCTGCACCTTCGCAGCATCATACTGCTTGCGGGCGGTCTCAATATCGGCGCCGATATTGTGGCTGTTATCGTCCATGGTGCTGCCCGGCCAGTACGTCTTTAGCACCTTGGCGAGGACAGCTTCCCGGTCCGCCACCGGCACCTGAATGGTGAGGGTATTATCATTGATGAATGCGTTCGCATTCTCCGTGCGGACAAGCGTCATGGTCTCCGGGTCGATCGTGCCCTTTACGGCCACGTTATATACGTACTCCATTTGCGCTGCCACGTTGACCGGCTGCCCCGGATCGTCGGTAGAAACGCCCTTTGGGCCATCGCCGGGGTTTGTGTCGCCTGGCGGAATGACCGGCGGGTCGGACTGAACGACCACTGGCTGCGGCTTCGGGTCGTCGGGCTTGGTGGAATCCGGGCCGGTAGTCTGCTGGTTGCTGCCCTGCTGGGCGGTAACGTTGTTGTTCGGGTTATCAACCTGCGTGGTAGTCTGCTTGGGAACTGGCAGGTTGTACTCGCTCTCGGCGGCCATCAGCCCGCTCGTAAGGCGGCCGGCATCGAAGGTGGTCAGACCAATAGCAAGAGCGGCGGCAGCCGCAGCGGCGGGAAGGCCCCAACGGCGCACATTGCGCTGCCAGGCCGGCACAGCCGGAGCACGACGAACCGCCGCCACAGGCGGCCCGAGGGCCACCAGGCGCTGATGCAATTGCATTTGGAAGGAGGCCGGAACCTCCACCTCTTCGAGGGATGCGACGAGCGCGACTGTCTGGCGGAGAGAGTCCACCTCGTCTGCGCAGGCATGGCAACGCCGGAGATGCTCCTCCACTCGCAGGAGTTCCCCCGGGGACAGTTCGCCATCAAGATACGCAGAGAGTAGGCTGCTCACTCCGTCACAGTTCATGGGTTTTTCCCCTCCTACCGCTGTAGACGACTCTCGGGGCCAAAAGTTCCAGCCGCCCGAACATTTCTTTCAGCGCATGCCGAGCTCGGTTCAACCGGGATTTGACGGTGCCAAGATTGATCCCCAGCGCATCCGCAATCTCATTGTAAGAGTATCCTTGAATATCTCGCATAATCACTACGACCCGGTACTCCTCGTCCAACGCGTTAATCGACTCGTGGACGGCCCGCTGAATCTCCACCCGTTCAAGCGCCTGCTCCGGGCTGTCCGACACGTCGGCGATCGCCAACTGCCGGTCCATTTCGCCGTCGTCTACGCTCATGGGCTCGTCCAGCGAGGTGATCTTCCGGCGTTTACGCCGGCGGAGCTCGTCGAGGCAGGCGTTCTGGGTAATGCGGAGCAGCCATGTCTGAAAGGAGGAGTCACCGCGAAACTCAGGCAGTGACATATAGGCACGTACGAAGGCTTCCTGCGCAACGTCGCTGGCGTCCTCATGGTGACCGGTCGCCCGATAGGCGAAGTTATACACCTTGCGGTAGTACTGACTGGTCAACTGTTCGAACGCTTCCGCGTCACCACGTTTGGCCCTCTCTACGAGCAGTTCGTCGAGGGACTTCGACACCTGGTTCACTCCTCCCCCATCAGGGGCATTGTTGGAGACGTAGATGGGTGGCGCATTGTTCCTGGTTCTCGACAACATTCGAGAAAAAATGGCGTCGCCCAGTTATTTTAACGGAAAGTTTAACGTGGCCTTGTAGGGCCCGAGCATATCAGAGGTACATTGTATATGATCTTGCGCGTTACGTAAAGCTGAGGGGTTGAGTGCGGCGATTTGAGCCATTTTTTGCCACGGATTTCACGGAGTTGCACGGATTAGCCGGGCCATCGAGTCTGGCTACTGGGCATTTCCGGACATTTGTATCGCCGCGGAGGATTTTTGCACAACGCAGGCAGGCGTCCTAGGGATAAAATTTACGGGCTTTGTTCACTTCTCTGGGTTTGCCAGGCAACCAGACTGGAAGACATAGTCAATCCGTGCAGTTCCGTGAAATCCGTGGCAGAAAAAATGAAAGCCCAGAATGGCGCACCCAGTAAATCAGCGTCCGACCCGCAATCAGCGGACTCACGCCGCGGTCATAACGAAGACCCGCAAAGGCATATTTCAAGGCAAGCGCCAGGAATTCCTTGATCGGGGCGTAGACCGAATTTTGGAGTGGCGCTAGCCCTTGCACAAGTAAGCTCGGCCATGCTATTATAACGAAGCAGCAGCCGCCGGAGTGGTGGAATGGCAGACGCGCTCGACTCAAAATCGAGTGGGGTAACCCCCCGTGCCGGTTCGAGTCCGGCCTTCGGCACCAATAAGCGAAACAACCTCCCGGCGCTAGCCGCGGAGGTTGTTTCGCTTATGTCAGACCCTGCGCCCGGAAGGGTTCGCCTCCGGTTCCGACGAACTCTAATTCCTCGACATTACCGTACTTTTGGCGCCCCGATTCATCGCCGGTGACGGCGGTCACGGAGAAAATCCGAGCATTCGGTTATGCTGTCTTTGTTGGAGCTCACGGAGGGATATATGATGAAGCGACTACTCGTGGCAGAAGATGATCTCGACATCGCTCGCCTGGTGCAGTTCCAGTTGCAGTTCAGCGGCTATGAGGTCACACTGGCCCCTGATGGTTCGGAAGCGCTCAAAATTGCCCGCAAGGAGCCACCCGACCTGATTCTGGTCGACTGGATGATGCCGATCATGGACGGACTCCAAACGGTCAAAGCCCTCAAGGCCGACCCGGCCCTTCGCCACATTCCGGTCATTTTGATGACAGCGCGGGCCCAGGGGCATGACATTCAGGCCGGCATGAACGCCGGCGCCGTTGCGTACCTGGTCAAGCCTTTCCCGCTGGAGCAGCTGATTAGCACCATTCGGGAGGTTCTGGCATGAAACAAAGCCGCTACCGGTGGGACCAGGGCTGGCGCGTGCGCATGCTCGGGCTCCTGGTCTTCTTGCTCAGCATTATGGTTGCCCTGGGCTTTGAACTGAGACTCACGTTTGGCAGCCTGAAGGATGTGCAGGACCGGGCGGATTTAACTCGCAAGCGGGTCGTCGACATGGAGAAGGTGACCGGCGCCTTCGCCGAAATGACCTCGGCCGTGCGGGGCTATATCATGTCAGGTAATGAAACCTTCCTCCAGCCCTACTACTCGGCCTCGGCCCAGGTAGATGCCCTGCTGATCGGTCTGAACGCCGCGGCTGAGGGCGACTCCGAGCAGGTCTCCCGCATTCGGCAGATTCAAGGTCTGGTCGATACCTGGCGGACGGATGTCTCCGAGAAGGAGATCACCGCCCGGCGGCAAGGCAGCCCCAATGCCGGTATGCTCGTCGTTAACGGCACCGGCCTCAACTTCATCGGTGAAATCAAGAACAGCGCCTCGGCCTACATCGGCGGGGAGCAGTCGAAGTTGCGTGACGAGCTGGAGCGGTCCGCTCGGGCGACGGACAACTTCGTGCGCATCACCTGGATCAGTGTGGGCGGCGCCGCCGTACTGGCGCTGGCAGGGTTTGTGGTCTTTGCCCGCTCCATTACCCGGGGCACGGGCGCCCTGGCTGCTGCCGCCGGCCGCATTGCTGCCGGCGAGCGGGCCGTGGCGGTCGATTCCACCCTCGAAGGCGAACTGCGCGAGGTGGCTGAAGCCTTCAGTGCGATGTCCATGACGCTGGCCGCCCAGGAAGAAGAGCTCCAGGCCCAGCAGGAAGAGCTGATCGCACAGAACGAGGAGCTGCTCGCGCAACAGGAAGAGTTGCAGGCCCGCACCGAGGCGCTGGAGCGGCAGGACATGAAGGTCAGGCGGCTCAACCGCATCGGCGACAAACTGATCGGCACGCTCGAAATCGCCGATGTCTGCTCACTCATCCTTGATGAATATCTCGAACTGTACAAGGGCACCGGCGGCCTGATGCTGGTGGGCGATCAACACAGCGAACTGCTGACGGTCCAGACCGAACGGTGGCTGTCGCCCCAGTGGCCCGGCACCAAGCTCAAGCCCGCCGGACCGCTGGCCCGATGCGTGGAACGGCAAGAGGTCGTGGTGGTCCGTTACCCTGACGTCAGCCACCAGGTGGAAACGTGGCAGGGTGCGCTTCCCGTTATGCAGGAGATCTATATTCCACTGGTGCACGGCGGACGGGTGGCCGGCGTGGCGCTGGTGGTCCACTCGGAAGGCCTTGCGATTCCCGAAGAGGCCGAGGCGCTCTGGAGTTCGGTGGCCAGGCAGGCCGCCGTCGCCCTGGTGGCGGCCATCGGTCACGGCGAGGTGCGCAAGGGCCTCCAGGCGCTCCAGGAGCAGGCCGCGCAGGTCGAAGAACTGAATGCCCAGCTTGAAGAAGAGCGCGACCGCGCTTCGGCCCAGCTCGACATTTACCTCTCCATCGTCTCAACGATGCGGCCCGGCGCCTGGCTGACCGATACCGCCGGCAACCTGCTGGTGGTGAACGCCACCTTCCAGGAGTTCTTCGGCGAGATCCCCGTGCCCGCCAACCTCGAAGCCGTACTGACCCGCATGGCCAAGCATCTGCCGCCGGGCGACCCGTTCATCAGCGGCGTCCGTTCACTGGTGCAGTCGATCGATCGGGCGGGCGGCGGCACGATTCAGCTGACCAACGGCTACGTGCTCCAGTGGTCTTCGGCCCCCGTCGGCCGGGGCAATGGCCTGGTCGGCCGGCTCTTCACCTTCCAGGATGTCACCGAGCTGGCCAAGCTCGACCGGCTCAAGAGCGAGTTTGTCAACACGGTTTCCCACGAACTGCGCACCCCCCTCACCTCCATCATGGGCTATCTGAGCCTCGTCATGAACGAGCAGGTTGGCCCGCTCGAACCACAGCAGAAAGAGTTCCTGGCGGTGGTCAAGCGGAACACCGACCGGCTCTCCAACCTGATCAACGACCTTCTTGATGTACAGCGGATCGAAGCCGGGCGTATGCCCCTGCAGTGCCGGCCCGTCCAGCTGGCCGACGTCGTCACTCACGTCGCCGAGACCTTCCGGGTCCAGGCCGAGGCCAAGGGGCTCGCGTACAAGGTCGAAGTCGATCCGACCGGCATTCCGCTCATTTCAGCCGACCCCGACCGTCTGACGCAGATCGCCTCCAACCTTGTCAGCAACGCCGTGAAGTACACCAGGGAAGGCCAGGTCCGGGTGGCCGTTCAGCAGGATCATCTGTCGGTCCAGCTGATTGTGGAGGATTCCGGTGTTGGCGTGGCCCCGGCGGACCAGAAGCGGATTTTCGAGAAGTTCTTCCGGGCAGACAACAAGTACGCCCGGGAGGCAGGCGGCACCGGCCTCGGCCTCTCGATCGTGAAGATGCTCGTCGAGGAGCACGGCGGGCACATCAAGGTGGAAAGCGAGCTCGGCAAGGGATCGCGGTTCATCGTTAGCTTCCCGCTGGTGCTGGACTCGCCCGGTGCTGACTAGGCCCTCTCGGCATGGGCCGGTCGAGATTAGGCCCACGCCTGACGGGTTACGGCACCCATTGAGGGTGCCTAGACCCTCTCGGCATGGGCCGGTCGAGATTAGGCCCACGCCTGACGGGTTACGGCACCCATTGAGGATGCCTGGACCCTCTCGGCATGGGCCGGTCGAGATTAGGCCCACGCCTGACGGGTTACGGCACCCATTGAGGATGCCTAGAGGAGCGGAGAGCAGCTATGTCAGGTACCACTGCCTGTGCGGCGTGCGGCGCAGCGCTGACTGGTCGGAAGACGCTCTGGGAGTACAAAGGCGAGTCGTTCTGGCTGTGTGCCACGTGCGCCGCCCTGCCCATGGAGCGCCGGTATGCGCTTCTGAAGTCGGAGATTCGTCGGGTGGACCAGGAAGCAAAGGACCGTGCGGCAGCGCAGGTACAGTATCGGTCCGATATTCGGGAAGAACAGCTGGAGCCGCTGCTGGTACATGCGTTCCTGGACCTGATCTGGGAGCGGAAAGCGGCAGGTAAGCTGGAACTGGTGGCGACCATGGAGACCATAGCTGCCTGGCTGTCGGACCGGACCCGTCTGCCGGTGAAGGCCCAGCATGTACAGTACCTGACCCTGGCCCTGCGGGATGGGCTGGTTATCTCGGTGGGCGGGGGCGGGATCGGGCGGCCAAACAGCTATGACACCCGGGAGACTGAAATGGGCATCGACGCCTTCTGGGACCAGGTGGATGCGTTCCTGCTGGTCTGGAAGATGCCGAACCGGATGAGCTTGCTGCAGGTTATATAACTGAGACGAAAGTCCCGTGTGGTCATAGGACCACACGGGACTTTTTGACTACGTTTCATTGGAACAATGCCCGAACTGTATGTATAATCACATTGATATGTCTCCAGCATGTTTCCGTGATGGGGAGGACCGTCTATGAAAGGTATCCGTCGTACGCTGGCACTCTTCTTAGTCCCCCTGCTTATTGCCCTCCTGGCTGTGCCGGCCGCAGCCGCACCCGCGAAAGAGAAGACGAACGAGGATCATGCAGCCTGGTTTGAGCTGGACCCGGTCGTTGCGACCACGGATGCCGAATCGGTGACGATTACGGGCAAGGTAGCCGGTAACTTTGACATGAAGGTTGTCAACGGCGCCTTTGTGACGGAGTTTGTCGCGAAGGGGCAGTTTTCGGTGACGGTGCCCCTGGCGCCCGGGGCGAACGCCATTCAGTTCAGCGGGGCGAACGGCAACGGGCGGTTTATCAACCACTCGGTGACGGTTACCCGTGCGGTGACGCCCGTCCTCACGAGCCTCTCCATCTCGGTGCCGGACAATTTGGTGGCAGATGGCACGTCATCGGGCGTGCTCACGGTGACCGCGCTCGACCAGAACGGTAACCTGATGTCCAGCTTCAACGGTCAGGTCGCTGTAGTGCCGAACGGCCCTGGACTTACCGTGGATGCCCCAGCCGTCAACGCCCTGAACGGTGTCGCGACGTTCGTCCTGCGTGCTGGCACACAGCCGGGGTCGTTCTCCCTCACAGTTGCAGTGCCTGGCATACTTCTCCCGACGAATGTGACGGTGGAAGTAAAGCCCGCACCGCCAGTCCTGACCAGCATGTCGACCGAGTTGAGTGGCAAGTTGGTGGCAGATGGCAAGTCCACGGCCACGCTGACGGTTAAGGCACTCGATCAGAACAGAGCAGTGCTGACCAGCTTCAACGGTCAGGTGGCGGTGGTTCCGATCGGCCCGGCGCTCACCGTAGATGTCACGGCGGTTAACGCCGTGGCCGGTGTCGCCACGTTCGTGCTCCGTGCGGGTACCGTGGTCGGAAATATCCCTGTGACTGTGGCCCTTCTTGGCGTTCCTCCTCAAACAGTCATGGTCAATGTGGAGCAGGCGCCCCCCGAAGAGCCGGAGGGGCCGTTCCTGACCAACTTCACCACCAGCCTGTCCGGCAGCCTGGTCGCCGACGGCCAGTCGACGGCTACGCTGACCGTGACCGCCCTGGACGAGACGGGTGCGGTGATGACCAGCTACAACGGTTCAGTCTACGTTGAAGGCTACGGTTCGATGCTGACTGTGGAGCCGTGGGTCGGGATCGCCCAGAACGGCGTTGCCACGTTTACCCTGAAGGCCGGAACGACGCCGGGCAGTGTCTCCCTGCGTGTGACCATTCCGACGCTGGATCCGGTCACTGTGCCAGTTGAAATAGCGCCGCGGCCGCCGGTTGCCCATCATCTAGAGGTCACACTGGATGGCAGCCTGGTGGCTGACGGCCAGTCCATGGCGAACCTGTACATTACGGTGGTCGACGCCGAAGGCAACCCGGTGACCGAATATGTCGAGCCAATCACGGTAACGATTTCGGATCCCTCCATCGTCATGGCCGAGAGCAGCGTACTGCCCGCCGATGGCTTCGCCTTGCTCATGCTGACTGCCGGCACCGTGCCGGGGACGGCGACGGTTGCCGTGAGTGCGCCGGGCCTGCTGGGCGCCTCCACCGAAGTGACGGTTGAAGCGGCACCGCCGCGTTCCCTGGGGCTCCGGTATACCTTGAGCAACGAGCTCCAGGCTTACAGCGAAACGGAAGCCACCCTGACGATCGAAGTAGTTGACACCAGCACCGGCGAGGTTGTGACGACGTACACCGACCCCCTGACCGTTACGTCCTCCAACCCTGACTCGGTCACCGTCCTGACGTCCCCGGTCGTGCCGGTGAACGGTGTCGCTGTAGCTACGCTGAAGTCGGGCCTTTCCTATGATGCGGCTTTCGTCACGGTTTCGGGCCGTCCGGAACTGGCTGCGGTTACCGTGCCGATTACGCCCCTGCCTCCCCCCATTACCAGCTTGAGCACGATCGTGGGTGGTACGCTGAAGGTCGGGGACCCCACCAAGGTGATCCTGACCGTCATGCTGTTCAATGCCGCCGGCGAACTTGCTACCTACTACACGGATCCCATTACGGTGGTTTCCTCGGACCCCAGCATGCTGGTGGTCAGCGAGCCCGGCGTGGCAACGCCGGTCGATGGGATTGCCGTATTTGAACTGAGTGCTGGCAGCAGACATGGGTTCGCCACGCTGATCATGAGTGCTCCCGACATGGCCGAGCCGACGTATAAGTCCATATACGTTAGCCAGCCGGACCTGAACTTCGAACTGGCGCTTAGCGGCTCCCTCCAGGTGCAGAGCCCCGCCGTCGCCACGCTAACCATCACCACCTTGGACGCGAATAGGCAGATCTATCCGGACTTCACCGGTCCAATTTACGTATCCACATCGAACCCTAACGTGGTCCAGGTCTCCAATACCAGCGTCTACCCAACTGCCGGTACGGCAACCGTTGACCTGACGTCCTGGAGCGTTGCCGGTACAGCTACCGTCACCGTGAGCGCCCCAGGGGCGGCCCCAGCCACCATTCCGGTGACCGTTGCGCCAGCTCCTGCCCCCACCCTGGGTCTGGTGCTAGCGGTGGACGGCAGCCTGCAGGCGTACAGCCAACGGCTGGCCACGATTACGGCCACGGTGGTTGACATGAACACCGGCAAACCCTACAAGGGGTATTCACAGGCGATTTCGTTTGCCTCTTCCAACATGGACGCTGCCCGACTCACATCGACCTCAGCCTACCCGCTTGATGGGGTGGCCTCCATGACCGTGATGTCAGGTACATCCCAGGCTCCTGCTACGATTACCGTTACGGCGTCAGGCATTCCGGCCGCCAACGTTGTGATCACCCCCCAACCGCCGGCCCCGGCACGCATCGTACTCAGCCTTGATGGCGCTCTGGTTATCGGCGGCCAGGCGACAGCCGTGGTTACTGCGACGGTCCTGGATGCAACTGGTCAGGTAGCTGTCTCGTATGGCAGCCCGATCACCTTCGGTTCGTCCAATCCTGAATCGGTCCTGGTGGCCGAGCATACCGTGACCCCGGTCAACGGGGTTGCCACTGTCGCCCTGCTTCCGGGAACGGTGGCTGGATCAGCCACCATTACGGTCACTGCCCCCGAACTTCCCGCAGCGAGTTTGACGACTACAGCGGAACCGCCCATGCCCCCCCACCTCGGCCTGCAGCTCCAGGGCAGTCTGGTGGCTAATAACCAGTCACAGGCCACGTTGTCCGTAACTGTTTTGAATGCTGACGGGGCGGTCGACCGCACATTCGCCAGCCCAATTCTCTTTGCGTCTTCTAACCCGGGTGCTGTCCAGGTGCAGCAGTCGGTGGTGACCCCCGTCAACGGCGTCGCGACCGTCACGCTGAAGGCTGGTTACGCGGCCGCCACAGCCACAATCACCGGTACCGCTCCGGGCCTCGATGCATCGACCATTGACGTGGTATCTGCCGCGCAGGTACCTACGCATCTGTCACTGCAGGCTGAACCTGGACACCTGTTCATCGGAATCGGCTTTGAGGGCCTGCTGATCCTTACGTTGAAGGATCAGGAGGGCGTTGACATGCTCGGCCTGGGAAACCCGCTGGAGGTTCGGCTCACAAGCAGCAACAATTATGCTGCCCACTTCGGAAACTACCTGAGTACCCTTGATGTTCTCATGACGGGTCCCTCGCTCGCGGTTCCGCTCTTTGGCGGCTATGAACCGGGCACAGCGTACATCAGCGGCACAGCCCTGAACGGTACGGTGACATCAGATAACCTGGCTGTCACCGCCGATATCGCACCCGAGCCGGCCTCTTTGCTTGTGCAGATGCAACCGGACGTGGTGGCCGGTTCGACCCAGACAGTGTCAATCGGGATTCTTGATATATTTGGTGCCTCGATGCAAGGTGATGGAGAGGCCACGGTGACTGTTTACCACCCGGACGGCATGGCGCAATCGCTCGGCACTGTGTATATCACGGGCGGCACAGGTTCCCTCGTGTTTGAGACATCCTTGCCGGGCACATATACGGTCGTGGCACAGGGATTCGTCTACGGGTGGGACTGGCCACTTGAAGGCCAAGGCAGCTTCACAGCCATACCGTAGCGAAGAGACGCACTAAGGGGCAGGTCGCATGACCTGCCCCTTGTCATTTGATGGACTAGTATTGACCCTCAACGGTGATTGCGAGAATGACCGGTGTCCCGACAGGCACTCCCGAATCAAGCGTAATGGACACATTCAGGTTTACGGCACAAGGACAGCCCGCGCCCGCTGCATATGCCGTCAGCGTCTTTGAGGAGACAGAGGTTCCATTCTGCCAGTACACAGCGGTGGTGGCAGCATCAGTGATCGTGATGTGGGCCCCGAGCGGAGCCCCTTCTCCTGTCACACTGAGGACCCGAAACGTGATGGGGGCTGTTGCCCGGTTCAGAACCTGGAAGACGTTATTGTACGTGTAGGTACTGCCGGGTGGCTGACTGGGAAAGGTCAGCTGAAGATAGCCACCATTGGGGTACGACCCGAGCGCAGTGTCGACTCGCAAGACGGAGAGTCTGGAGGTTGAGGTAGCTGAAACCATGACTCTGGCCCCACTGACAACCTCTGCCCTGTTAAATGCCATGACGCTGACAGCGCCCGTTATGGCCAGAGGCAAGAGGAACAGGGCCAACGAAGGGCGACGTCGCATGTCGAGCACCTCAATCAGTCGGCAATAACTGAGTACGTGAACGTACCTCCGGTAGTTCCAGCGGCAATCTGAAGGTTGACTTCTACGTATCCGCCGTTGGAGAGAAAGAAATCTGTGCCGCCAGTGGGCGCGGCATCTGCGTTTATGAAGCCCGAGACGACGGTCACATCGCTGGAACCATGGTTGATCCTCACCGTCTTGGACGTCCCCGAGTTGTTTGTGATACGGAACACCCGGTAGGCGGTGTATGTTGAATTAAGATCAAACGTGTACCCGGTTCCGCCACCGTTTCCCCGGGTCAGGTCCAGGGTAACGCTGCCGGTGCCGGTGCCTTGAAGCCACTCGAATCGATCCCCTCCGCTGCCCCGGGTGATGGAGATTTGGGCCGTGTCATAGGAGGAAACGGTGACGGACATAGCATTCGTTGGACGGGCAAACTTGTATGCCGATGCGGTCGTCATAGCAGACAGCGCACCCAGCAGTAGGACGAGGGCCGCTACAAACCGAAGCACTGTCTCCCCCCTACTTCACGTCAACGGTTATGGTGTACTGGGGCGGCGTATACCCCATCGCTTGGGGCGTGGTACCGGCAGATACGTTAAAAGAAACAGTGTAGACGCGGGCGGTATCCTGTTTTTTCCGGTTGAAGGTAAAGACCACTGAACCTTGGCCCTTGCCAGGAATCGACAAGGCAGTACCGCTGTAGTTCCAGTTAAAGAAGTCGCCCTGCGGAATACTTGGCGATATGCCGATGCCAGACAAGCTGACGTTCAAGGTTGTCCCAACCGGAAGGTTATTGACGCAAAGCAGGGTGGCTGTCTGGGTTTGAATCTCTGACCCGCTTGCTGGCTTCGGCATGGTGATCAGTGTTTTGTCGAGGCTGCACGAGACAAGCCTAGCCCCCGAGCCACCGCGGTTATAAGCCCCTGCGATGCCAAACGAAGCCGACGTGAGCGCAAAACTCAACACAATCTGCCACAGTGCGATCGCCAAGACGATTACCAGAAGTATCAATTTGGGAGAGAGTAAGCGCCTCAACTCTGTCCCCTGCCTTCCGAGCGGCCCACATTCGGATCACTCGTCACCATCGGTTTCCTCAGCATCTTTGAGCGTTAGACGATAACAAGTTGTGCCATCTTGGAGGTAGTAGTTGGCGCCAACTCGGATGACGGGGCGTTCTGCGTGTGCCTGCAGTTGGATCAGCTCGCGGGCATTGCGAATCGCGACTACTGCTGTGTCACCAGGCACTTCAAAGCTGCTGGCTGCTATCAGGTTGGGGCCCAGCTTTTGCAGCAGCGATCGGTTATCGGGCTTCGTTCGTCTGCTCCACACCACACCTATGGAGAACAACAGGAAGATGACCAGGGCGGCTATGGCGATCTGGCGGACAAGCTGCACGCGCACCTGCATACCAAGAATCGAGACCGTGATGGGAACGATCTTGGTCTCAGCAAAACTCTTCTCGGAGAACAGATCCCTGACATCGTCTACTTCGGTCGTGTTTTGCCTGACCGAAACCAAAAACTCTCCCTCATTGGTGACCGCCAATGGTTCCGGCAGACCGATGACTTCTACTTCAAGCACGGGCTTGATGTGAAGCTCCAACGGCTCAATATGGATGCTGTACTGCGCCCGGTTGATTGCCATGTCAGCCAACAACTCGGCCACGGGAATGGTGAAGGTTTCCACGCCCTTCACCTCGGCCGTGTGAAGGGTGGACTCTTTCTGCGCCACCAGAGGATATGGCTGTTGCCAGACCCCCGGGATGACCAGCATTCCATCGACTCGCCATTTGACCTTCAGGTCGGCCGGCCTGTCAGCCGTAAAAGAGTACGGCATCCGTACTTCGAGCGCATCGGTAAACTGCGTAATAAGGACCCGCCGGAATGTCGGCGGTTCCACCGGACCACGGATTCTCATTAGCTGGTCCGGCTTCACGGGCGAGGTTGGATAGAATTTTCCCTTTTCTACAAGTGCGACGTAGTCAAACTTTACATTGGTTTGGTAGGAGTACCAGGGCTCTGTTGTCCGCGCCTCGACCGGCATTGCATGCGTACTGACAACCGATGCCAGACTGAGAACAGTTGCCAGGGCGGAAACCAGAAAAAGCAGGACAGGCATGCCCCGTTTCTGTTCGCTCGTCCGATATCGTGTCATAGGCCGACCTACTCTCCCCCAAGGTCAACTGTGTGAGTACCGCAAAATGGCCCTTGCTCGTACCTGTAATAGTGCAAGACGGACGCGGGGATCGGTAAACCCGAGTGCGATGACGGCAAGCGCCGGCACCAAGGCTGTCAACGTCGCAGCAAGGATCATGCTCTTGGACGCAACTGCGGCCAGCAAGGCTGGAGGCAACAGTGGCAGGAGCACAGCCATCTTCAAGGAGCCCTCATGATGACCAAGCTCTTCGTTGGTGATTCGGGCATCAAAAACCACGCTGCCTTTGGCCGGAATGAGGGCCGACCACGGGGTATAAGTCAGACCAGGTGCGTCAGTCGCATAAACGACCAGCAACGGCAAGGGCGAGGGGTTTTCTACCGTAACATACTCCTGGTGGACCTCTCCCTGCAAATACTTGGCCCTTGGCTGGGTACCTGCTGTGCGAGACTCGGCAATGTCATAGGCAACCAATTGCTCGCTGCTAAGGGTCCAGGCAGGAATCAGCGTAGTAATGAAGGCAGTGCCCGCAAGTCCCAGATAGACATAGAGGATCGCATCGGGCCGTGCCCGGTGGCGGCGCCCATGGCGGACGCGCGGCACTCGGACCGGCTGCATGTCCGCGAGCAACAAAAAGACGCCCAGCACCAAGGCAACTCCAGCGATGACCGGACTGGATAGTGGTCCGCTTTCGATTCGGAGGTCGCCCAGCCGGGGCAGCCGGACTGCGCTGCCACCCCATTGGGGTACCACGCCGGCCATGTCCCGCGGAAAAACCCGAACCGGGTCGGAAATCGGGTTGGCATCTCCCTTAGTGATGAAGCCCTCGGCGGCGTTGCCGTCCACAATCCGATGCACAATCCAACTGCGGTCCTCATCGGTCTTGAAGACGACGATGTCACCCAAACCAGGATGAGCCACAGTCCATGTTGGCAGTACGACAATCAAGTCACCTGGCCGCAGCACGGGAACCATAGACGTGGTAGGCACTGCAGCCACAAGCAGGGGGCGACCCAGCAGTCCGCCACTGATGATGACGATGCCACCAAGAATCAGTAGCCATGTGATGACAGAGAGGAGCCGCCCCAACTGCTTCATAACGCTACCTACTGCTCAACGCCGACGATTTTGATGTTGAAGGTCTTAAGACCAGCCGTAGCATTGTCAGCAATGGTGATTTCCACATCGACAGGGATCCAGGCGCCATCGACGAGATCGTCACCATTCAACTCCAGGTCGGTGTCCGCATTGTACAACTTGACCGTGCCGACGGCCCCTGCAAGGTCAGCTTCGTAAGTAATGTCGATGGTATCGGTGCTGGTGGCCTTGTGCGTGATCTTGAAGACGTT
>JARBUG010000123.1 GCA_029239785.1 Symbiobacteriaceae bacterium | reverse complement strand
GGAGAAAAAGAAGCTCCTGATCGGCACCACGGTCAACTACAAGGTATCAGCGCAGACCCAGGCAGCCATGGCCGTCTGCCCCCCGGGACCCGTGCAGCAACTGCTCAGCCAGTGCCAGCAGGGGCGCCCCGATCTCTATCAGGGCCTCGTTGAAGCCGCCAAGGCTGCCATTAACAACCGCAAAGAGTACAACGACTAATCAAGAAGGCCACGGCAGTTTACCCTGCCGTGGCCTTTTCATGCACCTGGGGCCAGATTTCGCTGATCGGACGGGGCCGTCCCACGAGGTAGCCCTGGGCAAAATCCGCGCCCGACTCCCGCAGAATGGAGAGCGTTTCCGGGTTCTCCACGAACTCCGCGATCGTCTGCTTGCCTAACCCCCGGGCGACCTCAACCATCGCCTTGACCAGGCATCGGTCCTCTTCACTGTGCGGCAGGTTTCGAATAAAACTGCCGTCCAGCTTGAGGTAATCGACGGGCAGCTGCTTCAGCCGTTCGAACGACGAGAAGCCGGCGCCAAAGTCATCCAGTGCGAAACGACAGCCCATGCCCTTCATCTCATTCACGAACGCCAGGGCCACATCAATGTCGGCGATCGCGGCAGTTTCCGTGACTTCAAAGACCAGACGATTCGATGCGATACCCGTGGCAGCCAGTTCCCGTCGGAGCAGGAGCAGCAGTTCGGGGTCGGTCAGGGCCCTCGCTGACAGGTTGATCTCCAGGCAGATCTGGCGCCCTTCCCGTTCATGTCTGGCCATCAGCCCGATCGCCTGGCGGACCACCCACCGGTCGATCTGATGAATCAGGCCGAACCGCTCGGCCACATCGAGAAAGGCGGCGGGCATAATCAACTCGCCGTTTCCGTCCAGCATGCGGAGCAACAACTCATAATGAGAGATCTGATCCGTCGCCAGGTCGAGAATCGGCTGTGCGAAGAGCACGAAGCCGTTGCCATCCAGCGCCCGGCGGATCAGCCGTTCGGAAGTCATCCGCAGTTGCACCCGGGCTTCCAGGTCCAGGTCCGGGTGGTACATCGAAGCGATGTTGCGCCCCTTCTCCTTGGCCTTATACATGGCCTGATCTGCATGGGAGAGCAACTCCTCGAGCGTCGAGCCATGGGCCGGGAAGAGCGCGATGCCAATGGAGGCCGTCATGCTAACGGGCTGGCCCCCCGCATCCAGGGGCTGCCGGCGCAGTGACTCCAGCATCGATTCGGCGACGGCCCGGGCGCGGGCGCCGTCCGCCTGCGGCAGCAAAATCGCAAACTCGTCGCCGCCCAGGCGGCAAAGCACGTCGCCCGGTCGGAGGCAGGTGCTGAGCGTCACACCGAGGTGGCGGAGTAATCGGTCGCCCGCCCGGTGGCCCTGGGAGTCGTTGACGTACTTGAACTCGTCCAGATCCAGGTAGAGGACGGCGCCGGATGTCTGCCGCAGCGCTGCCGCCAGGGCCTCTTCGAACCCGCGCCGGTTGGGCAGCCCGGTCATGGTGTCGTGGGTGGCGAGGTAGGCCAATTCTGCTTCAAAGCGCTTGCGCTCCGTAATATCACGGGCGACCGACCGGATCACCCCGTCATCGGCGTCATAGCGGGCAATCCACTCAAGCCAGATCAGCTCGCCGTCCTTGCGGATGTACCGGTTTTCAAACCGGGCGAACCCACCGTTTTGGGCCAGGGCCGTCCAGTGCCCCGTGCAGGCCGCCCGGTCGTCAGGATGAGTATGATCGCATAGGTTCCGTCCGATCAGCTCTGGCGGCGCATACCCGAGAATCTCCTGGCAGGCTGGGCTGATGCTGCGGACGCCGCGCATATCACTAACCAGCACAATGTCACGGGACGTTTCCAGGGTCCGCTGCAGTTCGTTTTCGGTCTGCTGTGACCGTTCGGCCAGCAGGTGATTCAGTTCCCGAATGCGCCGCTGGCCAATGGCGGAGCCGTACACCAACAGCGAGACCAGCAGGCAACTCAGCGCGTCAGTCAGGGCGATGGTCGGTGGGTAATCGTACCCAATGCTCGTATTGCCGGTGTGGCGCCCCAGTACGTATGTTGTGGCGATGACTGCGGCCGACAGAGCCGTCTGGCGCCCGGGGAGCGTGGCGGCGCCCAGGAGGTTAAGTACGTACATGAGCAGCACATACGCGTTGCGCATTTCCTGGTCGGTGCTCATGCCGTAGGCCAGAGTGGTCGCTCCCAGGAGCACCGGAATCAGTCGGACGTTCGGGGGCAGGCGCTCGGGAAGATGGGCGAGGAGGAGAATGAAAAGACCGCCGGGCAGCAGCCAGATGTGTTGCCACCGGGGGTCTGCAACTGCGAGAGTCAGCGTCACAAGCAGCGCCGGGACAGAGATCCATCGGCAGACGGCGCGGACGTCCAACGTGCGGGTCATCCGTAAGCCCTCCTTTCCGGAACGTGTCCATTCCCTTCTATTATAACGGCAGATGTATTTTATATAATGAGGTATTCTATGGAAGTGCGTGGGCGTGGAAAAGCACCTGCAAGGGCCGAACCCACGCCCTGCAGGTGCTTCAGCTTCTACGCCCGCCCCCGGAGGAGGGCGATCTTGATGGGGATCAGCTCCGCTGTCATCACCCCGTTCTGGACCGCCGGGTCTCCTTCCATGATTCTTCGTGCTTCGTCCTCTGATTCGGCCTCAAAGATGGTCAGCCCGAAGGAGTAGTCGGCAGCCGGCGCGGCCATGATCAGTTTCCCCTCGGCCAGCAGGGCCTGGAGATAGCTGAAATGGGCGCCGACAATCGCCTGCTCCGCCGGGGTGGCGTCAAAACCCAGGGTCGGTCGGCATGGTGTCAATCGATACAGGAACGACATCGGCAATACCCTCACCTCCACACTCACACTTCTTCGGCTGGCACCGACCTTCCTTTGCGCAGATACTCACTATTGACAGAAAGGAGCGTGCGGCATATACTTCACCCTAATACGAACAAAGGCAACGAAGGGAACCAGTAAGTAGCGGTACGCCTGCACAGAGAGCCGGACACGAGGTCTGTAACCGACCGCGTGGTGTGAGTCCGGTCAGGCCGATGTTGCTGAACCCATCCCCGAGCCGGCGACGGTGAGTCGCCCCGGGTCCCCCGCCCGTTACCCATGGGGCGCACGTGTTGGCGTGCGAAAGTGAGTGGGCCTGTTTTTTGCGCAGGCTCAGCCAGGTGGTACCACGGAAGTCAAACTCCGTCCGGCATGTTCGGACGGAGTTTTTATGTTGTCCGCAGGAGGATGTTACCCATGAGAACCACTGTGATGGAATCCAAGCGCATCGTCGTAAAAGTAGGCACCAGCACGCTGACCCACCCGAACGGCCACCTGCACCTGGGGCGGATGGAGGCGCTGGTGCGCCAGCTGTCCGACCTGCAGGCCGAAGGGCGCCAACTGGTGCTCGTTACATCAGGGGCGGTTGGCGCCGGCATGGGCCGCCTCGGCATGACCCAGCGCCCGTCGGAGACCCGGCTGAAGCAGGCGCTGGCCGCGGTCGGGCAGGGGCTGTTGATGCACCGGTATGAGGCGCTCTTTGCTGAGTATGGCCGCGCTGTGGGACAGATGCTGCTGACCCGGCAGGACTTCGAAGATGCGCACCGCCGGGAGATTGCCGCTGGCGTCTTTGACCAGCTGCTGGCGTGGGGCGTGATTCCCATCGTCAATGAGAACGACTCCGTCTCCAACGAACAGATTCGGGTCGGTGATAATGACACGCTGGCGGCCCGGGTCGCAGCCATGATCGGCGCCGACTTGCTGATTCTGCTCTCCGATGTGGACGGACTTTACACGGAAGATCCGCGGGGGAAGACGGGGCTCAGCCCGCTGGCCGAGGTGGCGACCGATGATGACCTCGAGGCGATGGCGGGGGGCGCCGGGACCGCCACGGGCACCGGGGGGATGATCACCAAGGTGCAGGCGGCCCGCATCTGTGCCGGCGCCGGCATTCGGATGGTGCTGGCCAATGGGGGGGCGCCGGGCGTGCTGCGGTCGATTTTGGCGGGTGAGACGGTCGGGACATTCTTCGGGGAGGTGGCGGGGATATGATCAGCGTTGCAGAGCAGGCAAGGGCTGCCCGGAAGGCGCAGCGGGTGCTGGAGACCGCATCGCCGGAACTGCGGCGGCAGGCACTGGAGGCGGTGGCTGAGGTGCTGGCGGAACGCGAGGCCGAACTGATGGCTGCCAACGCAGAAGACCTGGCAGCCGCGGCGCACCTGCCCGGGCCCATGGTCGCCCGGCTCCGCCTGGATGCCCGCAAGCTGCAGGCGATGCGGGAAGCCGTCCTGACCATCGCAGCCATGCCGGATATCCTGGGCGAGGAGCTGGCCGACTGGACACGGCCCAACGGCATCCAGATCCGAAGGGTGCGGGTGCCGCTCGGCGTCGTGGGCATCATTTATGAAGCGCGGCCGAACGTGACGGTCGATGCGGCGGCGCTCTGCCTGCGCTCGGGCAACGCCGTGCTGCTCAAAGGCGGAAAGGAGGCGGCCCGTTCCAACCAGGCGTTGGGCGCTGCCATCGCTGATGGGCTGCGCCGGGCGGGGCTGCCCGGGGCGCTGGTCCAGGTGCTGCCCGCCACCCGGGAGAGTACACACGAACTGATGAACGCCGTCGGGCTGGTGGATGTGCTGATTCCCCGGGGCGGCGCGGGGCTGATCCAGACCGTGCTGCGGGAAAGCCGGGTGCCCGTCATTGAGACCGGCGCCGGGGTCTGCCACATCTACGTGCATGCGGCCGCTGATCTGGCTATGGCATCGGCGGTGACCGTGAACGCGAAATGCAGCGCCCCGGCCGTCTGTAATGCGGCGGAGACGCTGCTGGTCGATCGGGCGGTGGCGGCCCAGTTCCTGGCGCAGGCAGGCCCGGCGCTGGCGGCCAAGGGGGTGGCGCTGCGGGCCTGTCCGGAGGCGGCGGCGCTGCTGCCCGGGGCCGAACTGGCGACAGAGGAGGACTGGTCCACGGAGTATAACGACCTGATCCTCTCCGTGAAGGTCGTGGGCGGCCTGGAGGAGGCGCTGGCGCATATTGCGCAGTACGGCACCCGCCACTCCGAGGCGATCATCACAAAAGATGAGGAGGCGGCATCCCGCTTCCTGAGCTCTGTGGATGCCGCCGCCGTCTATCATAACGCCTCCACCCGCTTTACAGATGGCGGCGAGTTTGGCTTCGGGGCCGAAATCGGGATTAGCACGCAGAAACTGCACGCCCGCGGGCCGATGGGCCTGGCGGAGCTGACCAGCTACAAGTACGTGATTCGGGGGAACGGGCAGGTGCGCTAGTCGCCGGCAGCCGCAGCGGCGGGTGTTTGCTGCGCCGTCCCCTCGTGCCGGAAGGCAAACCAGGTCTGGATGCCGACCACGAGGTAGAAGGTGACAAAGCCCATCAGAGTAATCGCCGGTCCGACCCGATCCGACAGCCAGCCGGCGATCAGCACGCCCACCACGTAGATCAGGTTGTTCAGCGTGTTCCAGGCGCCGAAGACCCGGCCCCGGACCTCGTTGGGCACCAGCAGCCCGATGGCGGCCTGAATGCCGACGTTGATCGCACCGCTGCCCAGACCGATCAGTGCAACGAAGACGGATGAGGAGATCACGCCCCGAATCAGCAGGGCGCCCATCGAGCAGGCCCAAATGTAGGTGGCGCCAACGCTTAATAGATACTTCCAGTGAACTTTATTGCCCAGCGCCCCGATGGCCAGGGCGCCGACCACGGCGGTGCCGCCCATGAGCGCCCAGACCACGCCCAGGCCCTCGGCCGGCAGGCCCATCTCCACGGTAAAGAAGGTCGTCATCAGCACGGAGAGGGCCGAGTCCGGAATGGCGGCGATCGCGATGGCCGTCATGAGATGGCGGATGGTGGGCGTCTTGCCGATGAAGACGAAGGCCTCTTTCAGGTCGGTGGTGAAGCGGGCGATCAGGCTTGTGTGCTGCGCAGCCGTCTTGACGATGGCGGCCGCCGCAGGCAGGACCAGCGCCAGCCGGAAGCCGGCGGAGACCAGGTAGCTGGCGGAGTCGATCAGAAAGACGTTGTGGGCGCCCACGAAGATCATGACCAGAGCGCCAAGGCCGTTGCCGATCAGCATCGCCATCCGGCCGGTGATGACCGAGAGCGAGTTGGCGGCGACCAGTTCTTCAGGCTTGACGAGGGTCGGAAGCAGGGCGCTGTAGGCCGGACCGCTGAAGGTAGAGACCGTGGCAGCCAGGGCGACCAGCAGAATGATGACAGAGGGCGAGTCGGCGAAGACCAGCCCGCCTACCAGCACGGCCCGAAGCAGGTCGGCGGTGACCAGAATCGTCCGGCGGGGGATGCGGTCGGCCACGACACCGGCGACCGGGCCGAGCAGGACGCCCGGGACAACCTTGACGATCATGATCAGCGACATCCAGAGTCCCAGGTGGGCCGGGTCGGCGCTCAGCACCTTGACCAGGGCGATCGAGTTGAAAAAGTCGCCGATGTTGCTGATCGCGGTGCCAATCCAGAGGAGCAGAAAGTTGCGGTTCCCAAAGAGCGAGCGATATTGCTGCACGGCCGGCCACTCCTGTCGGGGTAGGTCTTTCATGTATAACCTACCATCGGGGGCCGGGGCGCCACATCGTACCGGGGGGACGCCCTGCCATCGTACGGAAGGACGATGCCGGCACGGAACAGCAGCCACGGGTGATGGCAAGGGCCTGGTCCTTACGCTGAACAACCAGCAGAACCGGGCAGGATGCGGACCAGACTGAAGCGGGCGCTGCAGACGCCTCACACAAAACGAGGACCGGGGCTTGCCTGCCCCGGTCCTTTCGACTTGGTTTCTCCCTGCGGGTCTATTATATTTAGCCGCGGATTACGCTGATTTCGCGGATTTAGGGAAAACGCGGATTATACCCAGGAGAACGTTCCCGGCCACATTTTATATATTTGACCTGGAACGTCTGTCGGGGTAATCCGCGTTTGATCCCAAATCCGCGAAATCCGCGAAATCCGCGGCTAAATAAATGTCCGGAAATGACTCAATCAGCCCCGGAAGAAGCTGCCGCAGTCGGAGCCGGACCCTGCCGGGTGACTACCGCCCGGCGCCAGCGGCCCGTGGCGTAGTAGGCCCAGTGAATGGCCATACCCACAAAGGCGCTTACGGCGATACCCAGCCAAATGCCGTTGGTGCCCATGGAGCGGGAGAACCACCAGGCCAGGGGCACACGGAAGACCCAGAGCGCCAGCACAGCGAAGAGCATCGGGGGAACGGTGTCACCGGCGCCCCGCATGGCGCCGCCCAGGATGAAGATCGCCGCAAAGGCAATGTAGGCCGGACCCATGTACTGGAGGTAGCTGCTGCCTTCGGCCAGGACTGCGGTATCGTCGGTGAAGAGGACCATGAGGATGCGAGGCCAGGCCACCGCAATCAGGGAGAGCAGAGCCGTCACGGCCAGGGTAATGATCATCCCCCAGCGGACAACCGCCTTGGCCCGGTCGTGGTTTCCGGCGCCCAGGTTCTGGCCGACCATAGAAGAGACCGCCATACCGATCGCCATGGGCGGCATGAAGCCGAACTGGTCGAACCGCGAGGCAGCGCCGTAGGCGGCCACGGCCGTCGTGCCAAACGAGCTGACGATCGACGTGACGAAGACCATGCCGAAGGAGACCAGCGCCTGCTGGATGCCGGACGGCATGCCGATCTTGACGACGGCCTTAATGAGGGCGTTGTCGACCGTCCACTCGGCGAAGCTGGCGGGCAGCAGATTGGTGTTCTTGCGGATCCAGCCCAGTAGCAGGACCGAGGAGAAGCCCTGTGCGATGATGGTCGCCACCGCCGCACCGTTGATGCCCAACTGCGGGAAGGGGCCGACGCCGAGAATCAACAGGGGATCAAGGGCGATGTTGATGCCCGTCGAAATCAGCAGGAACCAGAGGGGCGTCTTGGCGTCGCCGAGGCCGCGCAGCAGGGCGGCCAGGACATTATAGAGGAACATAAAGACCGTGCCCGCCATGAAGAGGCCGAAGTAGCTGGTGGCCATGGCCGCCATTTCGGCCGGCGGGTCGACCAACTGGATCAGGGGGCCGCGGAAGATGACACCGATGGCGGAGAGCGCCAGACCCAGTACGGCCAGCAGCGCCATCGAAGAGGAGACGGTTTTGCGGACCATCGGCTCTTTGCCGGCGCCGCGGTACTGGGCGACCAGAATGGTGGTGGCCATGGTCAGCCCCATCACCAGGCTGAGCAGCGCCATGATCATGGGGAATGAGAGGGAGACGGCGCCCAGCGCGTTGGTGCCGAGGAACCGGCCCACCCAGATCGAGTTGGCGATACTGTGCATGGCCTGCAGGAAGCTGCCGGCAAACATGGGCACCGAGAAGGCGATTAGATGCTCAGGGATCGATCCATGTGTAAAGTCTCGTTGTGTACGGCTGGCCACTATGATTCGGGCTCCTTATTCCTAGATTGTTTACATCACTAACTATCTCAGGGTAACCGAACGATGTCAAGACAGCGGACACGGTCATAATGTGGCAACGGAGCATCTGATTGGCGCGAGACGGTCGCCGATAAAAGCGGAGGTGTGCCCGTGAAGTCCGGCTCTGCTCTCACACCCAAGGTGATTCTGGAGCTGAGGCAGGTCTGTAAAGATTTTCACACGCGCCAGGGGCGGCTTCACGTGCTCGACAAGGTCAGCCTGCGGGTGCGGCGGGGCGATTTCCTTTGCCTGCTGGGTCCCGCGGGGTGTGGCAAGTCGACGCTCTTTCACATTTGCGCGGGGCTGGAGGAGCCGGATTCCGGGCAGGTGCTGATCGACAGCCAGCCGGTGGCGGGGCCGGGGCCTGACCGTGGGGTCGTCTTTCAGGATGGGGCGCTCTTTCCCTGGCTGACGGTCCGGGGAAACGTCGAATTTGGCCTGACAATGCAAAACGTCCCGGCCGGCGAGCGGCGGGAACGGTGTGATGAAGCGCTGGAGCTGGTTCGGCTGCGCAAGTTTGCTGACGTCAATATCCACCAGTTGTCGGCCGGCATGCGGCAGCGGGCAGCGATAGCAAGGGCGGTCGTGCTGCAGCCGAAGGTGCTGCTGATGGATGAACCCTTTGCCGCGCTGGATGCGCAGACCCGGAACATCATGCAGGAAGAGCTGCAGCGGATCTGGGCGCAGACCGGGACGGCGGTGGTCTTTGTGACCAGCAACGTGTCGGAGGCGGTCCGGCTGGGCGACCGAGTGGCGGTGATGTCATTTCGGCCCGGGCGGATCAAGCGGGAGGTGCCGGTTCACCGGTCCCGGCCCCGGCTGGCGGATGATCCGCACCTGATGGAGATTCGGACCTTTCTGGTGCGCGACTTGAAAGAGGATGCGCATCTGGCGGTGGAGGAGGAGCTGGGTGATGCGTAAGTCGCATGGGCAGGTGGTGGCGCTTGCCCTGGGCCTGCTGCTGGTGTGGCAGGCCCTCTGCATGTCGGAGGGGTGGCCGCCCGAGGTGCTGCCGGCGCCCAGCGACGTGGCGGTGGCGGCCTGGCGAATGACCTGGTCGGGCGAGTTCTTCGCCTCGGTGTGGATGACGCTGCGGCGCGTGGCGGCGGGGTACCTGCTGGCACTGGTGGCCGGGGGTGGACTGGGCATTGCCCTGGCACGCTACGGCCGCCTGGCCTCGGTAGCGGGGCCGGTGGTCCGTGGGCTGGAGGCGCTGCCGGCCATCTGCTGGTATCCGCTGGCGCTGATCTGGTTTGGGGCGGGCGAGTGGATGTTGCTGTGGGTGACCGCAGTGGGGCCGTTTTTCGCAGTGGCGTCGGCGACGGATGAGGCGATTCGGGCGATTCCGCATGCCTTTGTGAAGGCTGCGGCCACGCTTGGTGCTGGGGGCTGGTCGATGTACATGCGGGTGATGTTTCCGGCCTCACTGCCCCGGGTGCTGGTAGGGCTGCGGGTGGGCTGGTCGTATGCCTGGCGGTCGCTGCTGGCGGCGGAGCTGCTGGTGCGGGGCGTGGGGCTGGGGGATTTGCTGGACCGGGGCGGCGCGGCGGAGACGGTGGCCGCCATGCTGGTAGTGCTGGGGCTGGGGCTGGTGGTGGAGCGGTTCGGGTTCGAGCCGGTGGAGCACCGGGTACGGCTGCGGTGGGGGGCGTAGCCCCCCACCGCTGATTTGCGCTATGACGCCTCCTGTGCTGTTGGGCGGCGGCGGCGATTCCGGAAGATGGTGACCACTTTGTAGACGGCAACGACGGCGCCGATGATGATGACGCCGGGGACGAACCAGTCGCTGAGCGTTTCGTTCAGGCCGGCGAGTTCGGCGCCGAGGATCCGGCCTGCCAGCGCCACGCTGGCGCACCAGGGGGCAATGCCCAGGGCCGTGTAGGTCAGGAAGCGGAGCGGCGACATCTTCATCAGGCCGGCGGGAACGGATATGTAGTTGCCCGCCGCAAAGGGGCGGGTCCACATGACCGCCGCCGGACCGTACTTGGTTGTCATCTGTTCGACTTTTTCCCGCGTGCGGGCGGGGAGCCAGCCGAGCACCACCCGTCCGACCATGCGCCCCAAGATGTACTGGGCGATGGACCCCGCGCAGTACCCGCCGGTGAAGCAGGCCGTAATCAGGGGGATGTGGCCGTAGTCAAGGTTGGCCGCAACCCCGGCAAGAATGAGGGCGCCCGGCCAGGGAATGCCTGTGCCTTCCATAATACCCGCGGCAACGACCGTCACGATGGTGCCGTAGGGGACGGGCGATAGCATGTGGTCGAGCACCTCTTTTCATTCATAAGATAGGCGCACTGGCTGAAAACGTTCTGAAAGGAGGAGATGATGGTCAAATTTGATTTGGGAACCAACTGTGGCCGGGCTACGTCTACTCCGTGAGGTGAAGGATCATGGCCCGCAAGGTGGCTCTCTGTTTGCTGTTGGTTATGCTGATGACGGGTTGTGCGGTTCGCTCGGTGCGGACCCCGCCGCTGCCCAATAACGGGCCGGATGTCGCCCGGGGCCTGCTGCCCCTGGGGAACTGTGTGGTGACGGCCGACCGCATCCTGACGGAGAACTTTGAGAAGCTGGTGGCGGACAGCGTCATGATCGTTGACGCCGAAATGGGGCCGATGACGGGCACCCGGAATATGGCCCGCCGGGGCAACGGCCCAGACCCCGACCTGATGATTGAGGGGGTCGACTTTCAGGTTAACGTGCGTGCGTACATAAAGGGTACGGGGCCTGCCACGCTGACCATTTCGCTAATACGGTCGGACAAGCAGGCCGGGGAGGCGCTGGCTTGCCCGTACTCGGATTACGTGGAGCCTGCGGAGGGAAGCCGCTGGATCCTCTTTTTGATGACCTCGAAAGAGATGCCTGACCTGGCGCTGCCGGCGGGGTATCCCTGGCGGTATGCGGTGACGGACGGGAGGGCATCGCCCGATTTGCGCAGCGGCGGGGCGATGGAGCGGTTTCCGGCCATGCCGGTGGAAGATTTGTTAGCTTTGCTCAAGAGGTAAAGTGCTGAGGACGATATTCAATATAGTCAATTGTAAAACCTCCTGGATGTGTGAAAAAAGAGGCTGCACCCGGCCAAGGGTACAGCCTCTTTGACGTATGAAGGGGAATGCTCTACTTCACCTTGGGGATCCGATCGATGCGCGGATCGGTGAAGATGTCGCGTTCATCGATGGACCTGGTCGAGAACTCGCTGACCACGGCGCCATCAGGGCCGGCCTGGAACCAGTGGAGGGTGTTAGGCCCGATGGTGTACTGCTCGCCGGGGTTCAGGGCGACTTCATGGAAGACGGTGTAATGGGCCTCGCTGCCCTTGGGCGGGCGGCAGGTGGGGTGGGCCGTGGCAGGGCCTTCGACGTAGAGGTAGACCTTGCCCCAGCGGCAGCGGAAGGTCTCTTCTTTGCCGGGGTTGTTCGCGTCAATGGGGGGGTGGCGGTGCTCGGGGCAGGTCTGCCCGGGCCAGAGGACGAGTTCCTTGGCGCAGCACCGGTCGGTATTGATGTAGGTGACCAACTCCAGGCCGGTCTGCTCCAGGTCGTCGAGGCCGAAGTCGGCGATTTCGATGTTGGCCTGTTCCTTGTCGGTCAGGACGATGCCGGACCATTCAAAGTAGGGCAGGGACCGGGCGCGGGCGTTATCCAACTGTTGTTGTGTCAATGCCATGTGTGTGGTTGCCTCCCGTGGGGCGCATATGTAGGTCAGTCAATCCAGTCTACCACACTCTCCAGGCTCTTGCGTGACGTGGTGCGGCCGTCGTGGGTGCGGGGGCGCCCCAGGGCAATGAGCAGGTGAGGCTCGAAGGGGGCGGGGAGCTTGAAGGTGACCTTGAGCGTGTCGGGGATGGCCAGGACGGGGCCGGTCATGGGCACCGACCCGTAGCCGAGGGCGTGGGCCGCGAGCAGGAGGTTCATGGTGGCCAGCGAGGTGCTTTTGATCGACTCATCGTGGGAGAGTTGGGCAACGGCGGCGGGGGTCATCATTTGGGTGAAGACTTCCCGCATGAAGCGGGAGTCGTAAGGCTCGCCGCTGACGAGGATCAGGGCGGGGGCGGAGCCGAAGGTGGCGGCGTACTTCTCGAAGACTTTCAGCTTGCGGGCAGCCTCGGGGCGGCCGGCGGCCTGGAGTTGGTGCTCCAGTTCTCGGAACCGGGCGTGGGTGGCTTCTTCGAGGAGGCGGATGGTGGTGCGGTTGGTGGTGACGGTGAAGCGCCAGGGCTGGGCGTTGGTGTCGGAGGGGGCCAGGCGGGCGCAGTCGAGCATGTGCTCCAGGTCTTCCCGGGGGACGGGGGCGTCCTGCCACTGCCGGACGCTGTGGCGGGATTTGACTAACTCGTGAAAGGTCGCAAAGGTGTCCATCACGTGCTCTCGCTCCTATGCTTGTGGGATGGGCTTGGCGGCACTCCACAGAACACCGATGGCTGCGACAAAGTTGAGGATGGTGAGTGCGTAATCGAAGTACGCCGGCAGCAGCAGGGACGGGGTCGTGGGCCAGAGGAGTAGGGAAAGCGCACTGGGCAGCAGACTGATACTCTGGGTCAGCCCCTGGACAGCGAGCCAGAGGAGGGGGCGCTGCGCAGAATCGTGGCGGAACCCGCTCCACGCGGCGGCGGTCAGCGCAATCGCCTGGGCGGACTGAATTAGCAGCAGGATCGCTGCGTGCTGCTGGGTGGCGCGGGTGGAGAGGACCAAGAGGTAGAGGTACTGGGCCAGAACCGTTATGGTTGTGACGATGATCAGCGCCTGCCTGATGCGCCTGGGCACCGCCGGTGCCCAGGCCAGGGCGGCGAGGGTGAGTGCGATGGGCAGCAGGGGCATAAGGAGGAAGCGCACCAGGTGAAGGTTGGCAAGGTACGCCAGGAGGCCGATGGCTTGGGCAGTCAGGGCGAAGGCGTAGAAGCCGGCGGCCCTTTGGCGGGTGTATAGCCAGACGCCGATGGCTGCTGCTCCCATGAGGAGCCAGGCGACCCGGGTGACCTGTCTCAGCAGGTCGGCGGCCACGGGCAGCACGTCCTGGCGCCTGAGGCCAAGCTGGGCGCCTGCGATAAGGATGATCAGCAGGGCGGCCAGGGCGAGGGGGAGCCAGAAGGATTTGCGCATGGGGATCACTCCTTGGGGAGCTCGCCGTTGATCAGCAAGGCGCCGTCTTCGATGGTGAAGGGTGGTATCGGTGTGCGGCTGGAGCGGAATCTTCTGTCCGTTCATTTCGAGGATGAGCGCGTCAGCACCTTCCGTGACGGTCAGCATACCCCAGACGCGGCTGATGTATTGCCACCACGTCTGGGGGCTGCTTTCCCTTCCTTATGTTTTGATGATGGTACGAGCGTTTAAACTCTGCGAGAGAGGGCGCCGAACGCTGCATGCGTTGGGCGCCCTCTCGGCTTTATGTGTTCTGCTTTTTTGCGGCCAGGGTTTGGGCACGCTTGGCGGCACGGCTGGCCTTTTCTTCGTCGGAGAGGTAGTGGATCGGTTCTTTGGTGACGTCGTGCAGGTCGATGTAGATGCCCCAGCCTTTGACGATCTCCTGGACAGTGACTTTGCCCGAGATGTCGGTGGTGGTGTGGCGAACGGTGACCTGGCCCGGGGTGGGGCGGGCGGTGTAGTATTCGCGGATGCCGGGGTGGACCAGGCGGTCGAGTTTCATAAAGGTTTCATAGAGGTTGATGTATGCTTGGGTGTCGCGATAGGTAATGCGAGTGGCACCGAAGGTGCCGGGGACGACCGGAATCATGTACAGGTAGCGGTTGAGGTCATCGATTCCGATGACGGCTTCGCTGGGGTTGTTGGTGCCAAGGTTGTTCTGGTGGGAGGACCAGGTAATGAGCTTGATGACAAGGGCGCTGATGCAGATTTCAGCCGGTTCGACTGCGGAGATGACGGTACCGAGCATGGTTCGCTTTTGGGTCATCTGGTCGCCGGCGTTCGTGGACTTGGCCACGAGGGGAATCGGGTTGCTGGGCGGGCCTGGGAAGTGAGATGACAGGGGGCAGCACCTTCCTTTCCGAATGACCACCGGGCTGGTGTATGGAAGGATTAGACAAACATCGCGGTGATTCCTTCAACGATAGGCGGGTTACGTTAAATTTTGTCGATACTGCCCGGGAGGTTTCGAGGAGGCAGAGGTTAGGGGTGGAGGAGGCAGAGGTTAGGGGTGGAGGAGGCAGAGGTTAGGGGTGGAGGAGGCAGAGGTTAGGGGTGGAGGTGGCAGAGGTTTCGGGTGGTGGCAGCAGAGATTAGGAGTGGTGGCAGTAGAGGTTAGGGGTGGTGGTAGCAGAGGTTCCGGATGGTGGGCGCAGAGGTTCGCGGTGGAGGGCGCAGAGGTTCCGGATGGAGGGCGCAGAGGTTCCGGGTGGAGGTGGCAGAGGCTCCGGATGGAAGGCGCAGAGGCTCCGGATGGCGACCTGAGAGGTCGACCCTAGCAGTGAATCATACCAGGACAGGATGTCAGACCGGGCGCGCGGTGGTAAGATAGTGCCATAACAATATAGATCATCTACCCATGAAGCGAGGCAGAGAAGAAGTTGTTTTCCAGACGCACGCCCGCCATACCCGGACATGATAGCATCGCAGAACTGAAGACGGTTGAGATCAACGGCACCAACCAGACCCTGCTTTTGCGCGGTGAGAGCCGCAAGAACCCGATTCTGCTCTTCTTGCACGGCGGGCCCGGTACGGCGCAGATCTCCTTCGCCCGCAAGTACCTGAAGGAAGTTGAGCGTGACTACGTCGTCGTCAACTGGGACCAGCGGGGGGCCGGCCTCTCGTACTCCAGGAAGGTTCCCAGGGAGTCCATGACCATTTCGCAGTTCATCGAGGATACCCGGGCGGTGGCAGAACTGCTGCTGGCGTGGTCTGGCCAGGAGAAGCTGTTTGTGGTGGGCCATTCCTGGGGCAGCGTGCTCGGCACGTTGACCGCCGCACGCTATCCACACCTGTTCCATGCCTACGTGGGGATGGGCCAGGCGGCATCGATGGCCGACAACGAAGCGGTCTCCTACCGCTTCACCCTGGAGACGGCAAAGCAAAGGGGCATCGCTGGTGCAGTTCGTGAACTGGAGCGAATCGGCCCGCCCCCGTATCGCGACATCCGGCATGTCGAAATCCAGCGGAAATGGCTCGGCAGTTTCGGCGGGGTGATCAGGCAGGGGAATGTGGACAGGCTGTTCATGGATGCCATGCTCCATGCGAACGAATACACGCTGACCGACTTCTTCAAATTCCAGCTGGGCGCCCTGTTCTCCCTCCGGCACATGTGGGGCGAACTGATGACGGTCAATCTGCCGGTGCAGGTGCCGCGGCTGGAGGTGCCCGTTTACTACATACTGGGGCGCTACGACCAGACTTGCCCCTCCCAGTTGGCCGCGGCTTATCTGGACGAACTGTCGGCCCCATACAAAGAGCTGACCTGGTTTGAGAACTCAGCGCACATGCTGATGGTAGAGGAGCCTGACCGGTTTGCCGAGGTGATGCGCAAGGTCCTGCGGGATCATCGCAGCCGGGCCCAGGGTAACCGAACGACTAGTGCATAGGCGTACCGCCGGGGACTGATTCCCCGGCGGTTTGTTTCGTCCGGTTGCCCAGACCCGGGGCACAGGAAGGAAAAGATGCGGCCGCGCTGGAAGGATACAGCGAAGGGAGGCTTGCCCATGTGGCGCCCCGCCATTTTGCAGCGTGCTGAAGCGCTGCTCCTCGATGAAAAAGCCGCCAAGTTGGTGGGCCTGGCCCGTCTGCTTGACCAGTTTCTGGGCGCCGGCTTTGACGCCTGGCTGACCCGGGCCGGTGCCGACCCCGGGCAGGCGGAGGCTGATCTTCGCATGGCCACGCTCTCGCAGGCCCTGCGGACCGTTACGGATGACCTTGCCTCGGCCTTCCCCAAGGTGGGCCTGGGTTATTATGACGCGAGACTGGACCGGATCGTGGCCTATGCGCCGTCGGGCAGCCTGGGCGCCCTGGTGGGGGTCTCCCCGCCGGCGGACCATCTGGGCCGCATCGCCATGGCCGAGCGGGAAGATAAGCTGGCTGTGGGCTCCATGGTCCGGGGCGATGCCATGAACTGCATGCATCCCCTGGTCCGGGAGGGCCAGGTGATCGGTTTTGCGTTCGCAAACGAGTCGCTGGAGGATATCTACCGCCAGATGTACGCCGAGGACGGGCGGCATCATCAAGCGGCGGCGGTGTTGGGGCTGTCGAGCCTCGCGGTCTTTGCAGGTTCCACGATGGTCTCCATCGAGGCGCTGCGGCGGAGCCGCGGTGCCGGCAGTCTCCTGCTGGATCTGGAGCAGATCGAGCAGTATGTCCGGCTCTTCCTGGACAACCTGCAGGTCGGCGTTCTGCTGGTCGGGCCGGGGGGCATCATCGAGTACCGCAACGGGGCGATGGATGGATTTGCGCCTGCGGCGGTGGCGGGGCGCCCCTGGGCGGAGGTCGCCCTCGCGCTGGACCTGCCGGTGGAGCCGGACGAAAGCCACCGGTATGCCAGGGTCGAACTGGCGGAAGGCCGGACGGCGGAGGTGCTGAGCACACGCCTGCCGGGTGAGGCCGCCGGCGCCCGGGTCATCCTCTTTGAAGATGCCTCCCGCACCCGGCAGGACCGGGCCTACTTCGAGCGGGCCGAGCGGCTGGCACTCGCGGGAGAGTTGGCCACGGCCATCGCACATGAGATTCGCAACCCGCTGACCGTGGTTGCCGGCTCCATCCAACTGATTCCCCAGCGGCTGGGAGACGACCAGTTCCTACTCTCGGTCGCCGAAATCGCCGGGCGTGAACTGGGCCGGGTCAACCGGACGATCCAGGGGCTGCTGGGCTTCGCCCGCTACTCCGAGCCGCAGATGCAACCCCTCGATCTGGGCGAGGTGCTGACGCAGGCCGTTGAGTTCATCCGCTGGTACGCGGTGAAGCATGGGGTGACCATCGCGCATCTGCCGGCGCCGCGGCCTCTGTACATCTACGGGGATGCGGAGCATCTACAGCAGGCGCTGCTCAATCTGATGATGAACGGCATTCAGGCGATGGAAGGCGGCGGGACGCTGTCGGTGACCGTGGAGCATCCGGGGGGCAGCCGGTTTGCCCACCTCGCCATCGCCGATGAGGGTGCAGGCATCGCACCGGATCAACTGGCGAAGATCTGGGAGGTCTTCTACAGTTCGAAGCCGGGTGGCACGGGGCTCGGGCTGCCTGTGGTGCAGCGGATTATCGATGAGCATCGGGGACAGGTGGAGGTGGCATCGGCGCCCGGCAAGGGGACGTGCTTTACGGTGCTGCTGCCCCTGACGACCCGTCCGGATCTGGCGGAAGAGGAGTGATGGCCGTGCGGCAGCTGTTGATCGTCGATGATGAGCCCAACATGGCCTGGCTCTTCGAACAATCCTTCGGGCGGGAGTTCCAGGTCGCAGCCGCCCGGTCGGGCACCGAAGCGCTGGCGCACCTGGAGCGGGCGGGCGCGGACCTGATCATGCTCGATCTGTGCATGCCCGGCATGGATGGCATGGCCGTCCTCAAAGAGGTGAAGCGGCGGTGGCCGGCCATCCCCGTGGTGATGATGACCGCCTACGCCACGGTAAAGACCGCCGTGGAGGCGATCAAGGCAGGGGCGGCGGACTATGTGCTGAAGCCCTTCGATTTAGATGAACTGCGGCGTGTGATGACGGGCGCCCTGCCGCCGGAGCCCGCTTCCGTGGCGCCGCCCCGGCCTGCCGGGATGCTGGGGGAGAGTCCGGCGATGCTGGAAGTCTTCCGCAAGCTTGCGCGGGTCGCCCCGACCGATGCGTGTGTGCTGATTTTGGGCGAGACCGGGACGGGCAAGGAGCTGGTCGCCCGGGCGATTCATGCGGGGAGCAGCCGGGCCGCCCGGCCGTTCGTCGCCTTTAACTGCGCCGCGGTACCCGAGAACCTGCTTGAGAGTGAGCTGTTCGGGTATGAGAAGGGCGCGTTTACCGATGCACGGGCGCGCAAGCCCGGACGGTTCGAGCTGGCTGCGGGCGGAACGCTTCTATTAGATGAAGTGGGCGATATGCCGCTGCCCTTGCAGGCGAAACTGCTGCGGGTGCTGGAGAGCCGGGCGGTGGAGCCGCTGGGAGCGATCAGGCCCCTGCCGGTGGATGTGCGGGTGCTGGCGGCGACGCATCGGGATCTGCGGGAGATGGTACGGCAGGGGAAGTTCCGGGAGGACCTGTACTTCCGGCTGGCGGTGGTGCCGGTGGGGCTGCCGCCGCTGCGGGAGCGGCCCGGGGATGTGGCTGTGCTGGCGGCGCATTTCCTGCGGACGTTGTCCGAGAAGCATGGGAAGGCGTTTGCGGGCTTTTCGCCCGGGGCGCTGGCGGTGCTGACGGGCTATGGCTGGCCGGGAAATGTGCGTGAGCTCAGGAACCTGGTGGAGCAGGTGGTGGTGCTCTGGGACGGGCCGGTGGTGGAACTGGAGCACCTGCCATCGTTAGGGGTTGATGCGCCCGGGGCGCGGCTGGCCCCTGCCAGCCTGAAGGTAATGAAGGCCGGCTATGAGCAGCAGCGGATCGAAGAGGCGCTGCTGGCCTGCGGCGGGAACCGGACCCGGGCCGCGCAGGTGCTCGGCATCAGCCGGCGGGCGCTGCAGATGAAGCTGAAGGCGCTGGAGGACGCGGAGTAGGGGGAAGGGCCGTGCGGATCCACCTGTTCGGGAAGTTTCGGGTGGTGCTGGGTGGGGAGAAGGTAGCGGACGCTGCGTGGCGGGGCCAGATGCCCCGGGCGCTGGTTCAGTTCCTGGCCAGCCGCCCCTCCCGGCGGGCCACGGTCGATGAGTTGGTGGATGGCCTGTGGGGACATCTGCCGGCGGAGAAGGCGCGACAGAACCTGCGGGTGGTGGCGACACACGCCCGGGCGGCCCTGGGCGGGCGGCTGCCCTTTGCCTCTGCCGGGTATGAGCTGCCGGGGGATGCCTGGGTCGACCTGCATGATGATCCGGAGGTGCTGCTGTCGCCCGAGGAGCTGCTGACCGAGCAGCCCTATGCCGAGTGGGCGATGGCGGCCCGGGAGCGGTACCGGGGGGAGTTGGTCCGGCGCCTGGTGGCGCGGGCACGGGCGGGGGCAGAGGCGGGCGCCGGGCTGGAGGCCCTGGCGCTCTGTCGGCGCGCCCTTGACCTGGAGCCGGGCAACGAGCCCGTGGTGCGAATGGCCATGCAGATGGCCTTCGACCTGGGCGACCGGGCCGGCGCCCTGAGCATCTACGGGCAGTGCCGGGCGTATCTGGCCGATGAACTGGGCATCGACCCGATGCCCGAGACGATTGACTTGCACCGCCGCATGCTGTTGGCAGATGAGGCCCCGGCACCGGTCCGGCTGCCGGCACCGCTTACCAGCTTCGTGGGGCGGGCGGATGAACTGGAGGCGATCGGCTGTCTGCTCCGGGAGGGGGCCCGCCTGGTGACCCTGACCGGACCGGGGGGCGCGGGGAAGACCCGCCTGGCCCTGGAGGCGGCGAGGCAGGTGGGGGGCGGGGCCGCCCCCGACGGGGTCTGGTTCGTCGACCTGACTCCGGTCCAGGCGCCCGATGGCCTGGCCCGGGCCGTGGCAGTCGCATTGGGCCTGCCACCGGACCGGGCCGACGTGCCCAACCTGATCGCGCTCATAGGTGCCCGGCGCATGCTCCTGGTGCTGGATAACTGCGAGCACCTGGCGGAGGGCGCCGCCCGCCTGTCCCGCGACCTGCTTACCGCCTGCCCGGGGCTGCGCCTGCTGGCGACCAGCCGGCACGCCCTGGGCCTCATGGGGGAGGCGGTCTGGCGTCTCCCCGAGCTCTCACCGCCGGATGCCGCCCGCCTCTTCTGCGACCGTGCAGCCCTTGCGGGCGCCCGGCTCCGCAGCGATGACCCGGCCATCGCGGACCTGTGTGAGCGGCTCGACGGCCTGCCCCTGGCCATCGAACTGGCGGCCGCCCGCGCCCATGTGCTTCCGCCCGGTGAGATTGCGGCCCGCCTGACCGACCGGTTCCGCCTGCTGCGCAGCGCCGACCCGGGCGCCCCGCCCCGGCAGCAGACGCTGCGGGGCGCTGTGGACTGGAGCCACGATCTGCTCTCCGAAGCGGAGCAGACGGCCTGGCGCCGGCTGTCGGTCTTCGCCGGCAGCTTCAGCCTGGCGGCCGCCGAGGCGGTCTGCGGGGAGATCGGGGAAGCGATCGATCTGCTCCAGGCCCTGGTCGATAAGTCGCTGCTGGTGCCGGTGGGCGGCCGCTACCGTATGCTGGAGACGATTCGGGCGTACGGTGCCGAGCGGTTGGAGGCCGCAGGCGAGGTGGCGGGGACCAGAGACCGGCACCTCTGGTATTGCAGAAGCTTCATCGAAGAGGCGGAGCCGCACCTGACGGGTCCGGACCAGATGGCCTGGTTCAGCCGGGTGGAGGCCGACCTGGAGAACGTGCGGGCAGCCCTGCGGTGGGCCGAGACAGGCGGGGGACGGCGCCCGGGCGACGCCCCGCTCGAAGCCCCGCTCGAAGCCGGCCTGCGCATCGTTGGCTGCCTCATTACCTGGTGGTACGGGCTGAACTACGCCCGTGAGGGCCTGCAATGGCTGGACCGGCTGCTGGCAGTTGCACAGATGGGGGCCTCGCCGCCCCGCCCCGAGTCCCTCGCCAAAGCGCTCACGACAGGCGCCTTCCTCGCCGCCGTCTCCGGCGCTCCGGACCGCGCCATCAACCTGGCCGAAGAAGCCCTGGCCCTGCATCGCCAGGTCAGCCCTCCCGGTGAACTCGCCCGGGGCGAGGCAATCTGCGGCTTGGTCGCCGCCTCCCGGGGCGATACCGCCGCAGCCCGCCCCCACCTGGCCCGGGCCCTGGAGATCGAGTACGCAGCCGGCCCGGGAAACGCAGCAGCCCTGGCGCTGCTCTGGTCGGGCATCGTCGCCCGGATGGAAGGCGACCTGACAGCCAGCGCCGCCACCCTGGACGAAGGCATCGCCCTGTGCCGCAAGGCCGGCGACCTCTCCACCCTGGCGGCCACGCTCAACTGGCGGGGGCGCATCGCCCTGGCGCTCAACCAGTACGATCAGGCGAAAGCGATCTTCCAAGAAGGGCTCTCGCTCTACTGGCGCCTGCGCAACCGGCAGTTTGCCGCCGCCAGCCTCAGCTGCCTGGCCTTCATTGCGCTCACCGGAGGCGACCCGCACACGGCAGCCCGTCTCCTGGGCGCAACAGACGCCCTGCTACGCTCCATCGCCCTGCCGCTGATGGACCACCTGCGGGCGGAATACGACCAGGCCGAGGCCGGCGCCCGCGCCGCACTGGGGCCTTCCGACTACGAGCGGACATACAAGGAAGGCGCAGCGATGGAGATGTGGGCCGCCATCAACCTGGCTCTGGGCTGCACCCCGGAGGCAGACCGTTAGCGATCCGTTAGCAGCCGGTTAACCACCCCCTGGTAATCTGGTCCTTGTGTACCAGATAACCAAGGAGGACTGCATCAAAAAATGAGTTGGGGAACCATTTTTCTTACTGTGCACTTATTGGGCGTCGCACTCTGGTTCGGAGGCGCCTTCTATGAGCGGATCTTCGTCTTTGCAGGCGTCAGAGAGCACCAGGGCTCGCCCATGGAACTCGTCTACACGAAGGTAATGCTTAAGACCCAGCCGTTTTTCCTGGTCTCTGTCCTGCTCCTGCTGATCGGGGGCGTCGGCATGACGATCTTCTACCGGCTCGGCTTCCTGCCGGCCTCCTGGCTGGGTATCAAGCAGGGCCTTGCGATTGTGATGGTCGCCATCTTCGCCGGCTATATAGGTCCCACCATGAAAAAGACCGAACAGCAGGTCCAGGCCCTGGGCGACAAGGCCGCCACAGTGACCCCGGAGATCCGGCGGAACGTTCACAACTTCCAACTCGCCCTCGACATCGTCCATGTGGGCCTGGTAATCAACTTCCTGCTCGGTATCTGGCAGCCGTTCTAAAAGGCAGGTGTGAAGATCACTTCGCACCTGGGAAAGAAGTTGCGCGGCGCGGGGAGCCACAACCCGCGCCGTTGCTGGTTTTCGCCCCTGGCACGCCCCTTGCATTTGCATCTTGCCGTACTCCATTTCCGCGCTCCCACGGTTAGATAGGAGGAACGGCACGGATGAACAGCAAGGTAACCAGCCTGGAGCACGCCATGAGCCTGGTCCATGACGGCATGACCGTCATGGTCGGCGGCTTCATGGCCTGCGGCACCCCCGAACTCTTCATGGACGCACTGGTCGAAAAGGGCGTCAAAGACCTGACCATCATCTGCAACGACGGTGGCCTGCCCGGCCGGGGTGTTGCCAAACTGGTCAGCAACAGCCAGGTCAAGAAACTAATCGCATCGCACGTTGGCATGACGCCCGAAGTGGGCCAGCGGATGAACCTTGGGACCATGGCAGTCGAACTGATCCCCCAGGGGACGCTGGTGGAGCGCATCCGCTGCGGCGGCGCCGGCATCGGTGGTTTCCTGACGCCCACCGGCTTCGGCACAGTTGTGCAGGAAGGGAAGCAGGTCATTGAAGTGGGCGGCAAGTCCTACCTGCTGGAACTGCCCCTGCGGGCGGATATCGCCCTGATTGGCGGGCACAAGGCGGATACGATGGGGAACCTGATCTACCGCCGCGCCATGCGCAACTTCAACCCGCCCATGGCGACCGCGGCCGACACCGTGATCGCCCTGGTCCGCGAGGTGGTGGAGCCGGGCGAAATCGACCCGGACTTCGTCCATACCCCCGGCATCTTCATCGATTACATCGTCAAGGCATAGGAGGTGGCACACATGGATGCAAAGGCCCGTCGTGAACTGATCGTCCGTCGCATCGCCCGTGAGTTCAAGAGCGGCGATGTGGTCAACCTCGGCATCGGTATGCCCACCCAGGTGGCCAACCATGTGCCCGAGGGCGTTACCGTGCTGCTCCAGTCTGAGAACGGCTTCATCGGCCTGGCCCCGGCCCCCGCTGAGCCCGACTGGGACCTGGTCAACGCCGGCGGGGCGCCCGCGGGCATCATCACCGGCGGCTGCTTCTTTGATTCGTGCACCTCGTTTGGCATCATCCGGGGCGGCCACGTAGACTACACGGTCCTTGGCACCCTGGAGGTCGACCAGCACGGCTCCATCGCCAACTGGATGGTGCCGGGCAAGATGGTCCCTGGCATGGGCGGCGCCATGGACCTGCTGACCGGTGCCCGCAAAGTGATCGTCGCCACCGACCACGTGACGAAGGACGGGGCGCCCAAGCTGCTGGAGCGCTGCCGCCTGCCGCTGACGGCGGTCAGCGCGGTTGACATCATCGTCACCGATATGGGTTACTTTGAGGTCACGCCGGACGGCTTCTTATTGAAGGAGATCGCCCCGGGTGTCACCGTTGATGAAGTCAAGGCGGCCACGGCAGGGAATCTCGTGATTTCGCCGGAACTTAAGGAAATGACGGCCCCATGATCGACGCCTGCGTAAAGGAGGACTCCATCTCTATGAAGGAGATCGTGATCGCATCTGCAGTTCGTACGCCGATTGGCAGCTTCGGAGGAACACTCGCCGGGTTCCAGGGCTGGGAGTTGGGCGCCATCGCCATGAAGGCGGCGCTGGAGCGGGCCGGCCTGTCGCCCGCACAGGTTGATGAGGTCTACATGGGCTGCGTGCTCCAGGCCGGCCAGGGGCAGGGCCCCGCCCGGCAGGCCGCACTGAAGGTAGGCATCCCCGATACGGTGCCCGCCACCACCATCAACATCATCTGCGGGTCGGGTTTGAAGGCGGTCACCATGGCAGCCCAGGCGATTCTGGCCGGCGACGCCGAAATCGTGCTGGCCGGCGGCTTTGAGTCGATGTCGAACGCACCCTACCTGCTGCCCAAGGCCCGCACGGGCTACCGGATGGGCAACGGCGAGATCATCGACATGATGGTGCATGACGGCCTGACCTGCTCGGTCAACCGGTACCACATGGGCATTACCGCCGAGAACGTGGCGGAGCAGTTCGGAATCGGCCGTGCCGAGCAGGATGAGTTCGCCGCCGCCTCGCAGACGAAGGCTGTTGCGGCTGTAGAGTCCGGCCGTTTCGCCGACGAGATTGTGCCGGTCGCCATTGCGCAGAAGAAGGGCGATCCGGTCATGTTTGCGAAGGATGAGTACCCCCGGGCGGGCACCACCGCCGAGAAGCTGGGCGCCCTGAAGCCCGCCTTCAAGAAGGATGGCACGGTGACGGCCGGCAACGCTTCGGGCATCAACGATGGCGCGGCTGCGCTTGTGATCATGTCGGCCGAGAAGGCTGCCGAGCTGGGCATTACGCCGCTGGCGAAGCTCGCCGGCTGGGCGACGGCTGGTGTGGCGCCGCAGGTGATGGGCATCGGACCCGTGCCGGCCACGAAGAAGGCGCTGGCCAAGGCCGGCGTGACGCTGGAGCAGATCGATCTGATCGAGGCGAACGAGGCGTTTGCGGCACAGGCGCTGGCGGTGGCGAAGGAACTGGCCTTCGACCCGGCGAAGGTGAACGTGAACGGCGGCGCGATTGCGTTGGGCCATCCAATTGGGGCGAGCGGCGCCCGGATTCTGGTCTCGCTCATCTACGAGATGATGAAGCGGGATGCGAAGAAGGGTTTGGCAACGCTTTGCGTGGGTGGCGGCATGGGCGTGGCCGCGGTCGTGGAGCGGTAGAGCGCTCGGTGCTTAAGGCGGCGGTCGGGTCCGGCCAGGGGCGTCGTCGCGGCGCAGCGGCTTATACAGCGGTATCATCTTTGCTGCCGCAAAGATGGTGAACTAACGCTGCGAT
>JARBUG010000122.1 GCA_029239785.1 Symbiobacteriaceae bacterium | reverse complement strand
CGCATCAGCCCTACTGGTGCAAGGACTTGAGGCATGTTGCTGGCTGCACCTTTTGTGTTGCCACCTTGAAAACCCTTGGCGCTCTAAGCTTAGAGGGCTTCAGCCATCTGCTTCTATCCTGCCAGCACGCTCGTCGCTCCAGCGAGCGTGCGAACGTCACATGGTCGGTTCCTTGTCTCTCATGGGCTGGATGGCCCTAGTCCCACCTTTTTTGAGGCCGGTATGCTGAGCGTCCCACGGCTGAGGCCTTGAAACGCAAGGGCCAGGGTTCGGCCGTCCCACCCCCTTTATCTCTGCGCAACCGGTACGGTGGGTAAGACACCTCTCTGGTTCCTTGCCCCGTATGGCTCCGGTCGGTCCGTCAGACCGCTCTGACGACGACTAGATACCTCTGTCACGGGCAGCCGAAATCTGACCCACCTCTCGCGATTAACCTGACCAAACCACCGGCGGGTATCAGGCCTATGGGACGCCCCGGCCCATGCTCCGACCGGAAAAAATGCACGCCGAGAATAATGTCCTCGGCGCGTCCGCGTTCGACTTCGGCCCTTGTCTGCAGGGGAAGCCCTGGCGCGTTTCGGAGTTATGTCGCCCATTGGCAACCAAGAAGAGAACGTACCTTCAGCCTGCAGAAGACCGAAGGTACGTCCCCTGCTACGCCATTTTTTGTGTCGCGGCGGGCCAGCCAGCCTTCGAGACAAGGTTTGCGAATGAAATACACCACAAGGGGTTCATTCGACGGTAGGAGGAGTATTTGATAACAAGAAAGAATATATAGATAGATAATAAGTTTCGGAGGTGTTGCTATGCGCCCCCGTCGGAAGCTTCTGGCTGCTGTGGTGTTGGTGATTGCTTTGGCGCTCACTGGCTGTAAGTCGACCGGACCTGTCATTCCTGGGCAGCTTTACGTGCTCTCAGACACAGCGCTGGCGGTCGTGGAGCAGTCCAAACCTCGGTACGTCTCGTTCCCCTCCGAACTGAGACTGCCGGCGCTTAGTCCGACGGGATCGCACCTTGCTGGTGTCATCGCAGAGCAGCTTGTGCTGATTGAGACTACCAAAACGAAGCCGGACGTAACTCCCCTCACAAAAGCTGTGCAGGCCGGAATGATCGCTTGGTCGCCCGACGGCGGTCGCCTAGCTCTGGTGGAGCAGCGGACCATCGCCATCGTTGACACGTATGGTAAGCAGGGCCCTGTTTTCTCCGGGTTCGACGGTGACATCCAGTTCGTTATCTGGTCACCGGATGCGCAGCACCTAGCCGTGGAAACAGGGGCCGCCATGGTAACCGATCGCACAGTCTGGATCGCCGATGTCGCCTCAGGCCGTACCAGTATCGTAGCTAAGAACGCCTCTCTTCCGGTTTGGGCGCCGGACAGCAAGTCACTGGTATTCGCCCTTTGGAACGACCGCCCTGAGAGCCGATTCGCCCTCTTGCCCTTAGGCGGAGAGGCTAAGGTATTGGTCAGCAGCGAGACCCTTTCCGCCGTCCGACCGGACCTGTCCGCCCTATTCTCGAAGAACGCCCTCCAGGCCAACTGGGCGGGCTGGTCACCCAAAGGAGATACCCTTGCGCTTACGTTCAAAGCAGCGGGGGCTGACCCCAGGTATGTGGCACTCACGATCAGCCCTCAGGGGCAGCTGCTGAACTCCTGGATCCTCCCGGTCTTCCCAGATATCCAGCCCAACATGACTCCGCCATTGCCCTGCGCCGTTGGGCCCATGGTCTGGACCCCGAACCAAGAGCGCCTCGTCGCTCCATTGGGGAACCCCGGCTGCAAAGGGAGCGTAGCCATCCTTGATGCCAAAACACTCCAAAAAACAGGCGAGTTGTCCTCGCTTCCACTATCCAACGCCCTCGTTTCTTCGGATGGTGCATGGGTTGCACTCCAGAACCCGGACGGCAACCATCTCATGGTTACGAATCTGACGGACTCCACCCAGGCAGTCAGACTTCCCGTAACGGGGGAACTACTCCTCTGGACAAATCGCTAACCTCTTGGAAGGCGTGTTGCCCGCTGGGCTCACGCCTTTTCGCTATAGTCCACTGTACACTGAGCGTGTGGGCGTGAGTCCGACCAGCGGCCCGGGCTGGACCAGCATGGAGCGATTTCTGAGGCTGGCCATATTACATAACCTCCGTTCCCATAACCCACGCGTCTACGCAATCAACCGGCCGTTTCTTCACGGAGTGCCTCTAGGGGCTCCATGAACATGCAAGACTTCGGTATAGCCAAACCTGGTCGACTAGCCCTACCCCTACCCTAGTGGGTCAGCTGTTCGCCATGGTGGATCAATTTCAGACCGCGAGTGACATCTCCGATGTCCAGGGACGCAAGTGGTGGGGCCACGGTGACTCCGGCGAACCGTGAAGGTAAGGTTCGCAGGCATACGGTTCAGGAGAGGTGGCTGTAGGTCTGAAGTTCGTTCAGCATACTCCTCTTCGGACTTTGTCATACGCTTCGAGCCCTGTCGCACTTGGGTTGGAAGCCTGTGAGCATACCGCTTTATCCTGCATACCGTGAAGGTGGTAGTGTCCCAGGGGCGTTTCGATGTGTTGGAACCACCCTCCACGATCCTTCATGACGGTTCATTCCTACAGCAACAAGGGTTAGAGCCATGCGTCTTCCTGCCAAATACATGTGTCATGACGCAAAGTCCTTGCCGCTGTAAGCGTTAACAGCAGCGTCAGGCTGCTTCTATCCTGCGCGCACGATCTGTGCGAATTCCGGCTTGGTCGGCTAGAGTTCCACGCGGGCAAGGTGGTGTGCCACCTGACGACACGCTGCCGTGTTGGAGTGGTGGAGGTCCGGCCACAAGCAGGCCGTCGTCGGGATGGCATGACAAGCAAGGCCGCCAGGGATGATCCTGGCGGCCTTGCTGTGTCTCTAAGGTTCAATCCAGACGGCATCGAGGAGGATCTCCGAACCATGAGGCTTGCGGTAGAGCGTCAGGCTCTTGCAGACGGTTCGGAGGAGGTTCTTCTGCTGGGGGACCGTCAGCCTCTCCCACTCGTCAATCTGGTCGACCACCGCCTCCCAGTGGTCTTGGTTTAGCAGGGCTCGTCTTGCCTCGTCCACCTGCCGAGCTAAGGCTGCCTTGCGCTCGGTGGCCGCACTCATGTCCTGGTCCAGGTCGGCCTTGAAGTTCCGGAACTCCTGGAGAGTTAGCTGCTTCTCCCGGTACTGTTGACGGAGTTCCCGGTCCTGCTCGGCGTACTTGGCCAGTTCCTTGTCGGCTTGGTGGATAGCCGGCAGCAGGCGATTCAGTTTCTCCTGGAACTCAGACTTCATGACACGAAGCAGCCGTTCCCGCTTAGCCTTGGTGCCATATAGACGCCGAAGCTCGTTTACGGCGACCTCATCGGCCTTAGCCTGGTTGATGTATCCGCAGTCGCAGAAGGACTGCCCTTTGGAGTTCTTGCCCGTGCAGATGTAATAAACGTGCACTTTCTTGCCCGAACCCTCGCGCCCAACGATAGCACTGCCGCACTTGCACCGGGCCAGTCCGGTAAGCAGGAAGCGGCTGGAGACCGCCCGACCCGCAGTTCCTTTCTTTCGCCCGTGGCGCCCATCTCGTACCATCTGAGCCTGTTCCCAGGTCTTCGAATCGATGATTGCTGGGAAGGCGCCTTTCCTGAATGCCAGCGGCTCGGCTTGAAGTCGCGCCCGTTCACCTTCCCGTTTGCCGTACTTCGGGTTAGTAGGGCGAAGTCCCCAGATCAAGTCGCCCTTGTATAACGGGTTAGTGAGGATGTGCCGTACAGTACTGTCGTTCCACGGGCGCCCTTCCCGAAACTGCAACCCTTCGGTATTTAGGGTATTAAAGATGGTCCGCATCCCAACCCCATCCAGGTAAAGCTGGTAGATCCGTCGCACGACCTGGGCCTCGTCGGGGACGATTTCCAGAACGCCAGGGGTTGTCCCTACCCTATACCCATACGCGGCGTTGAAACCGGGGTTCCGGCCCTCCTGGGCCCTCTTGAGGCGCCCTGACCAAGTGCGCTCCCGAATCACGTTTCGCTCCCACTCGGCATAGCTGACCAGCATGTAAAAGAACATCTTGCCGGCGTGGTTGGTTGTATCGATCGGCTCACGGGCTGACTTGACGTGGCAGAGATCATCCCACTCTTCCAGGACCAGATTCACCGTGTCCACGACCGAGCGGGAAAGCCTGTCCAATTTGAACACGATCACACAGTCGACCTTGCCGTCCTGGACGGCAGTGCGCAATCGCGTCATGGCCGGACGGTCAAGCGAGCCGCCCGAGTAACCGTCGTCGATGAAAATGAGGTCTTCGTTAGAATTCCAGCCCTGGCTCAGGGCGTAGTGCTTGCATCCTTCCATCTGGACATCCAGGGTGGTGCCGTCGCCCTGGTCGTCGGTGGACCACCGAATGTAGATGGCGACCTTATCGGGGTCGATTCCCTTAATGCCTCGCACAGCGGGACTAGCCAACGAAGATCACTCCCAGTAACATAGGTTTCAGGAAAAGTGTACCATTTGTGTAGATTGTGCGCAACCCATGGGCACCGGGGCGGTATTGCCTTTGAAGTCGCCCATATCCCGCTGCCAGACCAGGGCGCCGGTCGCCTTGTTGAGCGCCACCACGTGGCCGCCGCCCTTGTTGGGTCCCTGGTCGTTGCGGTAGACGAAGTAGACGTTGTTCTCGTCGACGCCGGGTCCGTTGTTGATGAAGGCCGGGGCCGCCCCGCCCGTGTCGGTGCAGGCGCCCATGCCCGGGTACTGGCGGCACCAGAGCAGTTCGCCGCTGTCGTGCCGCAGGGCGTAGAGCTTGCCGAACTTATCGGCCATGAAGACCGTTTCGGCATCAACTGCGGCCTCACCGGGGATGCCGGCTGCGGTGACCACGGCGGCCGGCCAGGATGCGGCGAACTCACGCCGCCCGTCGTTGCCGAGGCCGTAGGCCATCATGTAGCCGTGGGTGCCCAGGTTGTTGGCGTAACGAGCATCTGATGCGATGATGAACCCGCTCTCGCCAAGGGGCACCGGTGAGAAGGAGATGCGCCCGCCGATGGGCAGCGTCCGCTGCGTTGCGACGCCGGAGGCGATGCCCCTTACGATGATCGCTTCGCCGTTGGTGGTGCCGACCACGACGGTATCCCGGTCGTAGACCAGGGGGGCGCCCACGATGCCACGGTCGCCCCGGGCGTCGATGATGTAGCCGCCCAGCACCTTGCCGTCGTGGGCACGAATGGCCACCAGCGAGGCCGGATGGCCGAAGCCGACGTAGATCACATCATCGGCGGGGCGGGCGCCCTTCCAGTAAGCGGCCTGGGAGGAGGCGAAGGGCCGCGTCTCCTTCCGGGGGCCGAGCTTTGCACACTTGACGGCCAGGAGCTCATCTTTGGCAAGCAGATCCGAACTGGCGCAGAGGGCGTCGGCCGGTGTCTGCCAGAGGATGAACCCTTCGGCGGCCAACTGCTGCCGGTAGCTCTCGACGCTCTGCCCGGGGCGCCGTGCGGCGGGGGTCAGCTCGGCATCAAGGGCCCAGAGTCTGTCGCCGGCGATGTGGTAGATCCGGGCTTCGGCATGGCCGTTACCGTTGAAGTCCCGCTGCACCACCAGGGGCTGGCTGCGGGAGAGGCCCAGGGGCACTTCCCACGCTGCCCTGGCGTTCTCAGCCAGGGGGTACTCGGGCTCATAGGGGGCGTAATGGGTCCGCCACCGATTGCGGCCGTAGTCGGTCACCTCTTCGGTGAAGAGTGGCGAGGCGGCGGTGGCTACCAGCGTGGCTGCGCCCAGGAGGGCAGCGGTGATGGTCATGACCCAGCGGGTTTTCAGTTTCATGGCGCTCCTCACTTCCCGCAGTAAACTGCGTTGACGCACATGACGCCGTTCATTTGGACCATGGCGCTCCGATTGGAGTGCTCCCAGTTCACCTCGCCGCCGAACCCTTCGGTCAGGAACCGTACGGGCACAAACATGCGGTCGAGGAAGAGAACCGGTTTCTGATCCAGGGCGACCGTCTTGAGGCCGACCATGCCCTGGTTCTCCGTCAGCCAGAGGTTGATAAGTTGCGAGCGGCCCGGCATTTTGAGCTGCGCCCTCATCTCCGACTGGCTCCATTCGACCTTGCCGCCGAACGCTTCGGTAAAGAAGCGGACGGGCATCATCACGCGGCCGGTGGAGGCGGCCAGGTAGGGGCCGGGCTCCTGCACGCCCCGGACGGGGTCGTACGGTGTTTTGAGCAGGCGGCCGTTCAGCCAGACCGTCACCCAACCGCCGAAGTCGGGCGGCGTGGCCCGGGGGAGGCTCTGCGTGACGGGGTTATAGGCGAAGACGGGCTCCGCTTCGACCACAAACTCCGGCACGCCGTCGGTGCAGACGACTTTGATGTACTCCAACCCGGCGGGCCTTTGGGTAACGACTGGGGTGTCGCCGTTGCACCGGGCGTGAATATCACCGTGGTTGGCCAGGGCGTTTGGCACCAGGGCCGTGACCAGGGCCAGGGCGCCGGCGATCGCCGCCAGTCGGAGCCATTTGAAGCGACCGTAAGCCATTGACCTGTTCGCTCCCTTCTAGGCACCCCGGGTGGGTGCCGTAACCCGTCAGGCGTGGGCCTCATCTCGACCGGCCCATGCCGAGAGGGGCTAGCGCTTGACCGGGGCCGCCGTGCCGGTCCGGGTGAACTGAAGCTGCTGTATGCCCACGAGTTTGAGGAAGCTGGTCGGCATGCTCATGGTGGCGGTGGCCGTTACTTCGGGCATTTGCTTGGTGTGGTCGACCTGAACCGTCAGATCCAGCACCTGCGGGCCGAGCTGGCCGCCAGGCCAATTTGCATTGTGGGCAAAGGTGTTGCGGGCCACCGGCACCGTCGATTCGGGCAGCACGGCCCATTCCCTGGCGATATGCGGGGTGCCGCACTGGTAGGGCCAGTCGCACTGGCCGCCGGCGTAGTTGCGCCAGCCGCCCAGGTAGACCAGGTCCCAGTGGGCCCCGATGATGACCGCCGGCGACGTGGGCTCGGCGTATGAGCAGTCGTGCGGTTTCCCGCTTACCGGGTCGTTGCAGGTCCGCTGGTACCAGATCCACCGGTCGACTCGCAGTTCGACCATGGGCACCACCTGGAGCGCCCCCGCCAGCGACGCAGCGTCGACGGCGGTCTGGAGCTGGGCACGCAGCAGGTGGGCCCGGCCAAAGTCCAGGGCAAGTCCGGCAAAGAGCAGGAGGATGGTGAAGGAGGTGGCCGCCATCACCATGACGGCGCCACGGGTATCTCGGCGCAGCCTGCGGAAAAGGGCCCTCACCTGCCTCACCTACCTCTCCACCCGGAAGACCGCCTGGCTCCGGAGGGTGATTGTGCCGTCGCTGGGGCTGGACGGGTCGATCAGCCAGGCCAGCAGGGGGATCATGGTGGGCTGCCGGTAGGTGACCGTGACCTGAATGTAGTCGCCCTGCCGGGCAAACTGGACATCCTGGTTGGCATCGAAGAGGACCCGGTTGTCGGAGGCGATTTTGAGGCCGCCGCCGGTAATGGAGTCAAGCGCCTTGGACCGGGCGGTCTGGTCCTGCTTGTGGACGGCCCAGGTGCGCCCGGCTTCGCGGGCGGCGCCGGCCACCACAATTTTGGCGTTGATGACCACGCCCATCACCATGATGCCGACCAGGATCAGAATCAGGAGGGGGGCGACCAGGGCGAACTCGACCATGGCCGATCCCCGGCGGCGCCGGAGGAACTTGCGCAGCATGGCGTTCACCCCTTAGAAGAGTTGGGCGATCTGCAGCAGGGCGGGGCCGAGCAGCAGGACCATGAAAGGTAGCAGAATCAGGAGCAGCATTGGCACCCGCATTTTGACCGTGGTCTGCTGGGCGATGCGCTGCGCCTCCTGCTGCTTGAACAGCCTGATCTGCTGAATCTGATACCGGATGATCTCCGCCACCGAGGTGCCGTACTGTTCGGCCTGCATGATGGCGTTGACGATGACTCGCAGGTCTTCACCCGGCACCCGGTCGATCAAGTCTCGCCAGGCCTGCGCCCGGGGCTTGCCGGCGGCCATCTCCTGGACCGCCCGCAGGAACTCCCGGGCTACCAGGCCGGGGGCGTCGGCAGCCACTCGCCGCACCGCCTCGGTGAGCGGCAGGCCGGCGCTGACCGCCGTGGCGATCAGGTCGGCGAAGAGCGGCATCTCCTCCGCCACGAGCTGGCGCCGGCGCCCGACCCGGGCGTTCAGCCACACATCCGGCCCGATGAATCCGGCAAACCCGGTGATCATCATCATGAACACGCCTTCGGGCCCGAGCCGGAAGAGCGTCATGACCGAAATGAGCAGCGGCAGGGTGAGCGCAGCGGCCACCTTGATGGCGACGAACTGGGCGGCGTCCAGGCCGTAAGGCCGGCCCACCCAGAGGAGCTTCTGTTCGTACCCGGCGATCATGTTGGCGGGAAGGAAGCGGCTGAGGCCGCCCAACCGGCCGGGGGCGGTGGCTGCCGCAGCCTCACCGGGTTGCTGCTGCTCAGCCTCCAGGGCGTGAATCAGGTCGGCGACCCGGCGCTCCTTCTCACGCTTCATCAAATAGGCGCCGTAAACGGTCCCGGCGCACGCCACCAACATCAGCACAAAGATGATCGGCACGACGTGCACCTCCTAGTAAATCCGGATATCTACCATGCGCCGGATGACGACCCAGCCAAAGGCGATGGTGCCAAAGCAGCCCGCCAGGACCAGGCGCCCGGGCCAGGTGGCGAAGAGCGGGTCGTAGTACCCAGGGCTGAGGAAATGGAGGAGGCCCACCACCACGAACGGCAGCGCTGCGATGATGTTGGCCGACATGCGGCCTTCGGTGGTAAAGGACTGCACAGTCCGGCGGGCGTTCTGCGCCTCGACGATGGACCGGGCGACCTGGTCGTAAATGTGGGCCAGGTTGCCGCCCACTTCGGCGGTAATCCGGGCGGCCACCACCACGGCGGCAAACTCGGCCACGCCCACCCGGGCATGGGTTTCGGCCATCGCCTCGTGGGCCGGGACCTGGAGCCGCATCTGCTGCTGAATCCGGCGGAACTCTTCGCCCATCGGGTTCGGCATCTCGACGGCGATGGAGTCGACGGCCTGAAGCAGGGTGCCGCCGGCCCGCAGCACGCTGGCTGCCAGGAAGAGCGCCTGGGGCAGCTGGGCAGCGAACTGGGCCGCCCGCTTCGCCTGGAGCCGCTTCACGTAGATGTGCGGTCCGGCCAGCGCCGCCGCTGCGGTCAGGATCGCACCGTTGATGTGGTGGGTGAGCAGGAGGGCCACGGCCAGGGCGCCGCCTGTGCCGGCCACGAAGTAGTAAACGCTCCGTTTCCAGTTGAGGCCGGCCTGCATGGCCGCCCGTTCCCACCGGTCGAAGTAGGTCTCCCGCTCGGCCGGTTGGGTGGGCATCTGGTCGACGCCGCTGTCGCCGCCACGGACGATATCGCGCAGGCTCCGGCCCCGTCTGCCCTGGTAGTAAGCGACCAACGCCAGGCAGACGCAGGTGAACATCAGCACCGCAATCAGGTTAAGCACGTTACGTCACCCCCTGGAGCTTCACCCCGGCCCAGGCGCACCGTTCGGCCACCCGTACGGAGGGCCTGCCTGTGGGCGTCAGCCGGTCGGTCTTCGGGTCGTAGCGGACCAGTTCGTACGTCTCGATCTCGCCGTCGGTCGTGCGTGCGACTTCGGCGATGGTCAGAATCCGGCGCACGCCCGTTTTCAGGCGTCCCACCTCGATGATCAGATCAAAGGCGGAACAGACTTGCTGGCGGATGGCCCGGGCGGGCAGGCCGCTGTCGGCCATGAGCACCATCGTCTCTAAGCGGGCCAGGGCGTCCATGGGGCTGTTGGCGTGCAGTGTCGAGAAGGTGCCGTCGTGGCCGGTGTTGGCGGCCTGCATCATATCCAGCGCCTCGGGGCCTCGGCACTCGCCGACGACGATGCGGTCGGGCCGCATGCGCAGGGCGTTTCTGACCAGTTCCCGAATGGTGATCTCGCCGCGCCCTTCCACGTTGGGGGGGCGTGTTTCCATGCGGACCACGTGGGGTTGCTGGAGCATCAGTTCGGCGGCATCTTCGATGGTGACGATCCGTTCATCGGCGGGAATAAAAGAGGAAAGGGCGTTCAGCAGGGCGGTCTTGCCACTGGAGGTGCCCCCGACGACCAGGGCGTTGCAGCGAGAGAGGACGACGGAGCGGAGGAAGTCGGTCACAGCAGGGGAGAGGGTTCCGACTTCTTGCAGCTTCTCGACCGTCAGCGCCCGCATGAACTTCCGGATGGTCAGGCAGGTGCCGTTCAGGGCGACCGGCGCCAGTACGGCGTTGACCCGGCTCCCGTCGGGCAGGCGCCCGTCCAGGATGGGATTTGACTCGTCAATGCGACGTCGGAGGGGGAGAGCGATCCGCTCGCACAACTCACGCACCTGCTGCTCGCCCAAGAAGCGAATCTCTGTCTCTTGCCCCAGCCGCCCGGACCGTTCCGTCCAGATATCGTCGTGCCGGTTGACCATGATTTCGGTCACGCCGGGGTCGTCGATCAGCGGCTGGATGGCGCCGAAGCCGGCAATGTCGTGGCAGAGCCGGGTGATGTAGGCCTGCCGCAGCCCGGCGGCTACGGTCGGGTCCGATTCGACCAGGTAGGCGATTTCTCGGCGCATCAGCGCCATAACGCCGGCATCGTGTGGGCTGAAGAGGATGTTGGGGTCGATGCGGCCGAGCAGCCGCTCCCGGACCCGGGATTTGAGGGTTTGGTAGGCGGCATCATCGCCGGGGTCGGGGGTTCGTCCCATGCGCTGCTGGAGCAGGCTCACGAAGCTTCACCACCTTTTAGAGGCTCCGCCACCACCGCCGGACGGCGCCTATGAGCCCGACCGGCTTTTCGGCTTCGACGGGGCTGGTGAGACGGGCCAGGGGAGAATCCGGGACGCCTGCGAACTGGAGGCCGTCGGCCACCTGCTGCAGGGCCACGGCAAAGTCGGTGTTGGAGCGGCCCGTGGCCGACATCATGCCACGGTTGACGGCGGCTGCCAGACCCGGCAGACTGGGCACCTTTCCCGCCAGGGGCAGGCCCACCAGGTCGATCAGCTCCGCTTCGGGCATATCCGTCCGGGCGGTGGCCCGGTTGATGACCAGGCGGAACTTGGCGAGGTCGAGCCCGATCAGTTCGGCCTCCTGGGTGAAGCGCCGGCAGGCGTAGAGGGAGAGCAGGTCGGGCGTCGTGAGCAGCAGGACCGCATCGGCCTTTTCCAGGGCGACCAGTGTGGAGTCACGCAGGTCGGAGTCGAGGTCGATAACCGCCAGGTAGCCCACCGCCCGGGCCTTCTCCAGCAACGTCTGCGTCAGTTCAGCGGTGACCAGGGGCGCATCGACCAGACGGGCCGGACCAGCCAGCACGTGGAGCCCGCTGGGGTGAATGGCCGTGCGGACACCATAAGCGTAGTCAAGCACAGAGGGCCTCAGGGAGACCTGGAGGAGCGGGGCAATATGGGCGCCGCCGGCGTCCAGGTCGATGAGGAGCGTCTGGGAGGCGGTATTTCGCCGCACCAGGTGCATGGCCAGCCCGGCGGAGATCAGCGTCTTGCCGGTGCCGCCCTTGGGGCTCCAGACGGCGATGAACGGACCTGCCACGGGGACTCACCTCCCGTAGCGCTGTAGGAAGGAATCGGGCGTAACGCCGGTTGTGGCCTGTTCGTTAGCGGGGTCAACCCGGTAGGGATTGGTGGCGAGGTAGATCTTGCCGGCCAACTGGGCGTAGGCGATCTCTTCGGCCAGCTGCGGGGTGACCATCACCACGACGGTCGCCTGGGCGGTGCCCTCGGCCTCGGTGCGATGGAGCACCGGAATCCCCTTGGCGATCACCTTTGAGATGGTGGTGGCGGGGGCGTTCTGCCGCTCAACCCGCACAGCGGCGATGATGTCGACCTTGTCGCCCGGCTGCACCGTGCCGCCGACACCCGTCGCGTTATCGACAGGAATCGCCAGCGCACGCATGCCGGCTGCACCGGTTTCGGTCAGCTTGGCGGCCAGTGAGCCGGCGGCGCCGCTGGCGGTGGCCAGGTGGCCCTGCTGGATCACGGTGCCCTTCAAGATGATTGTCCGGGCGTAACGGCCCGTCAGGGCGGAGACTTCGCGAATGGCGTCGGCCGGGACGGCTGCGCTGGGCATCTGCTGGACCGTGAACATGGAGGCGGAGAGCGGCGTGAAGGCCGAAATCTCCTGCGTGGCCACCAGCACCGTGGTGGACCTGGCCACGCCCTTCAGGAAGCTGACGGACAGCAACGCAGCGAGTAACCCCGCCACGATGCTGACAACCAGGATCACCATGCCGCTGGAGCGCTGTCTCACAGGTCATCTCTCCCTTTTCGACAGATTCTGCTATCCACCGGATCAAGGCACGAATCGTCAGACTCACGGCCCTAGAGTTTTCCGACGTCGTACCTTTAGGGAGATACTACCAACTGCGGTAGATACGGTCAACGCGACGTGCTGGTATAACCTGGGGGTTAAACCGGTGGAAACTAGGGTGGGCACCCTATTTTGGGTAGACAGAAGGCAAGTGTGACGAATTGGTATTGATAATCATTCTCAAACAACATAGAATCGGAAGCGTAAGGTGAGTTGAGAATGATTCTCAACAAAGCCGACTACATATGTACGGAGGTTTATGCTACATGCGTAAGGTGACTCTCGCCCTTGGCGCCGGCCTGACGGCGCTGACCATGCTCCTGACCGCCTGCGGCGGGACTGCATCGGCGCCGGCGCCGACGTCGAAGGCAGATGCGGAGACCAAGGAACTGGTGGTCTACACCGGCCGTAGCGAAACGTTGGTGAAGCCGGTGCTTGAGGCCTTCGAGAAGGCGACGGGCGTAAAGGTTACCTATAAGGCCGCCGGGGCCACGGAACTGGCGAACCTCATTTTGGAAGAGAAGTCCAGCCCCAAGGCAGATATCTACCTGGCGAACGATGCCGGCGCCCTGGAGAAGCTGCGGATAGAGAAAGCGCTTGAAGTATATACATCCGAGAATCTTAAGAAGGTGCCGGGGGATTTGAAGGCGGTTGACAACTCCTGGTACGCCGTGACGGCACGGGCCCGGGTGATCATGTACAACAAGGCCCTGGTCTCGGAGGCCGAACTGCCCAAGTCGCTCAAAGACCTGGCCGACCCGAAGTGGAAGGACCAGATCGGCATGGCCACGGGCGCCAACGAGTCGGTCATCGCCAACGTCACCGCACTGCGGCTGACCGAAGGTGAGCAGGCCGCCGAGAAGTTCCTGAATGACCTGAAGAATAATGGGCTCAAGGTTTACAAGGGCCACGGCGACGTCCGCAAGGCGGTGGGTGCCGGGCAGATCAAGCTTGGCTGGGTGAATCACTACTACTACCATCTGCAGACCCATGAGGCCGAGGGCAACAACGTGGGTGTCATCTATCCGGACCAGGACGGGGCCGGCGCTACGGTAAACATCGCTGGTGCTGCAATTGTGAAGGGCGCCAAGAACATGGCCAACGCCAAGAAGTTCCTTGACTGGCTGCTGACGCCCGAAACGCAAAAGCTGTTTGCGGAGCTGAATTACGAAATGCCCGTGCTGCCCGGTGTTGCCACCAAGGAGGCCAAGGCTCTGGGCGAGTTTAAGCGGAACGCCGTCAAGCTGGGGCAGTTCGGCGAGCAGTGGGATAAGAGCGTGCAGCTCATCGACAAGATTGGTCTGGTTTTGAAGTAACGCAAAGAGGCGCCGGCGGGGGTTGCAACCCTCACCGGCGCAGTGCCGTTTCTTTATGGAAGGGGTCCTTTTCGATGAGAGCTACCTCCGCCCGGGCCTTTGCCAAGCACTGTGACCACTGCGCCACGCCGCCCCGCTGGACCTGGTGGGATGTTCGCCGGCCCGGCACGCCCTTGCTCGCATTGGCCGTGCTGGTCTCCGTGGCGGTGGGGCTGCCGATTCTGTACATGGCGGTTCGGGCCGGCCAGGGGGGCGCAGCAACATGGCAGTGGCTGTTGTCCAGTCGGTTGCCCGGCATTCTGGGGCGGACGTTGGGGCTGGGCGTTATGGCCACCGCACTGGCCCTGGCCATCAGCGTGCCCCTGGCCTGGCTGGTCAGCCGCACCGATCTGCCCGGGCGGGGAGCGCTCACCTGGGTCGCCGCCATGCCCCTGGTCTTTCCGCCCTACGTGGGCGCCTTCGCCTACCTGAGCCTGTTTGGTGAGCCCATGGCCAGCGTGCCGGGCGCCGCCGTGGTGCTGGCGTTGTTTACGTACCCGTATATTTATCTGCTGATTGGCTCGGCGCTGCGGGGCGGGAACCAGTCGCTGGAGGAGGCAGCCCGGAGCAGCGGGGCTACACCGGCCCAGGTTTTCTGGCGGGTGACGCTGCCGCTGCTGCGCCCGGCGCTGGTGGCGGGCGCCCTGCTGGTCGCCCTGTATGCCCTGTCCGACTTCGGCGCCGTGGCGATGCTGCGGGTCGAGACCTTTACCAGCGCCATCTACCTGCAGATTCGGGGGCGTTTCGATCGCTCGGCTGCGGCGGCGCTCAGCATGGTGCTGGTGATTCTGACCCTGGTGCTGATCTGGCTGGAAGAGCGGATGCAGAGCCAGGGCGCCCGGTACTACACCACGGGCGGGCAGTGGAAGCCGGTGCGGCCGGTGGCGCTGGGACGCTGGAAGGTGCCGGCCACACTCCTGGCCTGGGGTCTGGGGCTCGGGGCAGTGGGGGTGCCGGCGGGCATGCTGGCCTACTGGTCGGTCCAGGGGCTCTCCGCCGGCGTCT
>JARBUG010000121.1 GCA_029239785.1 Symbiobacteriaceae bacterium | reverse complement strand
TTGGCGGAGAGAGAGGGATTTGAACCCTCGCGGGACTTGCGCCCCCTACAGCTTTAGCAAAGCCGCCCCTTCAGCCACTTGGGTATCTCTCCAGGCTGAAAGTGATAACATATTGGTTTGTCCCACACAGGATTGACCTGGTGGACCGCGAAGGACTCGAACCTTCAACCGTCCGATTAAGAGTCGGATGCTCTACCATTGAGCTAGCGGTCCAGTTTTCCGGGCCGGTTTGGCCGGCCCGGACTTGGCGGAGAGAGAGGGATTTGAACCCTCGCGGGACTTGCGCCCCCTACAGCTTTAGCAAAGCCGCCCCTTCAGCCACTTGGGTATCTCTCCAAGCTGAAGATGTGAGGTGGTGGCCCAGGCCAGAGTCGAACTGGCGACACGCGGATTTTCAGTCCGCTGCTCTACCAACTGAGCTACCGGGCCATCGTATTTAGTTCGCCGCTGTAGGAGCGGCGCAGGAGATAATATATCATGTTACCCGCTAGAAATGCAACAGCCGCGCCGTCGTTTCTTCGCTGGAAATTGACGAAGCCTTATCGATGCCGCGCGACGGCTTCTGAAGAGCTTCTCAAAGACTTCTCAATTTCCGCGGAAACCTGGCTTTCCAGGGGGGATCTCTCCCCGAAGGTGCCGGTCAATTGCATACTGCAGATATGGCTCCCAGTTGATGGGAACCGTCCTGAAGCCACCGCACCGGGAATCAGGCCACCATGGTCATTCATGCCCTGCATATGCACGCCCAGACCAGACTTTTCGTTCCGCTGACGTTCTCACATTGGACGCAGTGAAACGACGGTGGGGAGCGCCGAACAGGAGCCCCCCACCAAAATGGGCCCGGGCCACAGAGGCCTTGTCACACAAGCATCACGCCACTGGGTTGTTTGCCCCGATCATGCCAATGCCTTAGCAAGGGCTTCCTAAACGCTCCCTAAACGCTCCCTAAGCGCTTCCGAAACGCTTCTCAAAGCCTTCTCAAGGACTTATCAAAGGTTATCAAAGGCTTCCAAAACGCTTCCCAAAGGTTTCTCAAGGACCCTTGCGAGCGCTTCGGCAAACCGCCGGTTCTCCGCTGCCGTGCCTACGGTCACCCGGAGGCTGGTAGGCAGCCCAAAGGAGCCGCAGGGTCTTACCAGCACGCCGAGGCGCATCATCGCCTCGTAGACTTGGGCAGCCGGGCGCCCCACATCGAAGAGCACGAAGTTCGCCTGGGTCGGGGTGTAGGGCAGGCCCAGACGCTCGAAGACGCCATAGAGGAAAGACTTGCCCTCTTGGGTAAGGGCGAGCGTGCGGTCGAGGTGCTCCGTGTCGTCCAGGGCCGCCAGCCCTGCCGCGGCCGCCAGGTTGTTCACGCTGAACGGGTCCCGCACCGTGTAGAACGGAGCGATCAGCGCCGGACGCAGCACACCGTAGCCCAACCGGAAACCCGCCATGCCATAAATCTTGCTGAAAGTCCGGGTAACGGCCAGGTTGGGGAACTGGGTCAAGAAGCCCCGGGCATCAAACTCGGTCTCATCAAACTCCCGGTACGCCTCGTCCAGAATCACCAGGGTTGAGCGGGGCACTTCGGCCATGAACCGCGGGAACAGCTCCTCTGCAAATACAGCACCGGTCGGGTTGTTGGGCCGGCACAAGAAGACCATCTTCGCGCCTGACGAGACCACCGCCGCTGCCATGGCCGGCAGGTCCATCGCCCCATCGGCGGCAAGCGGCACCCGCACGACCTCGGCGCCCATCAGCTCGATGACCAGCGGGTAGCCCGCAAAGGAAGGCGCCGGCACAACCGCCCGATCGCCGGGCTCCAGGTAGGTTTCGGCCAGCAGGCGGAAGACCTCATCCGACCCGTTTCCGACGATGAACCAGTCATCCGGCAGGTTCCACAGCTCGGCCAGCCGCTGCCGCAGCGCACGGGAGGAGCCCTCGGGATAGGTGTGAACCTCCCGCATGGCGGCGGTGGCCGCTTTGACGGCCTTCGGTGAAGGACCGAGCGGGTTCTCGTTCTGGTTCAGCTTGATCAGATCCACAATGCCCAGTTCCCGCTGCACATCGGCCACGGGCTTGCCGGGAACATAGGGCTTCATTTTTGATACCGCAGGACGGACGGGCAGCATGTAGCAACTACTCCTTCACATAGTCGGCTGGGCGCCGCTTGCCCCGCCGCGCGGCGAGCTGGGCGGCCACAGCATGGGGATCAAGCCCCATGTCGACCAGGGCAACCAAGGTAAAGAACCAAACGTCAGCCACCTCAAAGGCTAGGTTCTCCCGATCGCGGTTCTTGGCCGCAATCACCACCTCGGTGGCCTCCTCGCCGATCTTCTTGCAGTAGAGGTCGGCGCCCCGGGTAAACAACTTGGATGTATACGATGCGGGGTCAGGATGCGCCCGCCGATCGATCAGTACGTCGGTCAGATCCCGCAGAATCGACCCGATGTCGTAGGAGGGCTCGTTGCCGGGCTGCAGGGGCCAGTAGGCCGTGTCGATGAGCGACTTGCCCGACCCGTCCACCCGGCGGGTGTAGCAACTGTACGTCCCCTCATGGCAGGCCGCCCCCTCCTGCTCCACCAGCAGCAGCAGCGAGTCGCCGTCGCAGTCGGTGCGAATCTCCTTCACCCGCTGGACGTGGCCCGAAGTGGCGCCCTTGTTCCAAAGCTCCTGCCGGCTGCGGGACCAGTACCAGGCGGTCCCCGTCTCCAGCGTTTTGCGAAGCGATTCCTCGCTCATGTAGGCCTGCATGAGCACCTGGCCGGTGCGGGCGTCCTGTGCGATGGCGGGAATGAGGCCATCGGGGCCCCATTTGAGTTCCACGGTTGCGTTGCCTTCTTTCTCCTTCATCTGCGAACCGGCACCCCTTTCGCCGCAAGGTACTGCTTGGCGTCGTCCACCGTGTACTGGCCGCTGTGAAAGATCGATGCGACCAGGGCGGCGTCGGCCTTGCCTGTGGTGAGGACTTCGGCGATATGGTCGAGGGTGCCTGCTCCACCGGAGGCGATTACAGGAATATCGACAAGATTCGCGAGCGCTTGGTGTAGTTCCATATCGTAGCCGTTTCGTGTACCGTCCGCGTCCATGGAGGTGACCAGCAGCTCGCCTGCGCCCCGCCGCCAGGCCTCCTCGGCCCACTTCAGGCCGTCGATACCCGTGGGGGTCCGGCCGCCCTGGAGGTAGACCTCCCACCCGCCCGTGGGCCGCCGCTTCATATCGATGGCGATCACGATGGTGGACGAGCCGAAGATCTCGGCGCTCTGGTTAATCAGGTCGGGGTCCTTCACGGCGCCGGTGTTGATGGAGACTTTGTCGGCGCCCGCCCGCAGGTAGGAGCGGACGTGCTCCACGGCTGTCACGCCCCCGCCGATGGTGAGCGGGATGAAGACCTGCTCCGCCGCCCGGGTCAGTATGTCGAGGGTGGCGGACCGTTGCTCCCAGGAGGCGTTGATGTCGAGGAAGACGACTTCGTCGCCGCCCTGGCGGTCGTACATGGCGGCCAGTTCAACGGGGTCGCCGGCGTCCCAGGTGCCGTGGTGGAAGTTGACGTTTTTGACGACCCGCCCGTTTTTGATGTCGAGGCAGGGGATGATCCGCCTGGCTAGCGGCATAAGGCAAGCGCCTCCTTGAGGTCGATGGCGCCGGTGTAGATGGCCTTGCCCAGGATGGCGCCGGTTACGCCGGGGATGGCCATGAGCTGTCGAATGTCGTCGAGCGATGAGACGCCGCCGCTGGCGATGATCTGGGCGCCGGTGGCGCCCATGGCGGCCATTTCGGCAAAGTTGGGGCCGGCCATCATGCCGTCCTTGCTGATGTCGGTGTAGATGATGGTGTTGACGCCCTGTTCCTGGACCTGTGCGGCGAGGTCAGTGGCTTTGGTGGTGCTCACGTTGACCCAGCCATCGGTGGCAACCTGGCCGTTCTTCGCATCAATGCCGACGATGATGCGGTCAGGGCCGAACTTTTGCACGGCCTGTGCCACCAGGGCACCGTCCAGCGCCTTGCTGCCGATGATGACCCGGGTGACGCCGGCGTCGAAGGCCGCCTGCATGGCTTCAAGAGAGCGCATGCCGCCGCCTAGCTGGACCGGGGCGCGGTGGGCTGCGATTTTACGCACCGCTTCCATATTGCGAGAAACCCCCGCAAAGGCGCCGTCCAAGTCGACTACGTGGAGCCAGGGAGCGCCTGCCTCAACCCAGCGCCGCGCCGCATCGGCGGGGTCGGGGTTGTAAACCGTGGCATCCGCCATGCGCCCCTGGAGGAGCCGCACGGCCTGTCCATCCTTCAGGTCTATCGCAGGGTAGAGCGTGAATGACATACGATCCTCCCAAAGTTGGTCAGCATTTGCAGGCCCACCCGCGACGACTTTTCGGGATGGAACTGGATGCCGATGATATTCCGCCGGGCCACCACACTGGGGAAGACCCGGCCGTAGTCGGTTACCGCCGCCACGTCGGCCGGTGCGACGTCGGCGGCGGCGTAGCTGTGGTCGAAGTAAGCGTAGTAGGGCTGGTCGAGCCCTTCGAAAATCGGGTGCGCCGCGGCGACGGGCTCCACCAGGTTCCACCCGATCTGCGGCAGCTTGACAGTGTCGGGCAGGCGGGTGGCCCGGCCGGTCAGAAGCCCCAGCCCGGGCCCGCCCCCGTATTCCTCGCCGTACTCAAAGAGCAGCTGCATGCCCAGGCAGATGCCCAGGACGGGGCGCCCGCCGGTCGCAAACTCGAGGATGGGGTCGATCAGGTCGCGCTCGGCGAGCTTGCGCATGCCGTTGCCGAAGGCGCCCATGCCGGGCAGCACGATGCCATCCGCATGCAGCACCGAGGCCGGGTCCGGGCTGATTTCGGCCTGGTACCCGACCGCCTTGAAGGCGTTGCGCACGCTCTGCAGGTTCCCCATGTCGTAATCGACGATGACGATGCGGGCGGCCATGCTAGAGCACCCCCTTGGTGCTGGGCACCCCGGTGACCCGGGGATCGATGGCCAGCGCCTGGTCCAGGGCCTTCGCAAACGCCTTGAAGAGCCCTTCGATCATGTGGTGGGAGTTCTGGCCGTACTCGATTTTCAGGTGCAGGGTAATGCCGGCGTTGAAGGCCAGCGCCCGGAAGAACTCCTGGACCAGTTCGGTATCAAACTCGCCGACCTTCTCCCGGGGGAAGGTAGCGCTGAAGACCAGGAAGGGGCGCCCGCTCACGTCGATGGCGGCGAAGGCGAGGGTTTCGTCCATGGGCACAAAGGCGCTGCCGTAGCGGCGGATGCCCTTGGCGTCGCCCAGGGCCTGGCGCAGGGCCTGCCCGAGGACGATGCCCGTGTCTTCCACGGTGTGGTGGGCGTCGATTTGGGTGTCGCCCTCGGCGGTCAGGGTCAGGTCGGTCAGCCCGTGCCGGGCAATTTGGTCGAGCATGTGGTCAAAGAAGGGCACGCCGGTGCGGACGGCCGCCACGCCCGCGCCGTCCAGGTTCCATTCGGCGTAAATGTTGGTCTCCTTGGTCTCGCGGGCCACCTTCCCGATGCGGGCCATAACCATGCTTCCCCCTGTTCTTTTCGCTGCCGGCCCTACTTCGTTCTGTCGGCCAGGCGCACCAACATGGACCCGGCGTGGGCCTGGAGTTGCTCCAACTCGGCCAGTTTCACGGCCTTGGGCGCCTGCTCCAGGAACGCCTTCTCGCTGTAGTAGACCACCGCCGAGCGCTTGATGAACGTCTCGACATTCACCGGCGAGACGTACCGGGCCGTGCCCTCGGTGGGAATCACGTTGGACGGCCCGGCGATGTAGTCGCCGATGGGCTCGGGCGTCCATTTGCCCATGAAGATGGAGCCGGCGTGCTTGACCAGCGGCAGCAGGCCCCAGGGGTCGGCCACCTCCAGCTCCAGGTGCTCCGGGGCGATGGCGTTGACCAGTTCTGCCGCTTCGGCGTACGTGCTCACGCAGAGGGCGGCGCCCAACTCGGCCACGCTCTTTTTAATGGTCTCCGCCCGATCGAGCAGGGCCGTCTGCCGCTCCATTTCGGCGCCGATGGCCTGCGCCCGCGCCTCGCCCGCCGTGGTGACCAGGATCACCATGCCGTTCGGATGCTCCGCCTGGCTCAGCAGGTCGGCGGCGATCCAGCGGAGATCGGCGGTGCCGTCGTCGACGGCGAGGACTTCGGTGGGGCCGGCCAGCATGTCGATGCCGACGGGACCGAAGACCAGCTTTTTGGCGATGGTGACGTAGTGGTTGCCGGCGCCGGCGATTTTATCGACCTTCGGGATGGTCGGTGTGCCGTACGCCATGGCGCCAATGGCCTGGGCGCCGCCCACCTTGAAGACCCGGCTCACCCCGCAGGCCTGCGCCGCCACCAGCATATGCGGGTCGATGCCCCCGGCAGGCCCGGGCGGCGTGCAGAGGATGATCTCCTTGACGCCCGCCACGGCGGCGGGGATGACGGTCATGAGCAGGCAGGAGAAGAGCGGGGCGGCGCCGCCGGGCACGTAAACGCCCACCCGGTCGACCGCCGAGACCTGCTGGCCCAGCACCGTGCCATCGGGCCGGGTCATGAACCAGGAGTTGGGCACCTGGGGCTTGTGAAACTCGGTGATGTTGTCGATGGCCAGTTGCAGGGCGTCACGGAATTCGGGGGTGACGGCCTGCTGGGCGGCGGCAAACTCCGCCTCGGTTACGGCAATGCCGGTGGCACGGAGGTCGGCCTTGTCGAAGCGGGCGGTCAGGTCGTAGAGCGCTTCGTCACGCCGGGCTCGCACGTCGTTCAGGATCTCGCGGACGCGGTTTTCGATGTCGGGGTAGAAGGCAGAGCGCCGGGCTTCGAGGAAGGCGAGAAAGTCGCCGGGCTGCCAGATCTTCAGCATATTGATTCCCTCCTGGGGGCGCTGGTTCATAAGCTAGTCTGGGAAGGTGATTATGTCATGTTTCCGCCTCTGCCGCCGGCGATGCCGCCCTGGCCGGGCGGCAAGCCGCCGTGGGAGCGTGCCGCTGAGGTGAAGCAGTCGCCTCCGCCGGCCGGCCAGCAGCAGCAGCAGGGCGCCCAGCAGGCCATGCCTGCGTTTCCGGTGCGCCCGCAGGTGGTGCATGGTCTGGTGCCACCGCAGTTGCTCCAGCCGACGCTTCCCTTCTGGATTACACCGCAGTACTTCCGGGCACCGCAGCCGCAGCCACAGCCACAGGCTCAGCCGGTGCCCCAGCGCCCGCAGCAGCAGGCGCAGGCCCCGGGGCCTGTGATTGAGCAGACCCCGGCCGGCCCCGTGCGGGTGGAACGTACCGAGGAGAAGTCGAATAAGCCTCAGCAGTTCGTGCCGGTGCTGCCGGTCATGTCGCCGGGGCTCCCCCTGGGAGCAAGGCAGCGCGACTACTGGACCCGGACATGATCTACGGAGCCGGGGGGGCCTGCCCCCGGCTCCGGCGCGTGTGGGACCGGGGGCGGCGCCCGGCCCCCTACCCCGCCATCAGCTCCCGCAGCCGCTGCACCAGCGGCCCGATCCGCTCCGCCTTCAGCCGGTAAGACGCCCGGTTCGCAATCAGCCGCATGCTCGAGGTCCACAAGTTATCAATAATGGCGAGGTTGTTCTCCTTCAGCGTCCGGCCCGTCTCCGTAATGTCGACGATCATATCTGCCAGGCCAACCTTGGGCGCCACCTCAATCGACCCATGCAGAAATATCGTCTCGACTTGAAGCCCCCGGCTGCTGAAATATGCCTCGGTCATGCGGGGGTACTTCGTCGCGACCCGCCGGGCCGCCGAGCCGTCCAGCAGCCGCACCGGGTCGGCCGCAGCCGGCGCCGCCAGAATAAACCGGCAGGCGCTGTAGCCCAGGTCCAGCAGTTCATACACCTTGGGCTCGCTCTCCATCAGCACGTTTTTGCCCACGATGCCCAGGTCGGCCGCACCGTGCTCCACATAGGTCGGCACGTCTGAGTCGCGGGCGATGATAAACCGAGTGCTCAAGGCGGGACAGGTGATCATCAGCGCCCGGGACTCTTCAGCGGTCAACTCAGGCCCGGCGATGCCGGCGCTCCGCAATAGCTGTACAGTTTCGCCATAGGGCCGGCCCTTGGGCACGGCGATGGTCAGCAGTTCCATAGCAGGACGTTCTCCTTACTAATAGCTCTAGGCACCCTCACTGGGTGCCGTCAGGCGTGGGCCTAATCTCGACCGGCCCATGCCGAGAGGGGCTAGGCACCCTCAATGGGTGCCGTAACCCGTCAGGCGTGGGCCTAATCTCGACCGGCCCATGCCGAGAGAGGCTAGTGAATCGGCGTCACCGCTGCGACCCGCAGACGGCGGCGGGCTTCCAGGACTTCGCCGGCCTCGCCGCCGGTGCCCTCGGTCAGGCTCACGACCCGGGCGCCCCGGGCGCGGGCGTACTTGACCAACTCGGCCCCGGTGCGGCCCAGCAAATCCACCTCGACCGTCAGGCCACGCCCCCGCAGCTCCCGGGCAGCCGCCATGGCCTCGCCGACCCGGTCGGGCGGGCATTCGACCACGGCATCCAGGCCCGGCGCCCCGGGCAGCCGGCCCTGCCGCTCCAAGGCCACCAGCAGGCGGTCCAGCTCCAGGGCGAAGCCCGTCGCGGGCAGGCGCCCGCCAAAGTCGGCCAGCAGGTTGTCGTAGCGCCCGCCGCCCAGCACAGGCGAGCCCACGCCCGGAGCATAGCCCTCGAAAACCACACCGGTGTAATAGCCCAGCGACCGGGTCAGTCCCAGGTCCAACGACACCTGCCCGGCCACGCCCAACTCCGCGAGCAACTGCAGCATGGTGCCCAGCTCGCGCAGCGCCCGGACCACCCGCCCGGCGCCCGACTCGCCCACGCCCCCGAACCGGGCTACAGCCTGTTCATAGCTCCCCTGGAAACTAGCCATCGCGGTCAGCAACTCCGCCTTCTCCCCCGGCAGGCCAGCCTCACGCACACCCTTCTCAAAGGCCACCAGATCCCGGGCGACCAGCGCCTCCTTCAGCGCCTCCTCAGTCGCCCGGTCCACGCCTGCCTCGGCAAAGATCCCCTCGACAAAATCGACATGCCCCAGGCCCAGTTTGAACCCTTCCAGCCCGCTGGCGGCCAGCGCCCCGCAGGCCAGGGCGACCACCTCGCCATCGGCGGCGGCGCCCGCTGCGCCGATCAGCTCAATCCCCGCCTGCCAGATCTCGCTCACACTGCCGGCCTTCTGCGCCCGATACCGATAGACCGGCGCAAAATACGACAGGCGCAGCGGCAACGGCTCGCCGGCCATCTTCGTGGCGGCGACCCGGGCGATCGGCGTCGTCATATCAGGCCGCAGGGCCAGCGTGCGGCCCTTGCGGTCGAACAGCTGGTACAAGTCCTCCCGCCGCCCCAGCGACCCAGCGCCGGCGGTCACCGTCTCCAGATACTCCAGGCCCGGCGTGACCACCTCACGGTAGCCCCATGTGCCAAAGACCTCGCCCAGCCGGTCCGCCAGGCGCCGCATCTGGGCGGCCTCCCGCGGCAACTGGTCACGAACCCCCTCGGGGATCTGGTTGCGGCTGTTCGGTACGTTCATAAGTACGCCTCCATCACTCACACATCGCTCCTCGCTTTACTGTGGTAAAGCGGTAACGGACTAAACGAAGAATAGCATATCCGATCACTTTGGTCAATACAAAAACAAACCACCCCCGCCCCCGGAGGGGTGCGAAGGTGGTTCGAGCCAAGTTGGCCTATTTCACGGTTAGGCCCCGCCGCGGGGCGCCCCTTGCTTGGATAAGGCCTCATTCACCGTCAGCGGACGGCCGCCGTAGTCGTAGTTGTGCAACTCGGCGATCGCCTTCTTGCCGGCTTCATCTTCAGCCATGTCCACGAACCCGAAACCACGAGACCGGCCGGTCTCACGATCCGTCACGATGCGGGAATTCTCGACCGCCCCGTAGGGCTCGAAGAGTGCTTTCAGGTCGTCGGCTGTGGTGCGCCAGGGCAGATTCCCAACATAGATGCTAAAGCTCACGGTGCGTTTGCCTCCTCCTGTGAGTCACCCCGGCCCGAGGGCCGTGGTGCGCTCGTAACAGTTGCTAACAGTGTACGCTGCACGGTCGGATCACACTCGGTCAATTCCTGGATGCGCTGGCAACCCGGCTATTTGCCGTTCACCCGCTGCGCCAGGCTCCGATCGCGCGGATCGCTGGTCAGGTCCACCCGAAAGTCGGCACTGAACTTCGCGGGCTGCATGTCGGTGTCCACATCATGATCGACGGTGGACATGCCGTAATCTGCGGGCTGGCGGGCCTTTTCGTTGGGCCGGTCCCAGCCCAGGCCGCGATAGGTGAAATCGTCAGCGTCCGTCAGGTTCAGTCACCTCCTGTTTGGTGGTGCTTGTAGTATGTCCGACTGCCGTATATGTAGGCAGGAGGGATCGATCATGAACACATCCGTCGGCAAACGGATCATTTTGGGCTTCTGGGCGCTGTGGATCGGCATCATCGCCACGACAAACCTGTTCAGCCTGCTCAAGGCGCTGCGCCTTGTCGGCCGTGATTTTCGCTTAGCATCGCACAATTTTGACCTGGTTCGCGGGTACCTGGCGACGTACCCGTCCTTGGCGGGCCTCGCCACCATCGCATTTGCAGGCGTTGTGGTCTGGCAATTCCGGACGGCCTATCTCTTTTTCCGTGCGCAGGCCTGCATCGGCGATCGAAAAGCAACGAACGCGGCCATTGGCGCCGGTATGGCGCTGTTTGCCGCGTTCCTGGTGGCGGGTGAGTTCTTCCTTCGCTTTGACTTCGAAGCGATTCACATCCGCATCTTTATGGCGATGATGATCTCCTGGCTGGTCATTCACCTGCTGCCAGATGACTGACTACCGTTGATCGGGCTTGACCGTAACCACCGCCCCGGGCAGCGGAATGTGCAGCTCTGTTCCGGCCCCGTGCATGGGCGTGATCACCAGAATCGAGGTGCCGCTCATGGTGTACACCCCGGCCAGCATGCCCACATGGGCTTCGCCGCCCACCCGCACGGTAATTTCGCGGCCGATGCACCGGTCCAGCGGCGTATAAGCTGTGAACATCACCTTTCCCCCTTTCGCGATGCGCTTCTCCTATCGGCAGTTTCTCCAATGGATCTCCAAATCCTGTCTCATGCCAATGATGAGACCTGGGCATCCTACCCAAAAGCGTATGAGGAGCTATCAACTTGAAGATCGCGGTGATTTCCGACATCCACGGCAACCTGACAGCGCTGGAGGCGGTCTTACGCGACGTGGACGGCCAGAGCCCCGATGCCACCGTCTGTCTGGGTGATTTGGCCTATAAGGGCCCGCAGCCCGCCGCATGCACGGAACGCATCCGCCACCTGGGTATTCCGTGTGTGCACGGCAACACCGACCTCTACCTGCTCGACTGTGCCAAAATCGCGCCGACCCGCCCGCTGCCGGAAGGCATTAACATGCCGGGCTATCTCAAATGGCACGTAGACCAGCTGGGACAGGAAAACCTCGCCTACCTGGCCGGCCTCCCGTTCGAGCATCGCATGGATGCCGACGGCGTCCGCATTCGCTTCGTGCATGCGAACCCGCAGGATGCCGTCACGCCGCTCCGTCCCACGACGCCGCTGGAGAAGATCCACGAGTACGTCTTCGGCATGGATGCCGACTGGCTGATTATGGGGCATATCCACACCCCGTTTGCCTTCCGGTTCGCCGGCAGCCAGCTGGTTAACACCGGTGCGGTCGGTTTTTCACTCGACTACGACTGGCGGGCTTCATGGGCGCTGCTGGACACCGCCACCGGCACCGTCACGCTGCGGCGGGTCACCTACTCGATTGAAGATGCGGTTGCGGCGGCGGCGGCAGCGGGCTTCCCCTTCGGGGCCGACTGGTACGACCGGGCGCTCCGCATGGGGTATCACAACTGAATCTGTCGCTGGATGAGACGGGCGCCCTTGGAGCAGAGGGCGCCCTTCGCTTTCGCTCCTGGCGTTTTCTTCCGTCTCTTGAAACAAAATCGCTCGCCCATACGTGATGGTTGTCAGAAGATACCGAAAGGGGTCGAGCGCGCTTGAAGTATCGGAATACGGCTCTGGTGGTTGGCGGGCTGCTGCTCGCAGTGTGGCTGGCTCCATTGGGACGGGCCCACGAGATCAACCCATCGGTCCGGCTCGACGGCGCTCCGCTGCTCATGGACGTCCCCGCAACCATCGACCTGACCGCCGGCCGCACACTGGCCCCGGTCCGGCACATGGCCGAGGCCCTGGGCTACCTCGTCGACTGGGACCCCGAGTCCAAAACCGCATTCGTTGAGCGTGACGGGCACTACATCGCGTTCGAGGTCGGCGCGAAGGAAGCGGTGGTGGACGGCGAAACGGTCGCCATGGACGTGGCGCCCCGCCTTGTGCGGGGCCGGGTGCTGGTGCCGCTCCGGTTCTTCGCCGAACTGGCGGGCGCCGGCGTAGCCTGGGACGAGACCACCATGAGCATCGACCTGATTTCGCCCACGTCGGCCACGGCCGGGCCCGCCTTCAGGACGGAAGGCGCCACCTTCGGTGCGAAGGCGGTCGAGATGTGGCAGGCGCCCGTCGCCTCCGACTCGTCCAGCGGCACGTCGGCGACGATTACCGGCGAGGGCATGGTCTTCGCGCCCGGCGCCCGGGAACTGACGGCCCTCAACCGCGAGAACGGTGAGATCGTCTGGACGGCGCCGCTGGCCGGCAGCAGCACCCCCGTGTTCGACCCCGCCCGGGGGATGCTGTACGTGACGACCGGCACCCAGGAAGCCACAAAGCTCCATGGCCTGGACGCCGCCACCGGCGAGGTGATCTGGTTCGCCGCCATCGGCGGGAATGCGTACCGCACGCCGCAGCCGCTGCTGCTGGGGAGCAAGGTCGTCGTCAACACCAGCGACAGCTGGCAGAACTCCCTGGTCGCCTTTGACGCCGATAACGGCGGCAAGCTCTGGCAGGTGCCGGTGAAGGGCACGGGCACGCCGGTGGCGTTCGGCGCCCGCATGTTCCTGACCAACGAGTACGGCGGCCTCGAAGCCTACCGCACAATCGACGGCCACCCCCTGTGGAGCTATGAGAGCGGCCGGACCGAGCGGGAGTACGGCCAGCAGTACGTGCTTGTGGACCAGGGCCGGGTCTACCTCGCTTCCGGGCAGAGCGTAACCGCACTCGACGAGGCGACCGGCGAGCGCCGGTGGCAGGCCCGGGGCGTCAGTGCGGCGGGCGGCCTGGCCTCCGACGGGGCGCAGGTCTGGGTCAGCGTGCGCGACGGCCTGAATGTGCTGGATGCCGCCACGGGCGAACTGGTCCGGTACCCGGCCATCTGCAGCACGTCGCCCTCGGCGCCGGCCGTGAGCCGGACCCATGCGTTTGTCGCCTGCGACGGTGCGATCTATGCCGTTGACCAGGGGAACTTCATGGTGACCCGGGTCGGCGCCGGGCGCGGGCCCCTCACCCTGGAAGGCGACCGGCTCTACATCACCCGTGATGGGGCGCTCGCCGTTCTGATGGCGGTGCCCCGGTAAGGCACAAACCCCAGGCCCTGGCGAGCCCCAGGCGTAAATGCGGCCCCGCCACGAACAGCGCGGCCCCCTTGCCCGTACTTGCGGGCGAGGGGGCCTTTCGCTGCTGCGCAGTCACTTAGGCCACCTCAAACATCACGCAAGATGAGGTGGTCTGATCATGAACCAGTCTCTCCTTCTGCCCCGCTGGCGCCGCGGCATCGCATCCACACTGCTCGTGTCGACGTTGGTACTCGCCGGGGGCGCCCGCTCCGATGCGGCCGCGCAGTTGATCCGCCGTGGGCCGGCTACCGCCTGCCGCGACGTCGCCCTCACCTTTGACACCGAGTTCGGCGCCTCGACCCCGGCGCTGGTCGACACCCTCGAGAAGCTTAACGTCAAGACCACCTGGTTTTTACTGGCCGGTGAGGTGGAGCGCAACGCCCCACTGGTCCGTCGAATCGCTGCCCGCCATCAGATTGGCAATCATACGTTCGGCCACCCGGCCATGAGTACCCTGAGCGAGACCGGCATGCGCTGGGAGATTGCCACTGCCGACAAAATCATCGAGCAGGTAGCCGGCGTCAGCCCGCGCCCCCTCTTCCGCCCGCCCTACGGCGACTGGAACCAGACCCTGCTAAATGCGGCCGAATCGGAGGGTTACACCTCCGCCTTCCTTTGGTCGGTCGACACCCGCGACTGGGCCGGCCCCAGCGCTGCGGAGATCCGGCAGCACGTGGTGCAGAACATCCATCCCGGGGCGATTGTGCTGCAGCACGGGTCGGCCCGCCACTCGGTGGAAGGCACCCGCCTGTATGTTGGCGATCTGCGGGCGAGGGGATACCAGTTCGTTACCCTCACGGAGTTGATGGGGATCGACCGCGACCAGCGGGATTTCGGTGGCGATGCGTACGTCATCCAATACCGTGACACCTGGGCGCAGGTGGGCGCCTGCCATAACGTAAGCGGCCCCCGGCTGGCGGCGTACAACGGCAACCCGGACACGCCGGTCGGTTATGTGATCAACATCCCCCATAAAGATGAGTTGGTGATCGAAATCGACGGGCAGCGTCCGGAACTGCCGGTTTACCCCCGGGTCTTGCCGCCGGGATGGTCGGTGGCACCGGTCCGGCTGGCCGAGCATTTGGGCGCCACGGTCGAATGGGATGGAGAACGGGTCCACGTCTATAAAGATGGTCTGGAGATGGTGATTACCCCCGGCAGCAGCGAGGCCCTGGTGAACGGCGTTGCGAAGGAGATGGGCGTGGCCGCGACCTGGGCCGAGGAGCGGGTGCTGCTTCCCGTGCGGTTCCTGGCCGAGGAACTGGGCTACACGGTCACCTGGAACGGCGCAACTTGGGTCGCCTCGCTGACGTCAGGAGCAGAATAGGCGGCACCTGCATAGCATGGCGCTGTACGAGTGGCCTCTAGGCCCCCTCAATGGGGGCCGTAGCCCGGCAGGCGTGGGCCTGATCTTGACCGGCCCATGCCGAGAGGGTCTAGGCCCCCTCAATGGGGGCCGTAG
>JARBUG010000285.1 GCA_029239785.1 Symbiobacteriaceae bacterium | reverse complement strand
AGCTCACGGTTGTTCTGCCGCTTCGCTTCCTGAATCAGCCGCTGGCACTCGTCCAGCTCCTTGCGGGCCGACTCCAGCTTCGCCTTCGCAACCTTCTCCCGGGCGATGATATTCGCCGTGGTCGTGTTATACCGGACCTTCGCCTGGTTCAGCTGGTTCTTCAGATCCTCCAGCATCAGCTTCGGGTTCTTCTCTTCCAGACCGCCAACGAACAGAGAGAAGAAGCCCCGAATCAGACGACCGATGCGCTCAAAGAATCCCATGGCGCAATTCCTCCTTCATAGATGTCAGCTAAAACCTGTGGGTCGCTTTGAATATGGCCACCCGTTCCTCCAGCTCCCGGCGCTTATCCAGCCAGTCCTGGAACTCGGGGGGCAACACATCTTTATCATCGCACTCCAGCACCGCCAGGTCGGTCATGAACTGGACCTGCGCCGTGCTGGGCCGAATCCGCTCCAGGGCGCCGGCCACATCCTCCGGGGCCAGTTGACCATGGCCCCGGTCCTCGGCCAGCTCCCAGGCCTTCAGCACCACCGACTCCAGCTCGGCGCCGGTGTAGCCTTCGGTCAGCCTGGCGCCCTCTTCCCAACTCGCCCCGCCCGGAATCTGATACCGCTGCTGCACCGCCTGCAGAATCGCCACCCGCTGGGCGTACCCCGGCAGCAGGAAGGGGATCTTCCGGTCGAACCGCCCGGGGCGCTTGAGCGCCGGGTCCATCAAATCCGGCCGGTTGGTCGCAGCGATAAAGACGATCTTCCCCCGGTTGTGGGGGTTGGACATAAAGTCGAGCATCCGGGCGAAGAGCCGCTGCTGGACGCCGCTGTCGCCCCCGCTGCCCCGCTGGAAGATCTGGTCGATCTCGTCGATCAGCACCAGACAAGGCGCCAGCGACTCGATGCCGAGCAGCGCCTTCTCGAGGTTCTGCTCCGATAAGCCCACATACGGCCCGAGGATCTTACCGAGGTTCAGCTTCACCCCGTTGACCCCCGCCTCCGCCACCAGGGCGTAGAAGAAGGCCGACTTGCCGGTGCCCGAAGGCCCCGTCAGCAGAACGCCCAGGGGCACCCGCCGGAAGTTGCCGGTCTTGAGCGGCGCCACGATGTTCTTCGCCGCGAACAGCTTCGCCTCGGTCAGCCCGCCCAAAGAGGAGAAGTCGAACCGGGGCTCCGTAATCTCCAGCACATCGCCGAACTCGGCCCGAATCAGCGACTCCTTGCGCTCCCGCACAAACTCAATCGTGATCGGCGAGCCACTGGCTTCCGCCCGCAGGCCGATATCTTCCATCAAGATGCGGGAGAGGCCGGCAGTGGCGTTGGCCAGCTCGTTCACATCCAGCTCGGAGGCCACCTGCCGCTTGGTCACCATCGCCTCAATATATGCCCGCCGCTCGTTTCCATCCGGCAACGGGATCAGGATCGACTCGATCTTGGTCGATGCCATCCGCAGGTGCGGATGGAGTTCGGTCAGCGACTGGGTCATCATCACCACCGGGCTGCCCCGGCGGCTCAGCCGTGTGTCCGCCGCCCACTTTTTGAGAAAGGTGAGCGCCCGCAGCTCTTCCTGATCCATGCCCGCCAGGTCTTCGGTCGGCAGAATCGTCTCCGCCTGTTCGATGATGACGCCGCAGGGCTCGGTGGAGTAGAGCAGCTTGTCGAGCAGGGCGAAGGCCTGCCCCGGAGAGACCGGCAGCTTCACCTCTTCGCCCGCTACGGCCTCGCCGGTCAGGCTGCGAATGAACTCTTCCCGCATCCCCGGCCGGGGAAAGGTCAGCCCTTCGGCCCGGTTGTAGATGGCGATGATGCGCCGGCTGCCCTGCTGCTCCATAAAGTCCTGAATGATCACGTCGCGGACCAGGCGGTTGTCCGGCCCGGCATAGTCGCCGACGTTAAAGTGCAGGACGAAGACGTTGGCGATGGAGCTGCGGTATTTGAACAGCAAATCTTGGAGCCAGGGAGGTACCATACGTGCGATTCCCCCACCGAGCGCGATCTGATTAATCGCGAAATGAATTGGCGGAACAGGCTTCATTTTCCTGCTCAAAAGCACCGCCACCGAAGGAGTACGCCATAAAGATAGCGGCGGCCTACCAAAAGGTTCGACCGCCGCGGGCATATTTATTGCCGCGGATTTCGCTGATCACGCGGATTTCGGGAGAAACGCGGATTTTCCCAAGTACAGTCTTCCAGGTCATTATCGATAGATGTGACCAGGAGAGCCTTACCCGGTAAAAATCCGCGATTGATCCCAAATCAGCGTAATCCGCGAAATCCGCGGCAATATAGATGCTTTTTCCCCTACACCCGGAATCGGGAAGTCGCCTGCTCAAGCGCCTGCGCCAGTTCCCGCAGGCTCCGCACCGCTCCCTGGACCTGGTCGCCGCTGGCGGTTACATCCGCCATCAACTTCTGGGTAGACCCAGTCAGGGCAGCGGTCTCCTCCGAGATGGCCGCCACGCTCTGCACGGCGCTCCGGGCCTTGCCCCCGCCTGCGGCCACATCCCGGGCGCTGGCCGTGGAGGCCATCACCTGATCTGCCGCCTGGCGGGCCATGTCGCTGATCTGCCTGGCCTGCCGGGCGGTGCGGGCCGAATCGGCCGCCACCTCATCGATCCGGGCCCGGGTCCGGCCGGCACTCTGCTCGATATCCGCCAGCGCTTCCTGCGCCTTCCGGGCCAGCTGCCCGCCCGACTGCAGCGCCTCCTGGCCCTCCCGCATCTGCGCGAGCGTCGCCTGCACATCGCTCTGGACGGCGCCCAGAATCGTCGTGATCTGATCTGCCGACTCGGCCGAGCGGCCGGCCAGCTTGCGCACCTCGTCGGCTACCACCGCAAAGCCGCGGCCGTGTTCACCCGCCCGGGCCGCCTCAATGGCGGCGTTCAGCGCCAGCATGTTCGACTGCTCCGCCAGCGCCCGAATCGTGGTGCTGATCTCACCGATGTGGCCCGCCCGGCTGTTCAGCTTTTCCATGCCGTCGGTCGCCTCTGCCACCATCCCGTCGATCATGGCGACCGCCTCAGCCACCTGCGAGACCGTCTCACGCCCCGTAAGGGCGGCGCCGGTCGTCTCGCCGGCGGCACGGGCCGCCTCGCTGGCGGCGGCGACTACCTGCTCGGTCACCCGGGCGATCTCAGCGGCCTCCTCGGCGGCCTGCGCCACCAGGCGCGCCTGGCCGTCCGCAGCAGCCGCCAGGTTACCCAGTCCGTCGCTAAACTGCACAAAGAAGCCGGCCAGTTCGCTGGCGTTGACGGCCTGCTCGCTGGTACCCGCCGAAACCTGTGCCATCGCCTCGCCCGCTTCCCGGGCCACGGCGTTGACGGTCTCCACGGCGCTGGACAGGCCCCCCGACGACGCCACGACCTGCGCTGCGCTCTCACGCAGCTCAACGACCAGGCCCGCCAGGTTCTGCTGCATGGTCAGCAGGCTGCGATGCAAGAAATCCACTTCATCGGGCTTCCGGGGCGCCTTGCCCTGCGGCAGCGCGGCCGTCAGGTCGCCGGCCGCAAACTGCCCAGCCACCTGGGCCAGCGGTGTCACCCGGGCGGCGATGCGCCGTGCAGCCC
>JARBUG010000120.1 GCA_029239785.1 Symbiobacteriaceae bacterium | reverse complement strand
TCCGCTGCGTAGGATAACCCCTGCCCCCCGAAACCAACGCAGCGAGAGGACCTCGATGGTCCTCTCGCTGCGAATCGTTTCACTTGGGACGGTGGTGCGCCTTTGGCGGGCGGGGCTGGTCAGGGGTAGAGGAGCATCGCAGCGTTAGTTCACCATCTTTGCGGCAGCAAAGATGATTCCGCTGTATAAGCCGCTGCGCCGCGACGACGCCCCTGGCCGGCCCCGACCGCCGCCGCCCAACGCCACTACCTCTCCCAGAACGGCGGAGGCTCGATGCCCAACTCCCGCAGGTAAATGTACCCCTGCCCGCGGTGATGGATCTCGTTCTCCAGGGCGTACCAGATGCGTTCCATGTTCGCCTGCGGATGCTTGAAGAAGAAGTTGTCGACCTCCGAGGCCAGCAGCCGCTCGGCGGTGATGGTGGCCCAGGCCTGACGAGTCAGTTCCCGGACCTCGCGGCAGGCAGCCAGCAGTTCTTCCTTGGTGGCGGCCTTCACCGGCTGATAGACCCACTCACCGGTGGCGATCCCGTGGATGTAGGCCTTTTCAATACCCAGGATCTCCAGGACCAAGTCGGAGAAGGGGCGCAGCGCCTCGGTCGGCTTGAACGTAAACAGGCTCTCTGCCGGGAAGGCCTCGGTAACGCGGACCGTCAGCCTGCGGTTCCCCTCAAGCAACGCAAGCACCTGGGTCGGATTGAGCAATTCTCCCATAATGATTCACACCTCCGATTATTGAGACGTTGCACGCGCCGCTGGGGAATGGTGTAGAGTGAATCTGAGAGATTAACAGACCACTAATGACACAGATTACACTGATACCAAGCAACGCTTGACCAAGTCTGTTTCAACAAACACCCGCAGGGGCAATCTCAAGGAATTGGAGGTTATCCACATGTCCAACTGCCACTACGAACCCGGCGCCTTCACAAAGGCCGCCGCGGTCTTCTCCGCCCCCGGGCGCCATGAGCAGGCCGCCGGGCGCCCTGCCGCGGCCGGCACCGGCAAGCAGCTTGCCCTGCTGGGCGAAGTCCTGGCCGAACAGGGCCGGGACCTGCTCGCCCGCCGGGGCGATTTTACCATTACCAACGCCTGGGCGCAGATCGAGTACGACGAGGCGACCGGGCGCAGCGAGGCGACCGACGCTGAGGTCCTGCGCCTCGACAACCTTGACCGCCTGGCAGGCGAGCTGCAGGGCACCACCGACTGCATCTTCTGCTTCGGCGACAAAGCCCACCTTGCCGTGAGCGCCCTGGCCGGGGCAGGGCGCCTCCAGCCGGGCTGCCGGGTCGTCAAGGTGCGCCACCTTTCCATGAGAAGTCTTAACCAGATCCGGCTTGATCTGCACGGGGCGCCCATCGTGGCCGCCGGGGGCGACCCGGCCATCGGGAGGGCCAACACCCGGCGGCGGGTCGCAGTGATCGCAGCGGAAATCCTGTGCGCCCTGGGGTAGGGTCTGCGCCCGAGGCAAAACTACTTCGCTCGCCTGGGAGGTAATCGACCTACTTCCGAGAAATTTCTCATATAGATAATGCGGGGTATCTGTATGAGAATGGGGGGAGTGGGATGCGCTTCGCCGACTACGTCCAGGGCGAAGGGATCAACTGGTGGGAGACTGACCCGCAGCTGCAGGCGACGGTCGCCCGGTACTGCACACCTGAAATGTTCGAATGGGCCCGGCCCCACCTGAGCCGCTTCGGGGAGCTCTGCTCTACCCGTGTCTCTCCCCGGGCGGACTACACTGACAAGCCTGAGGGCCGGCCCCGGCTCATCTCCTACGACCGCCAGGGCGAGGAGATCTCCAAAGTGGTCTACAACCCCGGCTACCTCGCAACGGTGGCCGAGGTCTTTGGCGCGGGTATCGTGGGCTGGCGGCACAAGGCCCCGGCCGGGGCGCCCGGCCCCGTTCCGCCCGTGGTCACCTGGGCCATGGGCTACATGGTCGCCATGGCCGAGTCGGGCTTTTACTGCCCGGTCGCCCTTACCGGCTCCGCCGCCCTGGCCGTGGAGCGCTTCGCCCCGCCCGACCTGCGGGAGCGTTACCTGCCTGGCCTCATCTCCACTGATCCGGCCACGATGACCCAGGGCGCCACCTGGCTGACCGAAAAGACCGGCGGCTCCGACGTGGGCGCCATCACTACGGTGGCGATCCAGCAACCGGACGGCACCTGGCGTCTCACGGGCGAGAAGTGGTTCGCCTCCAACGCCGACGCCCCGGTAGCTCTGGCCCTGGCCCGCCCGGAGGGGGCGCCCCCCGGCACGGCCGGCCTGGCGCTTTTCATCATCCCCCGCACCCTGCCCGACGGCCGGCGCAACAGCTATCGCATCCGCCGCCTCAAGGATAAGCTGGGCGTCATCGCCGTCGCCAGCGGCGAAGTGCTGCTCGAAGGCGCCGAGGCCTACCTCATTGGCGGCCCCGGCACCGGCTTCAAGCAGATGATGGAAGCGATCAACCTCTCCCGTGTCTACAACGCCGTCGCTTCTGCGGGACTTGCCCGGCGCTCCTTCCTCGAATCGGCCATCTACGCCGCAGGGCGCATCGCCTTTGGCAGGCCGCTCATCCAGCAGCCGCTCATGCGGGCCAAGCTGCTCTCCATGCTGATCGACCTGGAATCGATCACCACCCTGGCCTTCCGGGCCGCGGACGCCTTCGAACGGGGCGACTCCCTGGCCCGCACCCTGATTCCCATCGCCAAGGCGCGCACCGGTGACCGGGCGCTCGGGCTGGCCCGGGCCGGCATCGAGTGCTTCGGCGGCAACGGCTACATCGAGGAGTACCCCATGGCCCGCATGCTGCGGGATGCCCAGGTGCTCACCGTCTGGGAAGGGCCTGAGAACATCCTGGCGCTGGACCTCCTGCGGGTGCTGGCCAAGCAGGGGCCGGCGGAGTTGATCGCCCACATCGCACAGTGCAGCGAAAGCGCCGGCCACCCCGACCTGGCCCCGGCCCGGGCGCTCGTCCAGTCACGCCTGACCCGGCTGCCCAAAACCTTCGCCGACATCGCCGCCGCCGACGGCGAGTACGCCCAGCTCCACGCCGTCCGCCTCATGAACAGCCTGGCCGACCTGCTCACCCTGGCCTATCTCATTGAGGAGGCGCAGGAGAGCGACCACAAGCGGGCCATCGCACGGCTGTATGCCGCCCGGCTGGCGCCCGAGCAGCCCGGGGCCCTGGAGATGCTGGACCAGGCCGCCATGGCCGAGTTTGATCGCCTTATGAACGAGGTGTAACCCACGAAAGGGGAGGGAGCAGGATGCTTGCGTTCAATATCTACCGCCACTGGGAGACCGACCTGCGCCCCATCACACTTACGGCCCTGCGCCGTCTGACGCCGGAACAGCTGCACTGGAGACCCGACAACTTCAACCGGAGCTGCTGGGACCTGGCCGTCCACCTGTGCGACATAGAGTGGCACTGGGTCTGGCGCAACGCACTGCGCAAGGAGGCCTGGGAGACCGCCTGGGACCCCGGCCGCTTCACCGATCTGGATCAGTTGCTGGAGTACTGGAACCGTATCCACCGGGCCACGGTTGAGTGGCTGCGCGACACGCCGGTCTCCCACCTGAATCAGAAGCTGCCCATGCCCTACACCGACTTCCCTTACGCCACGATGAACTGGATCATCTATCATGTGATGGAGCAGGAGATTCACCATCGCGGCCAGATCTTTATGTTGATGCGGCTCCAGGGAATCAACCCGCCGGAATTGCAGCGTAGCATTTTCCAGCCGCCCGCATAGTCTGGAACGGGGCGTACAAGCCCCGCAACCTTCGGTTGGCGGGGAGGGAACAAATATGAGTTGGAGCAACAACCATGACTGCGGCTGCAACCACAAGCGGGACGACGACAGCTTCAAGAAGCACGACGACGACTGCGGCTGCCGCGACCGGCACCATGACGACCGCTTCGACTGCGGCTGCAAGAGCCACAGCCGGAGCGTCATCATCCAGTGCAAGTGCGGCGATTGCTTCGAGATCAAGCGCTCGCACTGCGGGCCGTGCTCGCGCCTCTTCAAGCACAGCTGGTAAGTGAAACGGGAGCCCTCTGTTCAAGAGGGCTCCCGACTCATTGATATGGCCGCTGATTTGGGACGCAATCGCAGATGGTACTGGGCGGGGTGTTCCGGGCCTTTTTTGAACAGAGGAGGCCCGCAACGCATTACCTGGTTAAATCAGCGGTTGACCCGTCCCGAATCACGCCCGCACCTTAACCCCCGCAAGCTCCTCCAGGGGCAGGATCAGGGCGGCCATGTCTTCCGTGGCGTGGCCGGCGGCCCGGGCCTCGGACAGGACCTGCTGCGTCATGGCGCCCAGCAGCATGCGGACCTGCTCTTCCCGGCCCAGGTTGACGGCCAGGGCCACATCTTTATGCAGATGTTCCACCGAGAAGGCCGCCTCACAGGTGCCGGGAACGCTAAACGTGGTGACGTTCCGCTCGATCTGCCGGGACTGGCCCGTGGCGCCCTGAATGATCTCGTAGAGCTTCTTCGGGTCGACCCCGGCCTTGGTGCCCAACACGAAGGCCTCAGCCGCAGCGGCAGCGTGAATGCCCACCAGCAGGTTGTTGCACAGCTTGGCCACCGTGCCGGCGCCCACCGGGCCCAGTAAGTACAGTTGCTTGCCTTCGGCCTGCAGGTAGGGGAGGACGGCCTCATACGCCGCCGTGTCGCCACCGCACATAATGGTCAAAGTGCCAGCCTCGGCGCCCCACGGCCCGCCGCTGACCGGGGCATCGATAAACTGAACGCCCTTCTCGGCGCACTTCGCGGCAATGCGCTTTGCATCCGATACGCCAATGGTCGAATGATCGACAAAGATGTCGCCGGGGCGGGCGCCTTCCAGGGCGGCGTTCAGGGTCGCTTCTACCACGTCCGGCGTGGTCAGGCAGGTGAACAGAACCCGGGCGGCCCCAGCGACCTCGGCGGGGCTGGCGGCCCGGCGGGCGCCTTCGGCCACCAGTTCATCGACCACAGTCTGGCTCCGATTGTAGACAGTAACGGTGTGCCCGGCCTTGAGCAGGTTGCGGGCCATGTGACGGCCCATGCGGCCCAGTCCAATAAATCCTAGTTCAGCCATAGCTAACGGTTACCTCCTTGCCGAAATGCCAGTTCTATCCTACCATATTTTCATTGCCCAGTAAGCGGCAAGACGGGAAGGATGATCGGTTTGGCCGACCTGAAACTGCTCGCGGAAGCACGGCGCATCCTCGCGAACGTGACTCCGCTGGACTTTGACTGCGGCACACTCTGTGGGCATAAGTGCTGTACGGAACTCTCCGCCGATCCTGATCAGGAACTGGGCGTCTACCTGATTCCCGGCGAACTGCCCCTCTTTGACGGCACGGAGGACTGGCTCAAGTGGCAGTTCCACAGTGTCAAGGACTACGACTTCGCCCCCACCTGGGAGAAGCACGGGCAGGTGCCGTTCATGGTCTGCCACAAGCTCTGCGACCGGGAGAAGCGGCCCTTTGAGTGCCGGACCTACCCCCTGGCGCCGTTCCTGCACGCTGACGGCCGCCTGGAAATGCGCTACGCCCACTGGGCCGTGGGGTTCTGCCCCCTGACCGAGCGCTACAAGGTGGAGCAGCTCCGGCCCGACTTTGTGGCCGCAACCCACCGGGCCTGGTCGGTGCTGCTCCAGGACCCGGAGATGCGCGACCACGTCACCTGGCTGACCGAGCAATTCAAGGCCCTGGACGAACTGCCCCTCACCGCCTGTGAAGATGACGAAGATGAAGGGTGATCTCGGGCTTCCGCCTTTGCCCGACTACCTGGCGCCCGGGCTCAAGGTGGTCTTCATCGGCTTCAACCCCGGCGAAATGTCGGCCCGCACCGGGCACTACTACGCCTACCCGGGCAACCGGTTCTGGTGGCTGCTCTGGCAGTCGGGCCTGACCGACCGGCTGCTCGCCCCCACCGAAGATGCCACCCTGCCCGAGCGGTACGGCTATGGCCTGACCGACCTGGTGGACCGGCCCAGCAAGTCCAGCAACGACCTGGGCGGCCACGAACTGCGGGACGGGCGGGAGGCGCTGCTCGAAAAGCTGAAGGCGTGCCGCCCGAAGGTGGCCTGCTACAACGGTCTGGGCATCTACCGGGCGCTGAGCGGCAAAAAGCAGGTCGAGTACGGGGCTCAGGCCGGTCACGTCACTCCGGGTGTGCTAGACTTTGTGGCCGCCTCCCCGAGCGGCCGCAGCCGGGAAAAGCTGGACCGCAAGCTCCAGATTCTCCGGGATCTCTATCAGATTTTGGCGGAAGATATTCTGTAGGCCTATGTATTTGATTAAGGTTTTGTTAAGATAGAGGGACAGGAAAACCTGAGAGGAGACGACCTGCCATGCTGCCCTTCACCAACACGAAAAACCAGGAGTTTTTCCGTCTTTTCCGTGCCAAAGCCGAGAACGCCGTTGATACGGCCAATCTCCTGATTCAGTTGCTGGGCGAACCGCAGCGCAGCCCGGAACTCTGCCCCGTCATCAAGGAGCTGGAGTCCAAGGGCGACCATCTCACCCATGATCTCTTCGCACTGATTCACAAGTCCTTCTTCGCGCCCCTGGAGCGTGACGACCTGGCCTCGCTGGCCGTCGCCCTCGACTCCGTGGTCGACGCCATGGAGGCTGCGGCTGCCCGCATCGGCATCTATAAGCTGTCGGAGAGCGACCGCTTCCTGAAGGCCTTCGGCCAGATTCTGCGGGCGCAGGCCGGCGAACTGGTCGCCGCCATCGACATGCTGGCCGGCAACAAAATGGCCCAAATCCGGGAGCGCGCCTTCCAGATCAACCTGCTGGAGAACCAGGGCGACGAACTGCTGCGCAACGGCCTGACCGCCATCTACGAGAACGCCGCTGCCGATCCCATCCGGTTCATCACCCTGAAGGAGATTTACGAGACCCTGGAGCAGGCCACCGACGAGGCGGAGACCGTCGCCAACATCCTTGAAGGCGTGGTCATGAAGCATTCCTCTTAGGGATGGTCGTTTCTTTTGCGGCGGCGGCCGGGTTCGGCCAGGGGCGTCGTCGCTCAGAAGGGCCATCGAGGTCCTCCAGATTCGTAGGACTGTAGGGCCGGCTTCCGATTCCCGATTGGCCTTCTGTCTACTGCTGCCCCGCCTTTGGCGGGGCTTTTTCTTTATCCCTGTGGGATATGGAACATTCTGGGCCACAATACGTACTTGGGTACGAAGGACGTTATCGCGAAGGAGCGGGTGAGTGGTGGACAAGCAGAAGCGGGTGCAGAAGCAGGCCATCATGTATGGCGGTCTGGGCGTACTGTTGCTGGCTGGAGTCCTGATCGCCATGTGGGCCATGCCAAATGGGGCCCCGGTCAAACCGGTTGACGTGAAGCCGCAGGCCTTCTACACCGTCATCGACGCGAACACGGCACCGGCCGATGTGCAGGACGCCGCTGCCAAGCTCGCCACGTCCCGGGTGGGCTACCCGATCGTCAAGGCGGACAAGACCTACCTGGTCATCTCTACAGGCAACCTGACCGACCAGATCGCCTACGACCGTGCGGAAGGTCAGCCCGACCTCATCAGCGCAACCTTCCTCGACCTGCACTTCAAGGCTGATGCCGCCGGACAGAGCCTGCAAATCGGCACGGTGCCCCTCACCGGCACCGACACCGAGTACCAGTTTAACGTCGGCGAATCCTACGCTTCGATTCCGACCCTGCACAACCGGCACAACCTGCCGCTCATCCCCCTGGATGCGGCCAGGCGCTTCTCCATGGTCTCTCCCGCAGAGGGCGCCATGGTGGGCAGCAGCGGCAACCTGCACCTCGAAGGGTACGCCCAGGTCTTTGAAGCCAGCTTCATGGTCACCATCACCACCGCCAAGGGGCGGGTCATCGGTCAGCAGGCCGTTATGTCGGCCGCCGGCGCACCGTCGTGGGGCAGCTTTGTGGCCGATATTCCTTACGATACCTCGGGGTTGACCGAGACGGGCTTTGTGATTCTTGACGAGGGAATGACCGGTGCGAAGATCACCATACCGGTCCGGTTCAAGCCCGCGTCACAGTTGGGCTAAATCAAGAGGAGGGGTAGGAAGATGGTGCCGCGGCCTAATCGTACGAAACACCTGGGTGTGATTCTGCTCGTCCTGCTGGGGCTGGGGTTGGCCGCCTTTGCGGCTTTCAACCTCTACTGGGGGGGCGGGGGCGTCAAGACTGGCATGGGGATCGCGCGGATCAACATCACGCAGGCGCCCTTGCGGGTGCGTGAGGCTGCGCAGCAGTTGGCAGCTTCCCGGGTCGGCTATGTGATTCCCGATGGCGAAGTTTCCTACCTGATCATCTCCACCGGCCTGGGCGGCGAACGGGTCGATGTTGAAGGTGCCAAGCGTTCCGGCACCATCATCGATATCGATGTGCGTACCAGCCCCACCAAGGGCGAGTCGCTGATTATCGCCAAGCTGAACGCAGCGGTCACAGACGCCCGCCTGGTCCAGTTCCATCTGGATGGCTATGCGGCGGGCATACCGGCGCTCGTGAACGCCGACAACCTGCCGCTGGTGACGCTGCCGGACAAGGAGTCGCTGGTGCTGGTTACGCCCAAGGCCGGTGACCGGGTTGCCGGCGGCATGGTACAGGTTTCGGGCTACGCCAAGATCTTTGAGGCCAACGTGAGTGTGGCCGTCTACTCGGCAGGCAAGGGCCGGGTGCTTGGCCAGTCGAACGTGACCGCAGCGATTGGGGCGCCCAACTGGGGCTCGTTCAGAATCAACGTGCCCTACGAGCAGGTCGCCGGGCTCGCAGAAGGCGTTATTCTCGTCTACGACGACGACAGCGGTGCGAAGCTGGCCGTGCCGGTCCGGTTTGGGGAAAAGTAAAAGCGAAGGCCGGCGGGGGGAGCCCCTGCCGGCCATTTTCGATCACATCTTTTACCGCGGATTACGCGGATTAACTGATTACGCAGATTGGAGCAACCAGGAATGTGGACCAGGTCAATATATGGCGATAATGACCTGGAACGCTACACTGGATCATGTCCGAAACTGCGTAATCCGCAGTGAGAATCCCTAATCAGCATAATCCGCAGTCAAGTATGTCTCCCGGAGCCAGCGCTCTACCGCCGGGACCGCTGAGGCGATCGTCTCAAAGTAGCCCGGGGCTTCCTGGCCGCAGCGGACGGCCAACGCAGCGGCAATCGCTTCGTGCCACTCGGCGTTCAGGTGGGCCAGGCCCCAGGCGGCCCCCTCCGACTTGGTCACAGGGCACCCACGCTCCATGGAGCAGGCCGACCGCACCAGGTTGAGCAGGTTCGCGGCCGCCTCGACCGTCGACTCAAACGGATCGAGGCCTTCGGCCAGCATGGTCCGCACGGCGGCGCGGACCTGATCTGGAGTAACGGCAGGCAGCAGTTGCCCCGACGGCGGCCCAAAGAAACAAATGCCATGATCGCGCATGTCGGCTATGTTATCAGCCGAAAGCATGATCTCGCCGACTTTGGGCAAAAACTTGCCCTGCTCGCAGCCAGGCACGGGCTCGGTCGTGCCTTCGGGCACCAGCACATCCAGGGGCGCGTAATCACCCTCAAGGCGGGCTGCGTCAGGGTGCCGGCGCAGCAAATCCTCGTGGAGCAACTTCACCGCCACGGCATCTTCCAGCGAAAGCGGCCCCCGGGTGACTGCCAGGAAGTCGAGGTCGCTGGACTCCGGGGCAAAGTCGCCCATAGCGGCCGAACCTCCCAGGTAGACACCCAGGAGGCGGTCACTCAGGATGAAGTGAAGGCCGTCAGCCAGTGCTTGCATAGTGCTGCGAACAGAATCGTCCAGTAGCGTGGACATCGGCGGACCCCCTAATGGCGGGTGGGTGGCCCTTAATGGGCCGGCACGAAGAAGAATGCGATTGCAATAATGACGTAGACAGCCAGCAGCATCAGGCCTTCCAGCCAGTTGGTCTCGCCGTCGCGCGTGATCTGGTTCAGCGTCAGGACCGAAATCAGAATGGCGACCAGTTCAGACGGCAGGAACTCCAGCGACATACCCTGGCCGAACAGGTGCGAGATGATGACGGCGGCAGGGGCCACCAGCAGGGCAATCTGCGTGGTGGAGCCGACTGCGATTTCGATGGCGACATCCATTTTGTTCTGCAGGGCCATGCTGATGGCGGTGGAGTGTTCGGCCGCGTTGCCGACCAGCGCCACGACGACTACGCCGACGAAGAGTTCCGACCAGCCGAGGGTGTGAATGACGGGCTCCAGGCTTTCGACCAGCGTTTCAGACGCCAGCACCACGCCGACCGTGGCCGCTAGCAAAATGACGATCGACTTGCCCAGGCTCCACTTGGCCTTGTCGTGCAGGCCGCCTTCGGCCACAAAGAGGTGGGCGTGCGTTTTGAAGGAGAAGATAAGGCTGGCCACGTAGGTGCCCAGCAGGACGATGGCCGTCCAGAGCGAGAGCGTGGTCATGCCCTGATCGGTCATGGGGATAGGGTTGCCGTGATGGAAGATGGCTGGCACCACCAGCGCCGCCATGGCGATAAAGAGCAGGCTGGAGTTGAAGCGGGCCAGGTTCCGGTTGAACTGCTGGTTCGGGAACTTGAGGCCGCCGGCGAAACAGGCGGCGCCCAGCACGAGGAGCGCGTTGCCCAGAATGGAGCCGGTGATGGAGGCCTTGACGACCTCGTAGAGCCCTTCCTTGATGGCGAGTATAACGATGATAAGTTCGGCGGCGTTGCCAAAGGTACCGTTAAGAAAACCCCCGATGCGGGGGCCGGCGTGAACGGCGACCTCTTCGGTGGCGTGGCCCATCCAGGAGGCCAGCCGCAGGACGGCGATGGCGGAAGCGATGAACGCAATCATAGGATAATCTGCAAACTTGGCCCAGAGCGCAACGGGGAGCCCAATGAGCAATAGATCAGCGTAGGACAAACCGGAAACCCTCCTACTGCGAATTCCTGTCCACTATTCTCCAGGGTTCGCGAATTTCCTTTCGCAACCAGAGCCTTCCCATTCAGAAAGATGTGCGGCTGCGCGGCCGTTCATGACAATGCCAATAAAGCCCACCACCCAGAATTCTTGCGCTGAGGGCTGAGGAGGGGTCAAAAACCGCTGCAGCGCCGGGCAGGGGACCGCTCAGGGGGGAGGCCTTGGGTTGCCCCCGGCCGGTCCCATCTGTATGCTGAGAGAAGCACGCTGAATCCGGACCGACGGAGCGGGGGAACCAGTTTGGCCCTCACCGGGCCTGGGGTGAATGGAGCGACCTCCACGGGCTATTTGGCAGCCCGAACCCGACAGCTAACCTCGTAAGCGTAGTCAAAGGGGGAGTCTATGTGAAAAAGTCGCAGCAAGCGTCTCCACAAGCTTCTTGCGCGCCCGCAGGAAACGAGGACCCGTCTCGTAAGCAGCGGCGGCTCCAGACAACCGCTGCAATTCTGGCCCGGGGCGTGTCGCTGGACCAGGTGCAGAAGGCGGTCAGGAAACTGCGTCCCCAGGTACATCAAGTAGGATAACGACAAGACCAGGGTGCTTTTGCACACCCTGGTCTTTTTCTCGTGCTTCCATGTGGCTGACGTCCGTTTGACATCCCACCGACATCTGATCGACATCCCATACGCGTCCCGTGGCATCCCGGATTCCACAGGGCTCGCAGCCAGCCTTCCTCGGTTGAAGGTCGGTCTTACAGCCGCACGTTCTCCAGGGGTTATCCCCGTGTGGCCTCGCGGGTGTCGATGATTCGGCGGGGGTTCCTGCCTTGTACGTCTCGCCCTGACCCGGGCGCCGCCTCTCGGATATCGCCGTCGCATGGAAACCTACTCTGCCGGGGGTTCTAGGGTCGGGGTGCTTCCATGCTCCACCTCGGGCGTCTGTTTCGCCCCAACATCTGCCGTACATCCCGGTGACATCCCTCGTACATCCCGGTGACATCTCCCGCACATCCCCCTGGCATCTCCCTGCCGGCTGCCGCATAGCCGCTACGGACAGCAGGACCTCCCTGGCCAGCAGGCGCACCTACTTGCCGCGGTTCACTCTGCGTCACGCACCAAGGAGCCACGGTCCTGTCACTGGCGGTCGAGGTTTGGCTGTTCGCCAAGTTTCGGCGCAGCCTGTGGGGCCTGGTAGGCCGCCTTTCGGGCGTCGGTCGACCCGACAGGCTCTGCCCTGCGTGCTGCCCATTTGCTCGTTCCACTTATGCACGGCCAGTACCTGGAACTCCGTGCATAAGTGGAACGAGCCGTGAAAGCATGCGGGTTTCAGGGCACGGGTCATCGTTGACGCCAATGATGCAAGGATTTTCGGAGGGCTTTCATGCAAACCTGGCACAAACGAGGCCAGGAGCTACGTGGAAGCCACGGGGGCTGCCAGAAGTGCTCGGTACTCGGCGAAGGACCCGTGGAGTAAGAGACACCAGTAGAGATGTCCACCAACTCTTGCACTGCTTTCAGTCCCACGACGACGCGTCCAGAAACGATCAGGTCCAGTCGGTGAGCGCCAACAAGACCAAGCAGCCGGGTCCCAGCGATCCATGGACCTCACAAACACCAGGACACCATATGTATCTATCCGCGTCATCCAATCATCCGCGTAATCCGCGGTAGAAAATGTCCCATTCATGCCCCGGTGTTTACGAAAGCCCACCGCCCCATAACCCAAGAAGGACAGAGACTCACGCGTCATCAAGAACTGCACAGCGCGACTTATACACCCCAACCCCAGTGGGTCAACCAAAGGCCCGGGCGCGCAGACTCACGGGCTGCGGCTTTCCGGGGGGGGGGATGGTGGCGCGCGCCCGGGGACAGAGAGGGATGTAGTCGGATGTATGCGGGATGTATGTGGGAAATGGCGCCCGGGAGATGGGGACGGATGAGGCCCGATGGCCCGATCCTTGTGGCGGTAAGGACCTGTGTGGCCAGGATTTCCTGGCGGCCTCGGAGAGGGAGCGGGGCGGGGCAGGTGCGGGGAGACCGGGACGTAGCCGCAGGGACCCTGGGAGGGATGACCGAAGCTTGGGCGGCGGCCCTGGGACGCTTGGGGCACATGGCCTGCAGGTTTCCCTGGTAGCACTCGGTGTTCCAGGCGGTGTGGAGGAGATGAAGCCCGGATGTGCGCAGGGTGTCGGTGGGATGCGAGTGGGATGTGAGCAGCATGCTCACGGAGGTGTTGACGGGATGTAATCAGGATGTCGGCGGCATGTCGTCCGCTGTCACCTCACGCAGCAATCGCCCAGTGGTCCAGACGGACCAAATGCAGCCCTCCGAGTCAGTCGCCGCCAAGGAGGTGGGGGCCGCACTCGTCCTCGCAGACGATTCGGCAGTTTTTTACCAGGTGCTCCGGCCACGGGCCTGCGGTTATTTTACGAACCGAGGGGCTAACCGCCATGAGACCCGCTCAACCTGCGCCAAATGGCCCTCCGGGGGAGTCGGACTATGTCGAACTGGTTCGAACCCCCTCGAATCCAGGCATGCGGTGGCGGACTGCAGGGCGCCGCTGGTCGCTCAACACCGCCAATCGTAACTTTTTAGACGATGCAGCCGGGAAGAGGACGCAAATTCTTGACGAACCCAGCGTGGCGAGGCCGCCCTGCGGCCTCTGCGGCGAAACGATGTTCGATACCTTACTTTTCGCTTCGTACGACGACCGACCGGGCCGGGCTCCGCCAGCGCAGCCCCACCCAGATGGAGAGGCCGGCGACAGCAGTCAACGTCAGCGCCAGCAGGTGGGCGGTAGTGGACTGACCTGCCTGCACGGCTGAGTAGATCGCCAGGGCCATGGTTTGGGTTTTGCCCGGGATGTTGCCGGCAACCATCAGCGTGGCGCCAAACTCGCCCAGGGAGCGGCTGTACGAGAGCAACACGCCGGTCCAGATACCCGGCCATGCGATAGGCAGGAAGACGTAGCGAAAGGCGTTCCAGCGCCCGGCGCCGTCAATCTGGGCCGCTTCGTACGTTTCAGGCGGGACCTCTTCGAGGGCGTTGCGGGCCGCCTGCACAAAGATCGGCAGGCAGACCACCGCCGACGCCAGCACGGCAGCCGCGGGCGTAAAGATCAGGGTTTCGCCAAAAAGGGCGCGGGTCAGCTTGCCGACGGGCCCGCCTCGGCCGATCAGCAGGAGCAGATAGTAGCCAATGACGGTCGGGGGCAGCGCCATGGGGAGGTTAATGGCCACGTCGAGGATGGTGCGGCCGCGCCAGCCCGGGCGTGCCAAAACCCAGGCCAGGGGGAGGCCGGCCAGGAAAACCACGGCGGTCGCAGCCAGGGAGATCTGCAGCGAGATGAGCAGGTTGGATGTCAGCACCGGGCAGCGCCTCCACGTCAAGCATCGACGCAAGTATACCATACACGGCGCTCCTGCTGGGCACCGCAGCGCCTCACTTGGGTCTTATGGTCATACGGTTGGCCCGACCGGGCTACAGGCTGGGGCACGGCCCGGCGCGACAAAGGCCGGGGCGAACCCCGGCCTTTGCGCTCGGTCATTTTTTCGGCTCCTGGCGCCGACCGCGCAGGCGCGCCGCTGCTTCCACAGGATCCACCTTCGCATGCTTTCGCATCAACTCCGAAAACGGCACGTTGAACTTGTTGCGATTGGCCTGCTGAAACGTGGTGATTCCCCAGAGCATCTTGTCCAAGGACGCCACCTCCTGGCAGTCGGTTGGCCGAAGTTGACGGGCGGTTGCTCGCCGCCCGGTTTTAGCCTGCCCCAGGCAGGTTTCGCCCATGTCGCCTGCGAACAGACTAACCGCAGGTGATAGAAACATCATGAAACAGGTAGATGTGGTAGGCGCGGTCATCCGCAACGGGGCAGGCGAAATCCTCTGTGCCCTCCGGGCGCCGGGCATGTCCATGGCCGGCCTCTGGGAGTTCCCCGGCGGCAAAATCGAACCACACGAAACGCCGGCGGAAACGCTGGTGCGTGAGATTCGTGAGGAGTTAGGCTGCCAGATCCAAGTGGGTGAGTTAGTCGCCGACGTGACGCATCAATACTCCACCGTAGAAGTGCACTTACGCACCTACGAAGCCACCGTCGTCAATGGCGAGCCGACTGCGCGGGAGCACGCGGAACTTCGCTGGTTGGCT
>JARBUG010000284.1 GCA_029239785.1 Symbiobacteriaceae bacterium | reverse complement strand
GGCCCAGTTCCGCCTCGCCGTCGCCACCTTTAACGAGCGGGCGATTCGGCTTTACGAGCGGGTTGGCTTCCGGCGGACTCGCACCTATGCGCAGGAAACGAATGGCGCCACCTATGAGTTTCAGGAGATGGTCGCAGACTGAGGAGATGCGCTGCTTATTCCTTCTCGTTCAACCAAGTTCACATATTAACTTGGGGGTCGATGTCAGCGACCTTAATCGACCAACACTTCGTGGCACGGTTTCCTGTTCAAGTGCCCGCAAAGCCTCGATACCGCCCGCAAAGGCCTGCAACCGTAAGAAAGACCCCATGGGGCTTCGCAAGCACGCTCAAACGGCCATAAAGCCACTCACCTGATTGCAAAGGTTCTCAAAGGACCGCAGAGGCTCGTAAAGGCTCGTAACGAGTTCCCGCAGAACCTACTCTCGCAAGGCTTCCAAAATCAAAAACGGCAGGAACTGAAATTCCTGCCGTTTTTCTTACACTTTCGCCACAGCACTCTTCAGCGCATTGACCGTGATGTTCCAGTGCGAATCATGCCAGATGGCCTCGCCGTTCTTGACCAGCACCGCCTGGGGGCTCGCATGCTTGGCCCCCACCCGGTCGGCAAAGGCCAGTGAAACCGGCCGCTCCTCGATCACCCTCACAAAGGCCAGATGGACCTTGCCAGCCTCAGGCGTCTTCAGAAACTCTGCCCACGCACCGTGGGCCTGCGCACTGATGGGTCAGGTAGTGGAATGCTTGAATAGCAGCACGGGCTTTTCCGCCGAGGCGGCCAACAGGCCTTGGAGATCATCCATCGATAAAAGTTGCTTTACTTCACCCATTTGCGAAACCTCCTTGTCCCTTTCTCCGTCATCATAATATCTGACGAAAAGATGCGGGCCAGCGGTACGACCGTCATGATTGGGCCAAGCCAGTCGTACATCTACAGCGGGCATACTAGTCTTCCCTGGCGCCCGAGCCGGCGCCGTCAGGAAAGGGGTCGTCTCCGGTGAAGTTCCGCGCCTCCGCCTGGCTGATCTGTCTCCTGCTTGCTGCGTTCCTGCTCGGTGGCTGCAGCCTCCTCGCCCAAGACCCGCCCAGCGTCCTCTCCATCACCATGACCGACCAGATCAAGGAAGGCACCATGGAGCCCGTCCGCACCCTGGAGTCTTTCCCGACCAGCGCCAAGCTGCTCTATGCCGTGGCGCTGGTGAAGAGCCCCCGGCAAGGGACCAAGGTAGATGCCGAGTGGAGCTTTGACCAGGAGGACTCCGGCGCCTTCAAACCGGTCGATGGCTCCAGCGTCACTTTCCCAAAGGCCGGCAAGCAGAACTACGTCGCCTTCAGCCTGAAGGCGGTCACCACATTCAACCCCGGCACCTATAAGGTGACCATCCTGCTGGACGGCAAACCCGCACGGGACCTGACCTTCAAGATTACTCAATAGGCCGCATGAAAACGGCGCTACCCCGCTTGGGGTGGCGCCGTCACTTTCCATCGAGCGAGATCGGGCGCCAGGCCGTCCGGTCCAGCAGGACGCCTTCGACCCGGGTTTCGACGTTGAGCAGGACTGAATCCGGGCCGCCCAGGGCGCCCAGGGGCAGGCTGAGCCGCACCCAGTTACCCCGGACTTCGGCCTTGACCTGCTCCGGCCCCCCGGCCGACGCCCTGCCAAGGTCGGCAGGCCAGGCATCGACCTTGCGGCTCCCATCGGGCTGGACCGTCACCCCCACCACGTCGCTCCACCCGTACCCCGCCTTGAAGACCCGGGCGTAGCAGCGAATCTCCACCGGGCGCCGGGGCCGGGCGGCCATCGGGGCCGCAAGATGCAGCATGCCCGCGTCCCGGGCGGCCCAGACGCCGCCCACGTCGGCGCCCCGCTCGATATCCCGGGCGACCGTGTCGCCCCGCGGGTCGGTGATGGTCTCGACCCAGGTCAGGTCCTCCCACGGCGGCGCGGCGCCTGCGATGGCCTGGAGCGGGCCGGCGCCCTCCGTCAGCCGCACCCGGTCGATGGTGCCAAAGATCTCGTTCGTCCTGATGAAGGACTGCAGATAGCGCCGCATCAACATCATCTGCGAGCCGTACTGCTTCAGCGCCTCCTCCTTCTTCGCCACCGACGCCGCCGAGAGCGGCCACTCCCGCCAGGTCGTCATGCCGCCGAGCATGCCCGCGGGCGGGGTCAGACTGCTCCCCGGGCGGTAGCCCTTGGGCGCCGGCCAGTCGCCCCGGTGGACGAGGTAGAGCCATTCCGCTGGCGGCGTCCAGTCAGGCTCCGTGCGGCGCAGCTCTTCCAGCGCAGCGGAGACGAAATTGGACATCGCCCAGTGGTCGACGTGCGCCTCGTTGGGGTGCGGATAGACGACCACCGCCGGCCGCATCTCCCGCAGGGTGTCGATGATTTGGCCCAGGAACTCCCGCCCGGTGTAGGGCGCCCCGGCCCGCCAGGCCTGGGCGTAGGGCACTGCGCTGACCCGGGTCGAAGTGCTGGTGCAGGACTTGTCAGGCTGCCAGCATTCCACCCAGAGCCGGTGGAGCGCCTGGTCCGGGAAGCCCAGGAAGCGGAAGTGCTCGGCGGGAATCCCCAGCGCCGCCAGGGCGGAACTCGATTCATCCACCCGGTGGCGGCCGTAGTTGATCATCTGCTCGGGTTTGACCCGGCCACGGTAGAGCACCTCGGCGCCGACCTTGAAGCCGTCGCCGGCCGTTGCCAGCACCACCCGGGGCTCGGCGCCCTGGGCCTGCAGGTCGGCCAGGAGTCCGCCGGCAGCCAGGACTTCATCGTCACTGTGGGGGACAAAGAGCACGGTAGCGCCGGGGGCGGCGTCGAACCGGTCGAGCGGACCCATGCGAGCCGCCTTGGGGAAGAAGTAATGGTAACTGCTGAGGGCCAGCAAAAAGAGCACTGCTCCGAACAGAAGACGCCGCCGCATAGGTCCACCTCCTTTCTCCCGCACATGTACTTACGGCAGCGTGACTCCCCGCCACGTCCGGCCGCCATCTTCCGTGGAAAACTGCCGGTTGATGCTGTCCCAGATCCAGGCCTGTCCTCCCGGCCCGGCCTTCACCTTCCACGGATGGAGATCACCCAGGTTGAACTGGCGCCAGGTCTGGCCCCCGTCCGAGGTGGCGTAGAGCTCCGGCTGAGTGGGGTTGCCGGCCAGTACCCAGGCCGTGCCGTCAGGCATCAGGTCGAACGACAGGGGCCGCTGGGGCAGGCGGGGCAGCTCCGTCCAGCTCTTCGCTCCGTTAGACGTCGCCTTGATCGTATCCCCGTCAATCATCCAGCCCAAATTCGGGCTGATGAAGCGCAGTTGCGTGCCGCTGACGCCCAGGAACTCAAAGGTGAGGCCGCCGTCGTGGGTTACTTCCAGGGGTCCCCGGTGGCTGCCGACGTACCCGGTCTGGCCGTCCGCAAAATCCATCCAGTCGAATCGGACGCCTTCGTGCCGTGCGATCTCCCGCCAGGTCCGGCCCCCGTCCGCAGTCCGGTACAGGCGGTTCACCTGTCCCTGGTTCTCGTACCCATCCGCCGCGGCCCACCCGTTCTGCCGGTCGATGAAGCTGATGGAGCGA
>JARBUG010000119.1 GCA_029239785.1 Symbiobacteriaceae bacterium | reverse complement strand
GCCGGGGGCGGGCAGGCGGTCCAGGAGGGCCGCTTCCCGCCCCTCGACCAGGGCGCCCGGCGCCCGGCCCGCCGGCGCCTCCGCCTGGATGCACCGCAGCAGCGCCTCCCGGCTCAGGCTGCCGGCCAGCGACTCCCGGAGCGTCGCCGGGCTCCAGGTCAGCCAGGAGATCCCCAGCGTCCCCGTGGCCGGCGCCCCGGCCGAGGCCAGCACCTGGCTGCCCCCGGGCTGGGCGACCGCCACCAGCAGTTCGGTCGCCGCCGCCCGGTACTCATCTTCACCCAGCACCAGGCCGTGGGCGGTTACCGGCTCAAGCACGTAGAGAGGGAACCCCGGCGCTGCGGGAATCGGGCCGCCGGCCACATCGACGAGCGCGACCTTCTTCACCTTGGCCTTTAGTTCGAGGGCGGCCTCGTCGATCAGTCGCGCCGCCGCCGCCAGGTGGCGCAGGTCGGGGTCGTCCTGCAGCGAGGCGATCAGGTACACGTGGCTGGAAGGGGAAACGATGGGATCGATCCGCAGCAGCCCATCGGCCTCCAGCGCCCGAATCACTTCGGCCATGCGGGTCACCCGCAGATGGGTGCGCACCCGCTCGGGCAGGTCAGGGGCGCCCGGCTCAGTCGCCGCCAGCGCCACGCAGGCCCGGGCCAGGGCGGGGCTCCGCTCCCGGAGCGCCGCCTCGGCCGCCGTCGCCACCGCCCCGCCCCAGCCGCCGAGCCCCACGATCAGCGTGGGCTCCAGGTAGGGACCCATTCCGTCAAGCATGAGCGTGCCGTCCCCCTATAGGTTGATCCGATCGAGGAAGCGGCGGATCGCCCCGTGCTCCTTGGTCAGGGTCGCCGCCTCCATCTCCTCCGCCCGCTTCATGCGCCGGGCGATGGTCTCCTCCAGGTAGCGGGTCAGTTCGGCGGAAAAGGCCTGTTTGCCAATCGTCTCCAGGCGGCGGCCGACCATCTGCTCCACGGCGGCGATGTAGTCGCGCCGCTGGCCGAACTGGCCCAGGGCGCCGGACCGGGTCGCATGCAGGAACCGGCTGGAGTAGGCGGGCACCTCCCCCTTCTCCACCGGGGCGATCTCGGCCGCCAGGTCCCAAATCGAGCCGGTGCAGAGGAACTCGACCATCCGGTAGCCGCCGGCGGAGTCGGCGTCCTTGCGCTGCTCGGAGTCAAAGGCCCAGACCCAACCGTTCATCTTCGCGGCGATCATGCCGTAAGCGACGCCCAGCGACCAGGCCTCGGTCGCTTTCTCGTCGTCGGGGCGGAGTTCGGGCAGCGCCTCCAGGCAGGGCTTGAAGTGGACGGGATAGCCCCGCTGCTGCTGGAGCATGCGGTACTGCTCCTGGTAGTCGAGAATCTGGCGCATGTAGTGGAGCCGGGCGCCGTGGGTCTGCCGGCTGAAGATGATGGCGCCGGGGTTGCCCAGGGCGACGTAGGTCGGTTCGGAGTGGATGCCCAGGACGGAGCCGCCGGCGTGCTGGTCGAGCCATTCCTGCAGGAAGGGTTCGGCGTGGACCGGGTTGCCCGGCCCCCGCGGGGCGACGCCCGGCGACCCAATCAGGAAGACATCGCTGAAGGCGCCGGCGCCCCGGGGCGTGGCGGTCCAGAAGGGCTGGCAGCGCCGGGCCAGGTCGTCGAGCAGGCTGTAGGCGTGAGCCCGGTCGTACAGTTCGCCGAGTACCTCGACCACGTTGAGCCGTTGGATCTGTTCGGCGAAGAGGCTGCGGGCGGCGTGGCTGAGGGCCTGGGCCAGGGCGTTGTAGTCGGCACCGCTGCGTGAAAGGTCGCCGGCCGCCGCCAGGAACGCCTCGTGGGTGCTCGGCCGGAACCGTTCGTAGAAGAGCGGGTAGTGCTCGGCCCGAATCGCCTCCGTCTCCAGGGCGTAGGTGGAGCCCGTGTCGGGCGCCCACTGCTCCTGGGTCAGCTCGGCATCCACCGTCTGCTGCAGCCGCGTCAGATGTGACTCTAACGCCTCCAGCCGGCGCCGTTGCTCATCGAGGGCGCCGCGGAGCGCTTCGACCAGGCGGAGCGCCCCGGCCCGGGCGGCCATGTCCAGCTCCACCTGCATCCAGTCGGCCTGAAGCCGGCTAATCTGGCGCATCAACTCTTTCCGCTTGCCGAAGAGGCCGCCCAGCAGGCCGGACTTCCCTTCGAGCTCATCGTGCCGGTCCGTCAGCCGGTCGGAGATCTCACTGCGCACGGCTTCATCATCGTTCTGGCGGTTCGCCAGTTCGACGGCCATCGCCTGGACCTCGCGCTCCACGGCGGCCCGGGCGGTCAGGGCTGAGCGCACGCCCCCGGCGCTGAAGGCCTCATCGATCATGGCCTGAAGACGGCCGGGCAGGGCGGTGCGCAGCCGCTCCAGGTTCCGGTCGATCAGCGCCCGAATGGCGGGCAGCGCCTGGCTCTCGAAGTGATCTTCCTGGTTGGCCGCGGCGTTCAGGAACTCGGCGGGGCTGGCGTTCGCCATCGATTCGGGGTCAAGGGCGTACTCCGCCCCGGTCACTTCCCGCTGCTCCTTGGGGTCGGTCAGCAGCGCCCGGCTGATCATGCGGTGGTTGCCCCGGTCTTCCAGTTCGGCGGCCAACAGCCAGGCTGTGGCGGAGTGCTGGGCACTGCCCCCGAGCAGCCGGCCCTGGACCGCCTCGCTCAAATACCGGCGGGTACAGTACCGCAGCAACTTCTCTTCCGGCACCACCAGCGCCGCCGTCGCCAGCGACGAAATGTTGGCCGGTCGCCGCGTCTCCGGGCAGGGGGCCAGGCCCCGAATCGCCCGCTCGTTGGCCTGGGCGCTGGCGAACTTCGCCCCAAACGGCGAGCCAATCTCCACCGACAGCTGCTGGGAGACCATCTCGTAAATATCGGTCAGATTGCGCAGCGCCCCGCCCTGCTGGTTCTGGTTATCAACCAGATAGACGATGTCGAACGGCCGCTCCCGCAGGATGATGGTGCGGGTGTCGCCGCCCAGCTGATACTGGAAGGTGTGGGTATCCACGTCGGACCAGGCGGGCATGCCATCCTGGAGATACTGCAGCTCCTTCAGCACTGCGTAGGCGTTCCCCCGGCTCTGGGCGTCCAGTTGCTGGCCCCGCAGGGTGGGCACGAACGCCTCCGGCAGCGCCATGATCCCGATCAGTTGATACTTGAACTGTGAGAAGACGTGCCGAATCAGCACCGCCGCATCGATGATGCAGCCGGCGCCCGTGCCGCCCGCCACGCTCCCGACGACGTAGATGCGGAACTCCTCGGTGAGCGGCTGACCCCCGGGCTGGGTGGGAATTGCCTGCAGGTCTTTCAGCGCCCGCTGGAGCGCCCCGTAGATCTGGCCGGCGTTCAGGTGGAGCGCCGCCCGGCCGACGACGGGCATCAGGCCGGCGCCCGTGCCATCGGCCAGCAGCGAAATGTCGACCCGCTTGCCCTGGTGGAACAGGTGCTGAATGGTGGGATAGAGATGCGGTGCTTCCAGCACATTCTCGGGGTTGGGGTAGTGGAGCGGCACCCGCTCCCGGGGCTCCAGGGCAGGGAACTGAATGGTGGCGAGGCCGCTGCGCAGGTCGGTGTCAAGGCTGAGGAAGCGGATGTAGCTGCTCACCTGCCCCTGGCGCCGGAGCCGGCGCTTGAGCCGCTTGATCACCTCGCCGCCGGTGCCGCCGAGCCCGACAATCATGGTCCGCTGAATCTGTGCGGAGGTTTCCACCAGCGGACTGGGCGTCCGCTCAGATGCCTGTGTGAAGGCCACTTCCGTCATCTCCTATCCTTTTAGGGTCGGCCGGCCTGCGGGCCGTCGGGCCAGGGCGGCCCGGCGGGGCGGGGCGCTCTTGGGACGCCGCGGGATGCGCGGGTTGATGTAGGTGAGGGTCTCGCCGCCGATGATCACTTCATCTTCGTGGTAGAGGCGGCCGTCGCCGAGGGGGCGGTCGTTGATCTGGATGCGGACGCCGCTGGATTGTTGATGGATGTAGATTTGCAGGTCGCGGCGGACAAGGCCGAGGCCGGCGAGGGGCGCCCAGCCCCGGGGGACGAGGCGGGCTTCCAGCCGGGCGAGGTCGCCGATGAGCTGGGTCTTGCCGCGGCCGGCGAGGGAGTGGGTGCCGAGGCGGCCGCTGAGTTGTTCGTCGCGGCGGACGAGGCGGCGCCAGTTGAGGGCGCCGAGGGCGAGCAGGGCGCCGAGCGTAGCGATGGCGCCGGCTGCCAGCCAGGGCCACGTGGGCCGGCGGGCGGCCTTTGCGCCCGCCGCCGCCCCGGCTGCCGGGGCCACGCCTTCCACCGGGTAGAGCAGGAAGTCCCGCCGGGCCACCTCACCGCCGGCCCGCATCGCCCAGACGGCGAGCCTGCCATCGTCCATGGCGATGCTGCCGTTGTGCTTCCCTTTTGGGCCCGGGTCGGGGGTGAGGCGCACCGCCGGGCTGGCCCCGGCCTGCACCCAGATTTCCAGGGGCACCTGCGGGTCGGGGTCACCGGTCACCGCCACCTCCACCGGGGTCGTGGCGTTGCTGTTTACCTGGCTGTATGGCTGAGGCGACACCAGCGTCAGCCGCAGGCTCGACTCCGTCTGTGCCTGGGCCACCGCCCGCCCCTCGCCGGCCAGCTGCACGCTCCAGGTGCCCGGGGCCGGGCTCGGAATGGTCAGCACCGCGTAGTTCGCCCCCTGCGAGAGCCGGGCGCCGGGCGCCGCCTCCAGGGCGCCGCCCCCCGGCGCCGTGCCTTTCAGCGCCACCCCCCCGGTCGCCACACCGCTCAGCGTGAGCAACCGGGTGTACGGCGGCACCTGAAAGCTGTGGACAGGCCCCGCCACGCCCGGCGCCAGGTCTTCCGTGAACGAGAGCACTACCCGGCGTTCCTTCACCCGGCTCAGCACCTCAGTAAAGACCTCCACGGCCTGGGCCGCCGAGGTCGCTGCGAAGGCCTCGGCCCGGGTGCCCGTGGCGATCTGGCCCAAGGTCTCGGCATCGGCGGCGCCCAGCCCCACGGTAAAGACGGGCACGGCCCGTCCGGCCAGCCGGCTCACCACCTGGGCCATCTCCTCCCGGTACCCGGGGGGCACGCCGTCCGCCTGCGTCTCGGGCTTGCCGTCCGTCAGCAGGAGGACGGCGGGCGCCCGCTCCGCCGTCGGCTGGCCCACCTGCTCCATCGCAGCGGTCAGGGCCGCCTTGATATCCGTCCACTGCCCGGCGGGGCGGCCCATCTCCGTCAGCGCCTTGCGGGCGGCTGATCCGTCGCCCACCGGGGAGAGCGGCAGGAGTACCCGGGCGTTGGTATCGAACGCCACCACGGCGACCCGGTCATCGGGCTCCAGCATATCCACAAACACCTGCGGTCCGATGTCGGTCAGACCCTGGGGATCGTTCTTCACCATGGAACCCGACCGGTCCAGCACCAGAATGATATCAGCCCGGGCTGCAGGAACCTCGGCCCACCCCCGCCCGGGGACCATCGCCAGCGCCGTCACCACTGCCATCAACAACAAAACGCACTTGCGCCACAGGTGCGCCATGGGGACACCTCACTTGCCAGAGATGCTCTTCAGCGGCTATTCTTTCCAAGGACGCCGGGCGTATGCACACCGCAGCCCTTGGGAATCCTTATGTCGCCTTCCCCTGGGCCATGCCTGGAAAAGGAGTCAGGGCGTTCCGTGCAGTATTTACGCCTCAACAGTAGTTGCAGGGAGGAACCGAGTTGTCGCAGCACAAAGTACGAGGCCACGCCCGGGTCGTTCGGAACCTGGTCCTCATGTTCGGGTTCTTGGGTGGCGCCGCGGGCCTGGTCGCCCTGGCGCTGGCTCTGCTGATCTGGCCGTTCGCGCCGGCCTGGGTGGACGGCTACGTCCTGCAGTACCCGACCGCCGCCCTCGGCGTGCTGACAGGCTTCGCCGCCGGTGCCATCGGGGCGGAAATCTACCGCCGCAAGATCCCGGGCAACCTCAAGGGGGCGGCAACGCTGCTGCTCATCATCACCGGCTTCGGTACGATGGTCGGCGTCGGGCAGACGCTGCTTGGACCGGTGGGCGCCCTGCTCGGCCTGACGGTCATCGTCCTGGGCGTGGCGGCGTTCATCTTCATGGAGAAGACCAATCCGCCGACGACTCCGGCGGAATAGAGAAAGGGCCGGGCAGCGTCCGCTATCGGACGTCGCCCGGCCCTTTGCCTGCCCGCAAGACCTGAATCACTTGCAGGCCATCGCTGGCATGGCCGCTGGGGTACCGGAGCGGGAAAAGGGGCACCACCACACCCCACAGCCCCCACCACTGGGCCAGCTCCTGCCAGGTCTCGAACCGTGCCGGCCACCAGATTACATCGGCCCACGCCCCGGGCCAGAAGGCGGCGAACAGCAGCGCCGATGCCGCCGGACCGCCGAGAACCCACACCAGGCGCCGCCAGGGCGTGCGGTACCGCACCTGGGCAGCCCCGGCACGCGGCGCATGAAACCAGAGGCCGAGGCCCGGGTGAATGACAAAAGTCAGTGCCCCCAGTCGAAAGGACCAGGTCACACGTCCCCCGGGGCGGCCGAACCGAATGGTGAACCCGCTGCCGCCCGCGGCCCAGAGCCCCAGAATGTGCCCCAGCTCGTGAACGAGGGCGCCCGGGAAAAACGTGAGCAAGAGCAACAGGTTCAACTGCCAGTCCCACCACCACGTCACGGCCGTTCCCTCCTACAGCTTGTCGGGGTCGACCATTCGAATCAGCGCCTCCAACTGATGCAGATAGGCCGCAAACGCCTTCCGCCCCGCCTCCGTCACCCGGCAGGTCGTTCGGGGACGCCGGCCCACGAAGCCCTTCTCCACCCCGACGTACCCGGCCTCCTCCAGCACCCGAATGTGGGCGCCCAGGTTGCCATCGGTCAGCCCAAGGTGGGCCTTCAGGGTGCTGAAGTCGCTCTCCCCCTGTGAAATCAGCAGCGTCATAATGCCGAGCCTGGCCTTCACATGAAAGAGCTCGTTCAGATCGCCGAGCACCCCGTCACTCATTCCCGAGACACCTGCCTCCGGAGCACGAGGCCCGTCACGATCAGGCTGCCGCCACCGGCCAGGGCCAAGAACTGACTCTGCAGCGGCCAGGGCATCCACAAGGAGGCGACCCCTGCCACAATCAGCCAGGCGCCGATGGCGATGATCGTGCCGCCATAGAAGATGCCCTGCGCAACGTAGATCAACCCGATGACGAACGGGTAGTATGCGTTAACCGTGTGCTGTTCCGGCTTCTGGAAGAAGATGAATGGCAGCGCCACGGCTCCGACTAGCAGGACGAGGCTGAGCCAACTCAGTTTCTTAAACAGCGCCGGCGTGGGTACGGAAGGGCCGCTCCCCCTGCGCAGCGCAGGCCAAAATGATGCGCCGAAGCCGATGACGTAGATGGCCGGCCACACGTAATCCCGCACGCCGCCCGGAAACCAGAGGGAGCCCAGGTAGCCGACAATCCAGAGCACGCCCCAGAGGATGAAATACGGGCCAAACCCCGACATGGTGATCCGGCTCTGATTCACGAGCCGTCGCATATAGGCCACCTGCTCAAGCGCCTCTTCCGGCTTCATCCTCTCACCCACTCCTTTGCTCGGTCCACCAGTTAACTCTATCGTACAGAGTACTCTACGATGTGTCAAGGCGAATCTTCACACTTAACGATCTCTTTCGCGATCCCGACAATGAGACTAGGACGCACAAGGAGGTGCTGCGATGAAGATTGGGCAAGGAAGCGGAATCGACACGCTGCGCACAGGGCTGCGCACCACCAACCTGGATGAGTACCGGCTCTTCGTGCGGCGGCAGGTAGCCGAGCAGAATGGGCGGGTGATGGTCTCCCCGGAACTGCAAGCGGCGGCCCGGCAGGAAATCGGCCCCGGCGGCTACTGGAGCCCTGAAGCCGTCACCGACCGAATCATCGGCTTCGCCACCGCCTGGGCGGGCGACGACCCTGAAAAACTGAAGTCGGCCCTGGCCGCGGTTCGCAAGGGCTTCGCCGAGGCGGAAAAGATGCTGGGCGTCCTGCCAGGCGTCAGTCAGCGGACCCGTGAACTGGTAGAGCACAAGTTCGAACAGTTACTCGCAAGCAGATGAAGAAACGGGGGAGGCCAGGCGCTGGCCTCCCCCGTCACCGTTTCTGTCAACTCCACATAAGATACCATCGGTGCCGGACCTTTGTCGGCGCGGCGGGGGGTGTCCAAGCAATGCCGACTGAAAACGCTGCGATTCGCCGCCTGCTGGAGGACCTGCGCGGTGGTGGCTTCAACGCCAGCATTACGCTCGATGGCGTCGAGTTCGATGGCCAGAAGGTCGTGGGCTTCGAGAACGGCACGGTCCTCACCGTCGATCAGGCCGGTGTCGCCCGCATGACCGTCATCGCTCAAATTCGGAGCGTCGACTTCTAGAACCGCAGCCCCTCCTTAACAGCTACGGCGCCCGAGGCAGTTCTCAGCCCCGGGCGCCTTGTTTCACTTGACCTTTTTGACTGCGATCTCCTCGTACCCGTCCATCTGCACCACGCCCACGAACTCCTGGCCGGCCTTCTGGCACCAGAGCGGAATATCCTTCTTAGAGCCGGCCTCGGTCGTCCAGAGTGCAATCGTCTGACCGACGGCGGCGGCCTTGATCGCCCGGATCAACTCCATCATGGGTCCCGGGCAATGGCTGCCGCGGGCGTCTACGACCTTATCTGCCATGACTGCCACGCACCTCCGCAAAACCTTACTTGGCCGCCTCCGGCAGCCGCCGGGAGAGCGCCAGCACAAACTTGAGCGCAAACTGGGTCTCAGGCTGGCGCAGCGCCTTTACCAGCCCCACCACGCCCAGGCTGGACTGGTCGGCTTCGGCATCGGCCCTCGCCGCACCGACGGCCTCTACTACTGCCGGCAGCTTTTCAGGCAGGCCGCAGGTGGTGACCACATCGACCATCTCTCCGAGCACCCGAACCAGGTCGGCCATGCGGTGAATCATCGCATCGCCCATGGATACCTTGGCTGCCTGCAGCACCTGCGTCATGTCCAACAGGGTGTCAAGGGCGCCGGACTGGTGGAGTTCATCAACCCGCTTCACCAGATGGGTCAGGGCCGGCGCACTAGTCCTGATCTGTGCCACCAGCGCGAACAACTCCGGGCTGGCTGCGAGATCGGCCGTACTGGAAAAGGTCCGTTCTGTCACGTCCATGCTGCCGCCCCCTTACACGATGCCCTTCAGGTTCATCCAGTGAATCCGGTTATAGGCCTGCTTGAACCAGTGAATCGCCTCCGAAGGGGGACCGGGCACAGGGGGCTGATCGTAGGTGAAGCTCAGGTAGGTCGCCTTGTGCATGCCCGCCTCGATGAAGCAGAAGGTCTTGCCATCGTACTGGTGGGGGGCGCCCCCGCCCGTCAGCAGGTTGATCAGGTTCCCGGCCAGCACCTCCGACTCGAAGTGCGCCACCGAGCCGGCCTTTGACGTCGGCATGTTGGTGGCGTCGCCGATGGCGAAGATGTTCTCGTACGTGCCTACCTTCAGGGTGTGCCGGTGCGTGGGCACCCAGTTTCCCTGCACCGCCAGGCCGGAATCCGCATGGACTGCGTCGCCCTTATGGGCCGGCACCGCCACCAGCAGGTCGTAAGCGAGCGTCGTGCCTTCGTAAGAGTTGACCTCCTTGCGAACCGGATCCACCGAGTCCAGGTTAAAGAAGGTCTCCAACTGAATGCCGCGTTTGTCGAACTCTGACTGGGCCCAGTCGGCACAGGTCTGAATGTTGTGCGCCCGGTTCAAAGGGAAGGCATAGATGATCTCCATCTGCTCCCGGATCCCCCGCTCGCGGGCCCATTCGTCCAGCATGAAGACGAACTCCAGCGGCGCCACCGGGCACTTATGGGGCAAACCCAGTGCAACGACCACCCGGCCGCCCTGGAACCGGCTGAGCGCCTCCCGCAGCCGGATGGCGCCAGGCAGGTCGTAGAACCAGTGGGCGCCCTCTTTCAGGCCGGGGGTCTCCTCCAGGTCGAGCTCGGAGCCGGTGGCGATGACCAGGTAATCATAGGTAAGCGTCCGGCCGCTGCGGGTCTGGACCTGTCGGCTTTCCGGGTCGATCCTGGTCGCCCGGTCATGCATGAACGTGACGCACGGGACCAGGAGCTCCTTCACTTTGCGAATCAGCTCGGCGGGACGCATCAGGTCAAAGGGCACATAGAGCAGCCCGGGCTGATAGAGGTACTCGTCGCGGTCGCCCAGCAGGGTGACGGTCACCTCACCACGCCGGATCTCCCGGGACAGCGCCCGCGCCACCGTGTTGGAGAGAATCAGGCCGCCGCTTCCCGCCCCGATGATCAGCAGCTCTTTGGCCATCCTTCGGCCCCCTTTGGGAATCTTTTCACAGCTTCACCTCCAGATTACCCCCGGGGGTACGAGACGGCCATAGCCAAAATGTACTATACCCCGTACCGTAATTGTTGACCGTTGTGGCAATATTCGGCGCCGGTCGGAAGTGATAGAGTGAAGGCGCGATGACTCCTGTAACGGATTCGCCCCACCCCATCTTCAACAAGGAGGGACGTAACCTCATGGCAGATCTCACGCTTGACGCCCGCAATTTGCAGTGCCCCATGCCCGTGGTGAAGGCCAAGAAGGCCATCGATACGCTGCAGCCCGGCCAGGTGCTCGAGGTGCTGGCCACCGATCCCGGCTCCAAGGCTGACTTTGCGGCTTGGTCCCGGTCGACCGGCAACGAACTGATTCTGGCCACGCAGGAAGGCACCGTCTACCGGTACAACGTCCGCAAGAGGTAAGGAGGCCGCCACGGTGAGCGATCCCAACAAGGTCACGATTATCGCCTGCTCGGGCGACCTGGACAAGGCCTACCCGATCCTGATTCTCGCCTCCACCGCCGCCGCGTCCGGCAAGGAGGTCACCATCTTCTTCTCCTTCTGGGGTCTCTTTATCATCAAAAAGAATGATGGCAAGATCATCGGCAAGGACTGGATGACGAAGATGCTCTCCTGGATGCACCGCGGCGGCTCCGAGCGGCTGAAACTGTCGCAGTACCGCATGGGCGGCATGGGGACGTGGATGATGAACCAGGTTTTCCGTAAGAACAAGGTCGCCAAGCTGAGCGAACTGCTGGAGATGTGCCAGGACCTGGGCGTCCGTATGATCCCCTGCCAAATGACCATGGACGCCTTTGGCATGACGATGGACGACCTGGTCGCCGGCGTTGAGCAGCCCGTGGGCGCCGCCACGGCGCTGGAGTACGCCAGCCAGGCGGGTATTAACTGGTTTATCTAGGCACCCTCAATGGGTGCCGTAGCCCGTCAGGCGTGGGCCTAATCTTGACCGGCCCATGCCGGGAGGGTCTAGGCACCCCGGGTGGGTGCCGTAGCCCGTCAGGCGTGGGCCTAATCTTGACCGGCCCATGCCGAGAAGGTCTAGGAGGTTTGGCTGCCCATGAAATATCTCTACATGCAGACGAACGGCCCCGAGGCGCCGGCGAAGGTCGCGCTCCCCTTCCAACTCGCCGCTGCCGCCACCATGGTCGGGAACGAGGCGACGGTGGTCCTTTCTGCCCTGGGCTGCAAGCTGGCCCAGAAGGGCGTGGCCGATGACCTGGTCATCACTCCCGACATGCCCCGGCTGCGCCACTTCATCGACCTGGCCCGGGAATGCGGCGTTCAGGTCCTGGTCTGCTCCGGCGGGCTGGATGTGACGGGTCTGAAGCCCGAAGACCTTGTAGACGAGCTTGATGGCATCATCGGCGGGATGACGTTTAATGAGATGGCAGGCGAATCGGATGTCGTCATGATTTTCTAGCTGATGACAGAAGCCTCCGCCCATGGCAGGACGGAGGCTTTTCGGTGACCAGGACCGCGGCTCCCTGGACCTGCGCGCAAAACGACCCAGAGCGTTTGCTCTGGGTCGTTTTGTCTGGTGTCGGAGACGGGACTTGAACCCGTACGGTTGCCCACACGCCCCTCAAACGTGCGCGTCTGCCAATTCCGCCACTCCGACGTGACGATGGGGGGATCTGAAGGGAAGGAACAGTGGCGGAGGCGACGGGATTCGAACCCGCGGTCTCGGCCGTGACAGGGCCGCATGTTAGGCCACTACACCACGCCTCCGGAAGGTTGGGGAGTCAGCATCGTGCTCCCCGTTGGTGGAGCTAAGCGGGATCGAACCGCTGACCTCTTGAATGCCATTCAAGCGCTCTCCCAGCTGAGCTATAGCCCCATTTGAACGCCTTCGCCTGTTGGGGCAGGTGAAGGATTGGTGGGCGGTACTGGGATCGAACCAGTGACCCCTTGCGTGTGAAGCAAGTGCTCTCCCGCTGAGCTAACCGCCCGTATTGAATTTGGTGGGGAGAGGTGGATTCGAACCACCGAAAGCGTCAGCTACCTGATTTACAGTCAGGCCCCTTTAGCCACTTGGGTATCTCCCCATGATTTAGGAGGGCTTGTGACCCTCCCCCACCATGTTGGTGGACCGCGAAGGACTCGAACCTTCAACCGTCCGATTAAGAGTCGGATGCTCTACCATTGAGCTAGCGGTCCAGGGGTCGGGCGCAGGCGCCCGGAGAAACGTGGAGCGGGTTACGAGATTTGAACTCGCGACCTACGCCTTGGCAAGGCGTCGCTCTACCGCTGAGCTAAACCCGCAGTTGGGACCAGTAGAGCTCCGCCTTGACAGGCTCTGCGCAGCAAGTTCCTCCGGCGCTAAAATCGCACGGTCCTCGGAACTTGCTACTTGCACTCTACCGCTGAGCTAAACCCGCAAACTTGGCTCCGGCAGTAGGATTCGAACCTACAACCCTCCGGTTAACAGCCGGATGCTCTACCGTTGAGCTATGCCGGAATCAGTTCGTACACCGTGTAATTGGCGGTGACAGTTACTGATGATACAGCATCGGACAGGCCGCATCAAGACGTAATTTTATCTAGCGCTGTAGATTTTTTACCACACCTGCCGATCATTATTTTAGACAAAAATAGTAATGATCCAACAGGAAGGATGGGCCGTATGTCGGATGAGGACGATTGGGGGGATGGCGCAGCCATGGACGACCTGGCACTCATGGTCCGTGTCGCTGCCAGCGACCAGGGCGCCCTGGGCGCCCTGTACGACCGTTATGGCCGGCAGGTGTACGCCCTGGCCCTGCGCATGCTGCAAGACGGCGCCGCCGCCGAAGACGTCACACAAGACGTTTTTCTGAAAGTATGGCGCAGCGCAGCCCGTTTTGATGCAGACCGCGGGCGGGTAGGCACGTGGATTCTGCATATCGCATATACCACCACCGTCGATCTCATCCGGGCCAGGCGCCGGGCGATGCCCAGCCGCTTCGATGACATGCCCGAGGAGACTGACACCGGAGCCGACCCCGCCGGCGACGCCGAAACCGCCGTGCTTGGCGCCCAGGTGAAATCCGCCTTGATGCGCCTCCCCGCCGAGCAGCGTCAGGCGCTGGAGTTGGCCTACTTCGGAGCGATGACGCAGCAAGAGATCGCCGGGAAACTCGGGATTCCCCTGGGGACCGTAAAAGGCCGGGTACGACTGGGGTTGGAGGCGCTTCGTCAGTTCCTCATGATGCCGCGTCGGAAGGAGGCTGATCCACATGCACGCATGTCCCCTCGTTGAAGAAGCCCCTGCCTACAGCCTTCACCTGATGACTGCCGATGAGGATCGGGCCTACCGGGCGCATGTCGAGGTATGCCTGGCCTGCCGGCTCAAGGTACAGGAACTGACGGAAACGCTGGACCTCCTCCCCCTGGCCGTGGCGCCCGTGGCGCCGCCGCCTGCCCTGAAGGGCAGGATCATGCAGGCTGTAGCGCAGGATGCAAAGGCGGCGCCTGCCCGCGTGCGGCGCTGGGTGGTGCCGGTATGGGCGGCAGCAGCCGTCGTGGCGCTTGCAGTAGGTTCCTACTCGCTGGTGCGCATCCAGACTTTGCAGGACCGGTTGACGGGGTTCGAGCAGGCAGCCTCGCTGGAACGGACTGTCAGCATGCAGGGGACAGACGGGGCGCCGGGCGCCAGCGGCCGGCTGGTCCTTGCCCGGGAAGGCTCCGGCACCCGCATCGCGCTCCAGACAGAGGGCCTGCCGCCCCTGAAACCGGGCGAAGCCTATCAGCTGTGGTTGATCAAGGACGGCAAACGGCGCAGCGGCGGCGTTTTCGTGGTTGACGGCCTGGGCTGCGGCGGCGTGGCGACGTGGTTCCCCGAGGCGGTGGAGTTTGACGCCCTGGGCATCACCCGTGAGCCCGACCCCCTGGGCCAGCAGCCCCGTGGCCCGAAAATGATGGGCAACAGCGTGTAGAACCGCAGCCTATGCAGCAAGCCCCGTGCTTTGACCAGCACGGGGCTTGCGCGCAAGAACGCCAATACATGCCTCATGCTGCGGAATTGCTGGCAGCATGAGGACAGCAGGGGTGTAAACGATGGTGGAAGCTTACTCGGGTACGATTCTCAAGTTAGTGGAATACGAGCTCTGGTGCAACTTTCGAGCCCTTGACTTTCTCGAAGGGTTATCGAGTGAAGAATGCCACCGTGACTTTGGTTTTGGGTGGAGGACGCCCTACGCAACGATGTATCACATTGCCAATGTCATGCGGACGTGGAGCAGGTGTGTCGGCCCGGTGATCGACAAGCCCTCGCCGCTGCCCTACACAGAAGAATTGAGCCTCAAGGAAATCAGGGCCATGTTTGTGGAGATTGGTGATGACTGGTTGACTGCTGTGAAGCAATCACACGAGCAGGACCTACTGGACAAGAACCGCCGCCTCCACCAGGTATTCCATCTGGTAACACACGGGTCGCATCACCGTGGCCAACTACTAAGCATGCTAACGCTGATGGGGTATGAACAACCATTCGAGGGTGGCGACTTTGGCGGCTGGTCACGCTGAAGTCAGTTATTCAGCTCTTCAAGCCGGCCGGTCAGCATGTAAATGGTCCACTCGCCCAGGTTGGTGGCATGGTCGGCGACCCGTTCGAGGTAGGCGGCTACGTGGAGCAGATAGGTCGCCTGCTTCACCACCGACGGATCTCTCTCCATGAAACCGAGCAGTTCATCAAATATATCCTTGTAAATTTGGTCGACCTGATCATCC
>JARBUG010000118.1 GCA_029239785.1 Symbiobacteriaceae bacterium | reverse complement strand
TGCGAACCAACCTGGCTCGGGCCGCCGAGGGCAAGGCCTTCGACGCCGGCTACGCCGCCAGCCTCGGCCCCGATGCCATGCCCCTCCTGCTCGATGCGCTGCCCACCCTGAAGCCGGAAGACCAGCGCATCATCGCCGAGGTACTGATTACCCGGTTCGACAGGGCTAAAGCAGAAGAAGACTGGCGAACCTGGAACTGGAGCCGGTCACGGGCGATGAACCTGATCGAAGAGCGGCGTTATGTCCTCGAATCCTGGGCGGGCCTCCACTGACATCTGCAGCCCGCCCTCCGTCAAAAAGGAGCCACTCCGCAGAAGGGGTGGCTCCTATTCGCGCGCTCTAGCACAGCCCGCCGGGAGGCTGCATAGGGCCAAAATGCCAGGGAGGTGTGCTCCATCCATTTTGGCATGCCTGGCATGCGGGGCATCGTTCCAATCCGGACGCTAGGAGGCCCGTAACGCACCAAACTCCCCCTACATAGCCTTTCCGGCAGGAATTATGTCTACCTGAGTCCTTTACCCAGCGGCCTTCGGCCTGGTTCCGTCTGATTTGGCATGGCGGACCTCTTGATCCTCTTTCCATAATGGATGGAGTGGCTGTCCCGTTACCAGAAGCCCCTGAAGCAACACCCCAAGAGCGTCAGAATGCCCGCGGCAACCCCGAAGCCGCAGGCCAAGGCCCCCGACCACCGAGATGCCAAGCACCGCCCTCTGCCCGATACCCTGCAGCAATGCGAAAAGGGAGCTGCCCGCAAAGGCAGCTCCCTCTGTCATTCCCCGAAATCAGTCATCGCCGGCCGGGCTCAGCTCCCGGGTCCGGACCGCCGCCAGGCGCTCCCACTCCTCATCCGACAGGGGCCGGTCAAACGACCGCAGCTGCGCCAGCTTGAAGCCCAGCTCCGCACCCGCCTTCTTCAAATGCCGGATCATCGGCATATTCAGGTCGGTGCCAATCGACGTATCCTCATAATGATGCAGCAGGCCCAGAATCATGGTCTCGCACATGCACGCATACGCCAGACCCTGCTCGAAGCCAAACTTCCAGTGGAAGTCGGGCAGACCGGGCACCGCCACCACGCCGCCGTCGATCACCAGCACGTCGGGCCGGGCATCCTTCACCGCCCGCGACACGTTGGGCGGCCGGGAAATATCGCACACGGCAGCGCCAAACTTCAGGTTGTGCGGCGTAATAATCTCATCCGCCGTCGAAGTCGCCGTCACAACCAAATCGGCGAGCGGCAACATCGCATCGATATCGACCGTGATGATCAGGTTCCCCCGGGCCTCAAGCGCCAGGGCGACCTGCTCAAACACCGCCGCGTCCGCATCCGCCGCCGGCACGGCGCCCAGCGAAAGCATCGCAGCGCCGATCGTGCCCGCCGCAAACGCCTTCCCCTCGTGATACACATGCACCAGATGCTGCACCGCATCGGCCGCCACCTTCAGCAGCCGCTTGCGGCTCTGCTCAGGGCGGGCCGGGTTGCCAATCAGCATCAGCCGGTTAATCTCTTCCGCCATCAGAATCGAGACCGACCGGCCAATCGAGCCGGTGGCGCCGACCACGGCGAACGTCGCATCATGCAGGTTGGTGCCCAGCTCCGTCACGGCCTTGTAGACCGAATCGACGGCGGCGACAACCGTGTAGCTGTTGCCCGTGGTAATCGCCACGCCCGGGTCCTTCAGGCGCAGGCCGCCCTTGGTGACAACCGAAGTGTAGGCGCCCAGGCCCACAATCTTGGCGCCCCGGGCCACGGCCATCTCAACACCCTTGCGCACCAGCGCCATCGACTGATCGGAAGGCATATCCATCAACTGCTGCGCCGTCCGCGGAATCACCACGAAGTCGCCAAACGCAGTCTTGCCGTTGTCGGCGACAAGCCTGGTGGAGCCCGCAATAAACGGATCCATCAGATCGTTGAAGCGATCAGTTACGTCGCGAATTTCATCCTGCGTGAGGACCTTCAGGCTGTCCTCCATCTCCGGGTAGTTGCGCAGGTCGACAGGATGGACCAGGAACGCCCAGCGCCCCTCATCCTCCGTCCCGCTCGGCTCGGGCAGCACCCGCTGGTGCGGCACCGGCAGCGTCTGCGGCCGGGCCTCCCAGCCCATCAGGTGGCGGACCAGCTCAAACATGTTGCCCACGGCCAGGTGCTCCAGCATCCGGCCGATCGACTCGATCGCCCGCTGGCACTGCTCCTTGGTGGCAATCAGGGGCGGCTCGATGCGAATGACCGCCGCGCCGTTCAACGTCGGCGCCACCCGGAGCCCCTCCACGTTCAGCAGGTAGGACGACAGCACCGGCGTCAGGTTCTCCTGCTCGGCCATCACGCCCAGCAGGCTGGTGCGGCCGAAGGTGTCCATATCAACGCCGATTTCGATGCCCAGCATATAGCCGCGGCCGCGCACCTGCTTCAGCACGTGCGGATACTTGCGCTGCAGCTCCTCCAGACCAGCCCGCAGGAAGGCGCCGTTCTCGGCCACCTGGCGGATCAGCGCCTGGTTGTCACGGGTCAGCAGTTCCACCGCCCGCAGGCCCACCCGGCAGGCCAGGGTGTTGCCCGCAAACGTGGACGAATGCTTGGTGGCAAACTCTTCGGTGTAGGCTTCTTCGGTCGCCAGCATGGCGCCGATGGGGATCAGGCCGCCGCCCAGCGACTTGGCGATCACCATAATATCCGGCGTTACGCCCTCAGCCTCGCAAGCCCACAGGTAACCCGACCGGCCCATGCCGGCCTGGATTTCATCGAGAATAAAGAGGGCGCCGTGCTTGTGGCACAGTTCCTTGGCGGCGGCCATGTAGCCCGCCGGGGGCATCACGATGCCGCCCTCGCCCTGAATCGGCTCCATAATGAAGGCGGCGGTTTCGCTGCCCTTTTCGGCGAAGTACGCCTCCAGCGCCTCGATGTTGCCGTACTCAACCTTATAGAAGTGGGGCAGCGGGGCGCCGAACGCCTTCTGGTAGCTGAGCCGGTTAGTCGCCGACAGGGCGCCCAGCGTCTTGCCGTGGAAGGAGTTCGTGCCCGACACGATGGCCATGCGGCCCGTGGCGGCCCGGGCGGCCTTGAAAGCAGCCTCAACAGCCTCGGTGCCCGAGTTGGCGAAGGTCACATACCGCAGCCCCTCCGGGGCGATGGCGACCAGCTTCTCGGCCAGCTCGCCGGCCGCTTCCAGGGCAGAAGGCTGTACGAAGGAGGGCTCCAGCGAGGTCTGCACCTCGTGCAGCGCAGCCCAAATTTCAGGCGGGTTGAAGCCGAAGGGCAGGGCGCCGTAGGCGGCGACAAAGTCCATATAATGGCGACCCGTCTCATCGTACAAGTAGCAACCTTCGCCGCGGACGAACCGCTTGTCAAGGTTGATCGTCTCCAGCAGTTGCCCCAGGTACGGGTTGACATACTGCGTAAACCGATGCATAGTCGGAAATCCCCCTGCCTGCAGTAAGGTGATTAATCGGCGGTGGAACTGGAACGAACCTCATCGAACCGTTCGACCCGGGGCACGAAACCGATCTTATCCAGCCACGCCTCATAGTCGGCGGGCGAAAGGTCTGCCACTGTCTTGCCGGCCGCGGCCACAATCAAACCTTCCATCACGTTGGTGCCGAACGAGCGGCCGCCCAGGTTCGGCGTGGTGGTCACCAGCATGGAGACCCCACGTTCCTTCAGCTCCTGAACGTTCTGCTTCGTGACGGTGTTGGTCAGAATCACCTTGCCGTCCAGCCGGTCGGGCATGTGGCGCAGAATATAGAGCGCATCGCCGGCGATGATATCCGCCCACTGGTAGGCCTCCGCAAACTTGGGAAGCCGCTGGTCCTGCTTCTCACCGGTTGGATAGACCCAGGTGAAGGGCAGTTGTGTGATGATCGGCATCAGGATGCGGGCGATGGTGTTGATGGTCGACTGTTTGCGGATGGGGATGTTCAGGCCGAGGCCAAACATCAGATCGCCAAACATCGTCTCGCAGCCGGCCTGGGTGATTGCGTCGGCCATGCCGAAGCGGTCCAGGGCGGAAGGCATCAAAACCTTCTTGCCCTTCAGCGGCATCAGGTGCTGGTCGATATAACGGACCACCCGACGCTCGAGGGTGTTTTTCAGACCCGAACCGTCCACCATCGGGGTGATCTGCGCTGCGGCGGCAATCTTCTTGGCCGTGCGGAACGAATACCGCCGGCCGCCGCCGTAGACGTACAGGTCAATGCCGCCCATGCCGAAGGCGTCCACCTTGCCGTCCAGCTCCCGAATCATCGCGATCGCCTTGTCGATGGAGCCGTCGGTGCCAATCCGCTCGACTACGACCTCTTCGCCCAGAATCTCGGCGGTCGATGATGCGTTCCGCTTCGAAGAACCCAGGCTCACACTGACGATGCGCTTCACCGTCTTTGCGCCTCCCTGTGAATGCTGTTAGGCCTGTTTCAAGCTGCGAATCAGTCGCTGCAGGTCGTCCGGGTCCACGTATTTATCTTCATGAAGGGGCGATGACCCAATCTCAATCCCGATGACGTGGGACCCCACCAGCGCTTCGATCATCTTCAGCCGCTGGTCCGACCCGATAAAGATGACGGCGTCGCATTCGCGGGCCTTTGCGATGAGCGACATGACCAGGTTGAGCATGTCGGCGCCGTTCTGGTTGCGGGCGAACTCCATGCGTTCGGTTTCGGACATCAGGAGAATCATGTCGATGCCTTCGGCCTCGGCGATGGCCGCCAGCTCTTTTTTGTTTTTGATCGGGAAGCCCACCAGGGCGATCTTCTTGCCTTTGCGCACTTCGCCGATGGTCTCCAGCCGGGAGACGAGCGTGCGGTCGACTTCCAATTGGTCGGCCACTTCCGTCTGCGACAGGCCGGAGGCCCGGAGTTCGAGCATGCGGCTAATGACCTGGAAGATACGGTCCCGGTTGATGACTTTGTCACCAATACGGATGAGTTGCATGGTGCCGATCCCCCTTGTGCACAAGGTTGTGCGCTAATGCGATTGTACAACTTTGTGCACAGGATGGCAACATTGGAGTCCGACGTCAGCCGGAGGCGGAACCCGTCAGTGAATCCGATTCACGCCCAATTAGGACAATCACTGGGTGCTATAATGACCTATGTATTGTTGTGGTAAGGAGGCATCCCCATCTTGTCCAACCTCCGCAAGCACCTGCCCACCGTCTACCTCTTTGCCGGAGCCGTCCTGGCCGGGTACCTCTTCGACCTGATTCGCATCCCCATGGGCTGGATGCTCGGCCCCATGGTGGCCGGCATCATACGGGCCGCGCTCGTCGGCAAGACCACGCAGCTGCATCCCGTCAACATGGCGTTGGGGCAGGCCATCTTCGGCCTCTCAACCGGCGCTTCATTTCCCCTTGCTACCCTGCTCGCCGCGGCCTCCCATGGCCTGCCGCTGCTGGCGGCGGTCCTCTTCACGGGCGGTCTGGCGCTGCTGAACGGATACTTCCTCTGGCGCTGGGCCGGGGTAGACCGGGCGACCGGCTTTATGGGCTCGCTGCCCGGCGCCGCTTCGACCATGGTCGCCATGTCCGATGAAATGGGCGCCGACGCCGTGGTGGTGGCGGTGCTCCAGTACTGGCGTCTGATTCTGGTGATGTTCGTGGCGCCGTTGGCGGTGCACTGGCTCTTCCCGCCGGGCGCCGGGGAGGTGGCAGGCACGGCAACAGCCGCCGTGCTGCCGGCGGCTGGATGGCTGCTCAATTTGGGTGTGCTGATCATCTGCGGCCTGGCCGGCACGTCGATGGGGCGGAAGGTGAAGTTGCCTTCGCCCACGTTCCTGGGTCCGTTCCTGGCCATGCTGGCCGTCGCCTGGACGGCGCCGCTGCAGTTCGCCATGCCCGGCTGGCTCTTTCAGTGCGGCATGTTGCTGGTGGGCCTCTCCATCGGGGTGCGGTTTGACTTTGCGACGGCGAAGCGCCTCGGGCGGGCCGCGCTCATCGAGACCGGCCTGGTGCTGGGGTTGATCGGGATCTCCCTGGCCGTGGGATATGGGTTTGGCCGCCTGACCGGGGTGGATACGTTGACCGCCGTGCTGGGGTCGACGCCCGGGGCGATGGATGTGATGGTGGCTTCGGCGTTTGAGTTGGGTGGGGATCCTGGGATGGTGCTGGCTATGCAGATGACGCGGTGGTTCGTCATATTGATGATGGGTCCCATCGTTACGGTGAAGCTAGTGAAATCAGCGGTCTAGAAGGCGCCTGTGGGAGTGGATAGGGGATTCCCTCTCAGGGTTGTTCGTTTGGGGGCCTTCGGCCGTCCCCAAACATCCGGCACCAACGTTCGGTCACCCCCTACCCACCCCCACAGGCTGACGTTCTTCGCCACCACCAATCCTTTTCGCGGGGCGGCGGGGGAGTCCTATCGAAGGACTCCCCCGCCGTTGGTTTGAATCTACTTTTTGCCCGCCCCCGCTACGCCCGCTCTGCCGTCGCGGCCGTCTTGGCCCGGGTCCGGCGGGCCAGGATTTCCGCCGGCCTGAGCCGGTCGGAGAGGGCCGCGATTACCTCGCGCTCATCCTGCACCTCGCGGGAAGCGACCAGCCAGGTCGCTGCTCCCACCACGATCCCCGGGCTCCGGATCGCCCGGCCGATGCCCGCCACGGCCCGGTCCCTGCGCTCGATGACCGGGGCCTGCTGGGGCGGGCTTAGCGGGGCCGCCTCCTCGGCCAGGTCCCACGCCTCGTCCCGCGCCACCTTGATGCTGAAGTTGACCAGCGCCTCGTCGGTCCGGCCCGCCACCCGGTCTAGCAGGGCGATCCAGGGCGAGACCTCGCTGATCTCCGTCTGCACCTGATCGATCAACGCCGAGATAATCGCGTTAATCTCGATAAAGTCGTTACGCAGGGCCGGCAGCCGCTCGCCGGGGCAGGTCTGGGCCGCCGACAGACCCAGGTCCAGGTTGATATGCGCATTGATGCCCAGCAACAGCTGCTGCAGGATCGTCAGCCGGCGGTTATCTGCCGCCTGAAAGGCCACCGACCAGGACTCGGTGGGCCGGCGCCCGGCGAACCAGGCGTCGAACGCTTCAAAGTAACGACTGGCAAAGAGCAGATCGAGATGTTCCATGCGGGCGTTGTCCTCAAAGTGGCCTGCCGCCATGCCCAGCTTCACTTGCAGGGTCATGTGCCGGTACAGTGCCGCAAAGTACCCTTCCCGCAGCCGTTCCCGGCTGCAGTGCGCGACGATGTCGTCCAACTTCGCAATCACATCATCGATGCTCTGCATGGGCGTCCCCCTCCGCGTTCGCGTATCTCCCTGAGTCTATGAGAAAATGCCGATGACCTGCTTCGGCGACATGCCGGGTTTGACGCGTGCATCGTAGAGGAGGGGAATGATGGCGCGATCCAGTTCCGAGTAATCCTGGGTCAGGGTCCACTTCTGCTGGAAGATGGAAAGCGGGTCCTGCCGGCTGTCCTGGAAGAAGCCCAGGCTCTGGGTCAGTTCCTCCCGGAGCAGATGGGCCCGGGCGGCGACATCAATCTCGCTGGCGATCAGAATCGTCGCCGACTGAATGCTGTAGTCCCGGCCGAACCGGATGCTGAAATAACCCAGGTTGCCCGGGGTGTAGCTCGAGAGCCGGTTCGAAAACTCCTCGCTGGGACCGTACCAGACGGTAACGTCGCCACCATCCGGGACCAGGTTGACCCGGCGGGGAGCGATCAGGTCGTTCAGATCGGCAATCACGTCGTCGATGACGGTCCGGTCGGCCTGGGTCAAGGCGCCGGAGACGCTGACGTCGATATCGTGCGTCCACTTGTAAGCCACTTCGGGGGCTTCGCCGAACTCAAAGCCGCTGAGGGCGACTTCTTCCAGATAATCAAGCACTTCATCATCCACAGCGTTTTCATCTTCGATAGGGGCGGTGCCGGTATCGGGCTTGGCCGCGCCAGCGGACTGCACCGTCCGCGCTCCTGACGGCGCCGGCGCCCCGGCGCATCCCGCCACAATCAGTGCGATCAAACAATAGAGCATATACTTCTTCATATAATATCACCTGCGACATATTGTAACGTTAAACACCCGGCATGTCGAGACGCAGGGAGAATGTGTATGCCCAACGGCGCAAATGGGAAACGCTAACCAAAACGACCGAGAGGGCGGTTTCTATGCGGTTCCCAGCTTTCCCTAATTGGCTCCAGTGGCTGCTCTTGCTGGCTGTCATCTGGCTATGGATTCAGGTCAGCATGTTCCAGGCCGCGCAAACGACGCGCCGGCTCAAAATGCGCTTCGCTTCCCGGCAAGACCTGGAGACCGCCTACACCAAAGGCAACATCAACCGTGATGAATACGAACAATTGAAGGGCCGCTTCGGCGGGTAACGGGCGGTCGTCTAAACGGCAGACAGACCCCACGGGAGGCCGTCCCCCATGCGTAGACTGATCGACTGGCTCACCGGCACATCCACCCCCGCCCCCACCCTGGACCCCGAAAAGACCCAAACCACCCCCACCGGCCTTCGCTACGAAGACCTCGATCCCGGCACCGGCGCCCAGCCCCAGCGGGGCCAGACCGTTGCCTGCCACTACACCGGCTGGCTGACCAACGGCAAAAAGTTCGACAGCTCCCGTGACCGCGGCCGGCCCTTCACCTTCCAGCTCGGCCTGGGCCGGGTCATCAGAGGCTGGGACGAAGCCGTGCTCACCATGAAAGTGGGCGGCCGGCGCCGCCTCCTGGTCCCCCCCGACCTGGGCTACGGCGCCCGGGGCGCCGGCGGGGTCATCCCGCCCAACGCCGAACTGATCTTTGAGATCGAACTGCTCGACATCCAGTAGAAACGATCATCCAATCAGAACGGGGCGCTCTCCGCAACAGAGAGCGCCCCGTTATCATGCCGACGCCGCCGACTTCGGCCGCCGGTGCAGCCCCCGCACCCAGTAGACCACCCACAAAAGCGGGAAGGTCACCCCGCCGGCCACCAGGCCCCGCAGCACCGAGCCGTAGGCGAAATCCGTCGCCCGCACCGCCGACGGCAGCAAAATCAGGGGCGCCACCGACAGGGCGGCCATCACCACCATGCCCGGCCGCACCCACTTACTGTTAAAGACCTTTGCGAAGAACAAGCCACCCACAAAGTAGATATTCGCCACCGCATAGATCGTATTGATGTGAAACGCCAGCCGCGCCAGCATCTCGATCCGCTCGAACGGGAAGTTGGGCAGCCGCAACACGGCGATCACAAACGGAAATGGCTGCGACACCGTCGCGGCGCCCACCGGCCCAAAAACCATCACCGGAACGACCACAGCCAGAAAATCGCCCAGCCAGCCCACCCAGTGCGCCCACCCCAGAATCCGCAGGGCCTTCTTCGGCTCCGCGATGTACGGCATAAAGACCACGGGAAAGAGCGCCGCCCGGATGACCCCGACCGCCACCCAGAACGGCCGGCTCGACAGGTCAATCGGCGAAAAGTCCAGGAGCGGGATCAGGTACCCGGGCCGCATCCAGTGAATCATCAGCGGAAACGTCGTCAAAAAGGTCAGCAAGAGCATGAACAGCAAAAGCGGCGCCAGGCGCGCCGAATGCACCAGCCCGAACCAGGTGACCGAGAGCCCAATCAGCCCCAGCAGCACGGCGATCACCCAGGGGGGCGTTGTCACGAAATAGATGCCTTCCAGGTTCTTCACCGCAACGCCAAGGTCGACTGATGCGTTCAGCCCGAAGTTAACCGCCAGCAAAAAGGAGAGCACCTTCCCGGGCCACTTCCCCAGAATGATTGAAGCATACTCAGGAAAGGTAAGCCTCGGAAAGCGCTGCGCCAGTTTCCCGACCAATATCAGCATCACAAAGCCGCTCACCCCTGAGACCACGGCGACCATCCAGGCCGCCCGCCCTCCCGCTTCCACCGCCACGGTGGGCAGCAGGAGGATCACCCCTCAGAGCGTGTTGATGACCCCCATCGCAAACAGGCTCAGGTTGTTTATTCGGGCCTTGCCCTCCACAAACGGCACCTCCTCGCTACTTCATATACCCCGGCGCCACCATCCGCACGGTCACCAGCACATCCACCGGCGCATCGCGGTAGACCTCCCGCCAGGCCTCGCCGCTCTGTACCTCCCGCCGGTACGGCGCCGCCTGGCGAGCCAGTTCGCCAAAGCCCAGCGGGTCCGACTCCAGCTCCTGCAGGCGTGCGATCAGCCCTTTGATCCGGGTCGCGAGTGCACCGGCCAGGGCGCCCTCCACGGCCTCCTCATCGGCCGGGGACCAGAGCCGCATCCCGATCAGCTCCTGCAAGTCCCCCCGGGCGACCGCCCGCACCTGAATCACGGGGCGGTCGCCCTGCCAGACCACCTTCCGCCGCACGCTCACGGTTTGGAGGTAGAGCGTGGCCTGCGCCCCCTCTCGGCCCGGAACCTTCGCCCCCACTACCATCTCAGCGCGGCTCCCGCTCAGCAAGTTGAAATGGGCGGCATCGGTCTCGCTCAGCATCCCGACCAGACGGTGCTCCTTGAAGACCGCCAGCCCCTGCCAGTCCAGGTCTTCGCCCTGCAGGCCCAGCACCGGGGCAAAATTATCTTCCAGGGGTGTAAAGAAATTCCGGTTAAACATCATCCACATCGGGCCGGAGACAATTGCGGCGCTGCGGGTAAAAACGCCGCCCATCTGGCCAAAAAAGGCGAACTGGGCGGGTATACCGTACCCGGGCGCCTTGCCCCGCACAACCGACTCGGCGTCAGCCGGGGCCACGGCCACATACCCCGACACCGGCACCCGGAAGGTCCGCACAACCCAGTCCAGCTCGTCCAAATTCCGCTCTGCCAGGGTCCGGCCGATGACCGTCAGCTCCAGGAAGGTGGTGTCCAACTCCCGGGCCAGCCGGTCCCGGGCATGCTCCAGCGCCTTCCGGGGCGTCTGCCCCTCGCTCACCACAATCTGCGCCATGGGCGCCGCACGCTGCCTGCCACTGCCCTGCGCTTCGTACCCCGCCCGCTGCACCTGCAGCGTCACCCGATACTGCGCCTCCGGGTCCCAGTCGAAGCCAATCATCACCACAAAGGCCCGCTGCTCAATCGGCCGGGCATCCCAGCAGCCGGTAACCACCAGCAGCACAGCGGCCAGCAGCCACGCCACACCCACCAGCCCCCGCCGGCGCTCCATCAACGCTCACCACCGTCCAGGTACTTCTTCAACTGCGGCTCGCCGGTGCGGTCGTCATCTTTCGTGCGGTACGTCCGTTCCCGCCGGGAGAACAGCGACCAGTGCTGCCGCAGGACCGAATCGACCAACAGATCGCGGGGAATCAGCGGCGCAATCGGTGCCAGGTAAGGTGTGCCAAACGAATCCTGCGATGCCAGCCAGGAGAACAGGACAAACGAGGCACCAAAAACGCCATACACCCCGAGCGTGGTGGCGGCCAAAATGAGCACCCACTTGGTCGCCCGCCAGACCTGCCCCATCTCCTGGCCGGGAATCGTAAAGGAACCCAGTGCCGATATCGCCACCACAATCACCACAATGCCCGAAACCAGCCGGGCCTCCACCGCCGCCTGCCCGATAATCAACCCGCCCACCACCGTAGCGGCAGAACCGACCTTGGTCGGCAGGCGGACCGTCGCCTCGTGCAGCACCTCCATCATCACCTCGAGAAAAAGGACCTCCAGCGCAGGCGTGAGCGGAATGCCGGACCGCTCCCTGGCAAAGTAGATGGCCAGGTCGGTCCGAACCAGCCCGGGGTTAAAGGTCATAATGCCGATGTACAGGGGCGACATGAGGGCGGTGGCAAAGGCGCCGATGAAGCGGACCAGCCGCATCATCAGCGTGACCACGGGCACGGTGTAATAGTCGTCGGCCGCCCAGAATGTGTCGCCCAGCGTGATGGGCGCCGTCAGCGCAAAGGGGCTGTTGTCGGCCAGTACAGCCACCTTTCCCGCCAGCAGCGCTTCCACGACCAGGTCCGGCCGCTCCGTGGAACCCGTCTTGGGGAAGAGCGTGTAGACCTGCCCCGTCAGCAGCTCCCGCAGTTGGGAGGCGTCCAGAATCCCGTCGTAATCGATTGCGGCCACCCGCTGCTCGATCTCCTTGACCAGCCGCTCATTGGTGATGTCGGCCATGTGCAACACCGCCACCCGGGTTTTGGACCGGGTGCCGACCCGAAAGAACCGGACTACCAGGTTCGGGTCGTTCAGGCGCCGCCGAATCAGGCTGATGTTGGTCGTGAGGCGCTCGACAAACCCGTCCCGGGGACCGCGCAGGCCGGTCTCCGACGGAGCCGACTGGACCGGGCGCTCGTCCCACTTCAGCGTACCCAGCACCAGGGCGCCCGCGTACCCATCCACCAGCAGCACCGCATCGCCCCGGAAGATGGCTTCGGCAGCCTTCGCCGCCTGGCACTCCTCGGTCTGCTCCACCAGATGGAGCAACTGGCGGCCCAGGTCGGTCAGCGTTGGCGGCAGCCCGCCAGGCAGGTCGGTGCGCAGCAGCGCCTCAATCACCTGCTCCTGCAGGGCTTCGCGGTTGACCATCCCCTCAATGCTTGCCAGTAGCGCATTGCGACCGCCCGTCCTGAGGGTCAGCCGGGTGAAGAGGATATCCTCACTGGCGCCCAACGCCTTGCGCAGCGCCTGCTCGCTTTTGGTCAGCGCTGGCGGCAACGTGTGCGCCACGGCCCTCCACCTCCTCCGGATGATGACAGTCAGGTTTAGCGTTTCCTGCGTTGCTGCAGGGAATGCGCGGCAATGGCAAAGGGCGCCCTCCGGAGGGCGCCCGTCCTAACGTTACCGCTTTACCTGGAAATTGAGCAAGTCACGGTCATAGGGCCCCAGTTCGGCCCCGGCCCGCTCAAAGTAGGCCGCCCAGAACCGGGTAATCTCCTGAAACTTCTCCTGCGGCACCTGGTAGCCTTGGGCCTGTCCCGTCGTAATGCCTGCCACGTACACCTTCGCATCCAGCTGCGGCACCAGCCCGCCCTTGGCCAACTGGTCCAGCACAGGCGCCACCGGCGTCAGGGATGCGGTCGTAAAGTCGATCTGCCCCTGCTCGATCATATCGGAGAGAATCACCAGCGTCCGGGGCCGGCCCTGGCCCTCGGCGGCGAAAATCGCCCCCGCCTTCTGGATGCCCGACAGAATCGCCGTCCCCGGCTCCTGGGGCCGGTCGCCCTTCAGCAGGGCGGCCACATCTTGCTGGAGCTTGAGGCGGGCCTCTTTCAGCTTTTTCGCGTCTGACACCGGGTTGCTCGATTTCGCCGGCAGCGCCGCCTGCGTGGCAATCTTCGGCACCAGCGAGCCGGTAATTGGCACGACAAAGATCTCCTCGCCGCCTGCGAGTCCGTTCAGCACCTCGGTGAAGTTCTTCATATAAGTGTTGGCATCGGCGCTGGCGCTGGTCGTCATATCGATGAGCACCACGACGACGCTGCCAGCGCTCTCCTTGCCGCCACCGCAGCCGGCCACCAGCATTGCCACTGCGGTCAGCACCGAGAGAAACCACTTCATCAACCGCAACCCCTCCACTTGCTTATCTTCGGATTATCTCCGGATAGGTCCAGCCCAGTTCGCCGAGCAGCTCCCGACCGGGCACCTCCGGCCGCTCCCGGAGCGGCTCGGGCAGCTCCTGCAGCCCCCGCACCCGCAAGTTAGCGGCGGCGTAGGCCGACATCAGCCAGTAGGTATCGTCGCGGGATTCGTCGAGGCGGGCGCCCATCACGGCATGGCCGGCGATCCGATGGGTCTGGCTGGCCGCCACCCGCCGGTTAGCCCGGTAGAAGCGACGGCGCCCGGCGTCCAGCCGCGCCTTCTTCCACTGCGCGATGCGGTAAGCCTGCACCACCTTCAGCAGCCGGGGGCGCCGCTCCACGTAATAGGCCAGAATCGCCGGCACCACAATGCCCATGCCGGTGATGGTGAAGAACATGAGGAATCCGGAGATGGCGGCCGGATCAGACCAGAGGGCCTCCCCACCCGCGTCCGGACCGGTCGCGCCCGTGGCGCCCGCCCCGGCCCCCGCTTCATCAATGATGATCGTCCCGATCTCGGCGCCGCTCGTCGCATGCTCCGCCTCCACCCGGGCCTGCTCCCGGAAGAGCGTCATCACAAACGAGACGGCGACCACCACCACGACCAGCCCGGCCAGGGCCGTCCGGCCCGCTGTCCCGTGCCGGATGCGGTCACCGATCACGTGCCCCAGCACCACCATGCCGACCACCACCATCAGCGACAGCGCCGCCACCAGCCAGGGCATCACATCGCCGATGGTCAGGAACGATGAGTACGAAATCGCCGCATCGCCGGCGATCAGCAGGCCCATCAACAGCCAGTACAAAACGGGCGGAATGTAGGCCCGCCCCGGGGGGTTGAGTTCCCGGGCCTCCTCCTGGTCCCGGGCCCGCTCCATGGCGTGCGCCTCGCTGGCTGCCCCGGCCTCGGCCTGGAGTCGGGCCAGTTCCAGTTCAGCCTGGTGCTGCCGGTTCTCGGCGGCAATCCACCGGGCCCGGCTGTGCGCATCCGCCCGAAGGAAGCGGCGCTGGAGGGCGGCGGCCCGCCGCTGGCCCCGACGGGCGAGGAAGTCGTAGTAAGGGTTGGGCTTGGGGCCTTCGGGCAGGGGAGCCTTGGCGTCTCGCTTGCCGTGCCACCGGGCGCCGATCAGATCGATCCATAAGGATAATGACATTTGTTTAGCCTCCTCTGCTTCGTTTGGTTTTGACGGCGGGGTCCGTCGTGAACCCTTCAAGCGTAGCGGTGGGAACTGAAGGGAAGCTGAATTGCAGACAAGTCCTGATATTGGCAAGGGCGCCAGCACTGGCGCTGGCGCCCTCTGCGCAAAGGTCGGGCGACCGGGCTCACCCCACCTTTGCATGGCAGCCCTCCGAAAAAGCGTGCGCGGATGGAGCGAACGGCGAAAGCACTAGGGCTCCAGGGCACGACCGAGCGTTAACTCGATCCGTGCACGGGTTTTCGCGGGTCTCGTGTGCAAAGGTTGCGTGAACCGGGTCCGGGGCCAACAGTGGCGGGCGCAAACGACTACTTTGGCGCCTTCGGGCGCCGGCCGCCGGGGTCGACCGCTTCCGCGGCGCATGCTCCCGGGGGGCCAGGCGCTTGGTGGCCGGGTTCACGCACCCA
>JARBUG010000117.1 GCA_029239785.1 Symbiobacteriaceae bacterium | reverse complement strand
ACGGCCATGGCCTACCTGGCCGAAGAGATCGACATCCGCCATCTCGGCGTGGCCATGGGCCTCTATATCAGCGGCAACTCCGTGGGTGGCATGGCCGGGCGCATCGTCTCGGGCATCGTGGCCGACATCTGGAACTGGCGGGCAGCGGTGGGCGCCATCGGCCTGATCAGCCTGGCCTGCAGCCTCTGGTTCTGGCGCACGCTGCCCCCTTCCCGCCACTTCCGGCCCCAGCCGCTCAGCCTGCGCCGGCTGCTCTCGTCGCTGCTGCAGTCGCTCCGGGACCCCGGGCTGCGCATGCTCTACGCCACCGCGTTCCTGATCATGGGCAGCTTCGTGACGCTCTTCAACTACATCAGCTACGCGCTTGTCGCAGAGCCGTACCACCTGAGCCACGCGCTGCTCAGCTGGATCTTCCTGCTCTACCTGGTCGGCACCTTCAGTGCCACCTGGATGGGGCGGCTCTCCGACCGGTATGGCCGCCGCCAGGTGCTCTGGATCGGCATTGGCCTTCAGTTGGCCGGCGCCCTGGTCACCCTCTTCATCCCCCTCGCCCTGAAAGTGCTGGGCATCGCCATCTTTACGTTTGGGTTTTTCGCAGCGCACAGCGTCGCCAGCGGCTGGGTCGGTGAGCGTGCTGCCGACAAGGGCGCCGCCTCGTCGCTCTACCTCTTCTTCTACTACCTGGGCTCCAGCGTGGCCGGCACCTTTGGCGGCACGCTCTGGGCCCGCTTCGGTTGGGGCGGCGTGGTCGCCCTGATTGCGGCGTTCCTGGTGGCCGGACTGGTCGTGGCCGGCCTGCTCCGCCGCCTGACGGCGCCCGGGGCTGCGGCATCATCCCGACGCTGACCCCGGTCAACTACAACGGCCCGCCCTCCGACCAGAGAGGAACGGGCCGTTTTGCCTCTTGCTAGAATATCCGGTCATCTGATATATCAAGATAGAATAAGTTTTTCCCGGGAGGATGCCCGTGGACTTTATGGAGACGCTCCAGGCGTATCGGCTGAAGTGGCAGGCGTTGGATGCGGCCGGGATTGTGGCCTGCTGTGCACCCGGGTACCAGGGGAGCTATGCGCACTCGTTGGAAACGGTCGATACGAGCACGCGGGCAAGCGCCCTCGCCGGCTGGGAAGCGGCGTTTGCCCAACTCAGGCCGCTGGGCTGCCGCTGGGAGTTTGAAGACCTGGCCATCCGCCCCCTGGGCGGAAGCGGCATGCTGGTGATCGGGTGGCTGCGGCTCCACCTCGGCGGCCGCCTCGCCGGGGAGACCTACCGGATGGAGGTCTGGCGCGAAGCGGACGGATCGTGGCAGTTGCTGCGGGATCACCAGGAGTACAACGTGGGACCCGCAACAAGGAGGGGTATTGGGTGAATAGCGCCTGGCAGGCCGCCTATGGGGCGCTCAGATTCAGCACGCCCGGCGATGGCATTTTGGAGATCGTGCTCGACAAGCCCCGCACGCTCAATTCCGTGACAGCGCAGATGCATACTGAACTGGTCCGCGTCTGGCGGGACATTGACGCAGACGAGAGCGTGAACGCCGTGCTGGTGCGGGGCGCCGAGGGCAAGTTCTCCTCCGGCGGCGACTTTGACCTGATCGAGGAGATCATGCGGGACCACAGCACCCGGATGCGGGTCTGGAAAGAGGCCCGGGACCTCGTCTACAACCTGATCAACTGCGCCAAGCCGGTCGTTGCGGCGGTGGAAGGGCCGGCTGTCGGCGCCGGGCTGGCCGTCGCACTGCTCTCTGACATCGCCGTGGCGGGCCGCACCGCCCGGTTTGTGGACGGCCACGTACGCCTCGGCGTGGCCGCCGGTGACCATGCGGCCATCGTCTGGCCGTTGCTCATGGGCATGGCGAAGGCGAAGTACTACCTGCTGCTAAATGAGCCCATCTCCGGGGAAGAGGCCGAGCGCATCGGCCTGGTGGCCCGGTGCGTGGATGACGACAAGGTCTATGAAACCGCCCTGGGGCTGGCACGGCGCCTGGCGAGCGGAAGCCCCGGCGCCCTGCGCTGGACCAAGTACGCGCTCAACAACTGGCTGCGGGCGGCGGGGCCGATCTTTGACACCTCCACGGCCCTGGAGTTCCTGGGCTTCATGTCGCCGGACGCCGCCGAAGGCCTCGCCTCCCTCCGTGAGAAGCGGGCGCCGCAGTTTGAACGCAAGTCGCCTCTGTAAACAGGATCATTGAAACAGTTATTTAGCCGCAGATTTCGCAGATGCCGCAGATGAAAGAACAGACGCAGATATTCCCGGCAAAGACGTTCCTGGTCATTATCGAAAATGATGACAGGGAAGGTCTACCGATGAGAATCAGCGTCTGTCCCGAAAATCTGCGTCATCTGCGTCATCTGCGGCTAAAAAACTGCCTTCATCATCCCACAGCCGCCGAGTTAACAAACGCCCCCGGCCCCAGCGTTTCGGCGAGGCGCAGCGCTACCGCCACCACCCGGGGATCAAACTGCTGGCCCGAACACCGCCGCAGTTCGGCCAGCGCCACGTCCAGCGGGCGGGCCCGGGAATAAGGCCGGTCCGAGAGAATGCTGTCCAGGGTATCGGCCACGGCCAAAATCCGCCCGGCCAGCGATATCGCTTCGCCCGCTTTGCCCTGGGGGTACCCTGTCCCGTCAAACCGCTCATGATGCTCGCCCACGGCCCGGGCCACTCTTCCCAGTTCCTCCACCTCGGCCAGAATCCGCTCGCCGAGCGCTGCATGCTCCTTGATGATCGTATACTCTTCCGGCGTAAGGCGGGCCGGCTTCTTCAGAATCGCCTCGGGCACCCCGACCTTGCCCAGGTCATGCAACAGCGCCGCAGTCCGCAGCGTCTCAATTTCGGCCTCCGCCATCTCCATCTCCCGTGCGATCGCCACGGCATAGTTTGCCACCTGCCGGGAATGGCCGTAGGTGGAGTTATCGCGCGCATCGATGATGCGCGAGATCATCACAATCAGCTGATCGACGGTCCGCTGTTGGGCGGCGTTGGCCGCCTCCACCTCCTGCTTCGCCTTGCGCAAGGCGACAATGCTGCTATGCGACTTGCGGGCGTAGAGCGTAAAGGTGTACCGCAGCACCAGCACCGGCAGGGAGAAGAGCAGGGCGCCCATGAGACCCACCGCATGGAAAGCGGCGCCCAGGTAGGCTCCGATCAGACCTAACAATATGTAGGCCGGTGCAAACCAGATGGAGTCCCGCCAGACGAGCGTCAGGGGGCGTCCTGTCTGCAGGCTGATCATCACCATGACAAGGCCGGCGTTCGTCAAATAGAAGGCCACGGCCGCTGCCACCCCGGCCAGCAAATCGGGCGTCCCTGTGTCCGGGCGGTCACCGGCGAGCAGTTGGAAAAGCCCTGCGGCAACGGCGGCAGAGACCACCGGGTTAAACAGGTTGAAGAACTGTTTATTGATGGGCGTTTTCCGCTTCCAGGCAAGCACCCGGTAGGTGACCGCACCCGCAAACGCGGTGCTCACGGCTGCAGCGAACCCGCCGATGCCGACGGCTGCCAAACTGACCGCCGTTCCCAGGGATATACTGATGGCCTGACGGTCGCCGTCGGTCTCGTAGACCTGCACCTTGGTCAGTTCGGCCACGACCGCCAGTCCGGCCAGCACATGAACGAGCCCCATAGGAAGGTTGCTCAGTTGCACCAGCGCCGCGCCCAGGGAGACGGCGCCGCCGGCGATGACCGACCAGAGCACCAGGGCGGAGAACAGAGCCTTGAGGCTGGGACCATGGCGGGGAGCGGCCGGTGCAGCCACCCCCGGTGCCGGCGCAAGCGACAGCGCCGTACGCTGGCCCCGCTCCTGCTCGCACGGCATCGCCGCAGCGGCGGCCTCCGCCAACGGGGCCTGGCCATCTGCGGGGAGCGCCGGTTCGCCAGATGCATCGGTCGCATATTCGTCGCCGGCCACCCCGGACACGCCTGCCCGCGCCACCCGGTTCCGCCCCCGGGCCTTCGCCTGGTAGAGCGCCTCGTCCGCCTTGTTTACCAGCGCTTCGGGGTCGCGCCCCACCTCAGCCGTGCAGGAGACGCCCAGCGAAATGGTGCAGGAGATCGTCCGTCCGCCCCCAATGCAAAACGCATGGCTCGCCACGCCGGATCGGATCTTCTCGGCCCGGTAGGCCGCCTCATCGGCATCTACGCCCGGCAGCATCAGGACAAACTCCTCGCCGCCGAACCGGGCTGCCACTTCACCGGGCCGGGTATGGCTCCGCAGAATCGCGGCCAGTTGCTTCAGCACCTCGTCGCCGGCCAGGTGGCCCCAGGTGTTGTTCACATCCCGCAGATAATCCATATCCGCAAAGATCACCGAGAGCGGCCGCTTCCCCCACGGGCTCCGGTTTAGCTCATCCCGCAGTGCACCCTGAAAGTACCGATATGTGAAGAGTTCGGTTTTCGGCTCGACGTCGGAATGCTGCACCAGATGCACCTGCCGGATCAGCTTATAGGCGATCAGCAGCGGCACATTGACCGCCGCCAGCGCCCAGGGCGCCGCCTGCCACAAGGCGCCGACGACGATTCCCATGAATGGCAGGCTCGCATCGGCCAGCAGGGCCAGGGGCTGCAGGGTGTCGGACTTGCGCAGCGGCACGTGGCTGTTCAGCGAGATCACAACGCCGACCAGCAGCGCCTGAAGCGCTGTAAAGAGCAGCGCCCCGGCAGAGATGGCCAGAAGCCCCTGCCCCGACTGCAGATCCGGCCCGCCGGAGGCGGCGATCAGGCCGTAGGCCGCCATGGCAGCGATCAGCGTCTGGGCGGAGTTGAAGGCGTACCCGTCAAGAATTCGGGGGCGCCAGTTGCGAATGGTGTGCGGCAGCATCACCACCGCACAGAAGACGGCCAGCCGCAGGGGGCTGAGCAGCAGCACCGCCGCAAAGACGAAGACGTTGGCCACCACGTACCTGGCCTTGAGCTGTGCCGAACGGACCGGGTACAGGTGTGCGGTGGCGCCGCATGCGGTCAGGATCAGCAGGGCCTGCCAGTCACGCAGGCCTTGGGGGTCAAGCCAGACAGAGAGGGCCAGCAGGCCGGCCCCCGCAAAAATCACGCTCCGCAAATACCAGGTCGCCTCACGCGTGTAAGGTCGCAACTCTTGCTCCCCCCTTGCAGTCGCCATGCTACTTGCCTTTCGGGGGTTCTTCCGAACCCCCTGTCGGCGCCTCCGGCGGATCGATCTTCGATCGACCGCGGTCAGTCAAAGTTGAAGAACATGTAATCGGCGTTGGCCGGATACGCGTTCTCCCAGTACGCATTCTCCCAATAGGCGTTCTCCCAGTAGGCGTTACCCCAGTTCACGGCACCCGTGGCCGGGTCGATGCCGGGGTTCCATGCCAGGCCCTGATTTGCCGCCGGCACGGGCATCTGTCGGCCCAACTCCAGTGCGCTGCGCAGGTTGATCAGCGGTGCGGTGCCGACGGGCCGGCCGGGGTAGGTCTGACCCGAGCCAACCAGCAGGTACTTGACCTGATCGGGCGTCAGCTGCGGGTAACGCTCCAGGAGCAGAGCCACCGCCCCTGCCACCACCGGCGCCGACATCGAAGTGCCGCTCAGGCGGATGTAGGTGCCTGTGACACGATCGGGGTACATCTTCGCGAGCGTGACGGTGGGACCGCCCAGCAGCGAGACGATCTTCCGGCCCGGGGCCACGATTTCGGGCTTCTTGAAGCCATCCTGCGTGGTGCCGTAGCTGCTGAAGGACGCCAGGCTGTCGTCCGCCGCCGAGAGCGTGCCGGCATCATCGAGGGCACCCACCGTGATCACGAAGGGGTCGTTGGCCGGCGGGAAGTTGACGGCGCCCTCTGCGTTGCCCCGGTTGCCCGAGGCGACGACCACCACGATCCCGGCCCGCCAGAGTTGTTCTACGGCAGCGTCAATGGCGCTCTGTCTGTAGCCGACCTCCTGCGAGGCCGAGACCGACAGGTTTACCACCCGAATGTTGTAGGCCGACCGGTTGTCGTAGACCCACTGCAGGCCCCGGAGCAGATCGCCTTCGCTGCTGCGGCCCAGGTCATCGGCAATCTTGATGGCGATGATGTTCGCTTCCGGTGCGGCGCCCAGGTATGCGCCATTGCCTGCCCGCCCGGCGATGATGCCCGCCACATGGGTGCCGTGCCCGTTCGCATCGTTGCCGTTCATCGCCCTGATGTTGGTGCGCACCACCGTCAGCCGCTGCTTGATGTCGTCATGGCTGTTGACGCCTGTATCCAGCACCGCCACACTGATGCCCCGTCCCGTCAGACCCCACATGTTCCAGCCGTCGGCGACGCCGGCGACCTGGTTATAAACGGTCTGCAGCGGCGTCAGGTCGTACCCGTGCAGTTCCACCGGTGCATCGAGGCTGATGTAGCGGACCGCTTCGTCGCGGCCCAGTCTCTCGACTACGGCAGCCGGCAGTTCGGCCCGGTAGCCGCCGATGAACCCGAACTGATCGTCCGCCTTGATGCCGTGTCTTTTCAGCAGCAGCTCGCCGTCCTGACCTGGACCCGCCACCTGGATGATGACCGGAACCTTCTGGCCGCCCGCCTTTTTGGACTCCGCCCACAGGTGGGGATCAACCCGGTCAGGCCGCTCTTCGTGTGCCTCCGATATCTTCGTCAGTCCGCCGGCCATGCTCAGCGCCAATAGCAGTAAGCCTACGATCCATGTACTGCGCCCACGCATTCTACGTACGCCCCTCTCTCATGCCCGTCACCCATATTGGAAAAATACGATTACTTGACATGATATCGGTATCACCCTAAATTGTCAATCCCTGGCACACGTGCCAGGGATGGGCAGTTGATTCGTTATGCGGACCATTGGAAGGACGTGTCGAATCCTGCCTGCCGAACCTTGTCGTTCGATTCTCCCTTGCGCCACCTGGTAGCAATTGGTAACCTGGGAGCGAAAAGGAATGGACAAGGGGATGAGGCTGGGTGCGAATCTTCATCAGCCATATGCTCGAAGAAGGCCGCCTGGCGGCAGCCTGGAAAGAGTTGCTCCGCCGTATCTCCCGGGGGTCACTGGTGGCCCTGCACGCCAGTGCCGAACGCGATGACATGGTCGAGCCGTACTTGGGCGACAGCAAGGTCGTCCTGGCCATTTTGACCTCCCGCAGCTGCGAGCGGCCGGAAATTCTTTGGGAATGCGGTATTGCCCGCGGTAAGGGCTCAAAGGAGATTCTGCCCCTCCTCTTCGGGTGCCGGCCCGGCGGGCCGCTGGCAGGCCTGCCTTCCTGCGAGGCTGATGACCGAGAGCAGGTCGCCGCGCTCTGCCGCCGCCTGCTGGCGGCCGCGGGCATCGACGAGCCCTCCGACTGGGACGGTGCGCTCGATACCTATATCGAAGCCATCCGCCTCTCCATGCACGCGCTGCGGGCCCAGCGGCGCATCGCGCCCGCGCCGGCCTGGGCCCTGGAGGCAGCCGACTTCGGCGAAGATGCGGCGCAAAACCGCTGGGTCGCTTTCGAGGCCCACAGCCGCCTGAGCCGTACGTACCTGGACCTGCAGGAGTACGAACTGGCCCTGCCCGAAGTCAACCGGGCCCTGGCACAGGTCCCTGACGACCCCATCCTGCTGCACCGTAAGGGTCTGATTCTGCTCGGCCTGGGGCGCTGCGACGAAGCGAAGAAAATCCTGGCCCAACTGGGCCGCCTCGAACCGAGCGCCCGGTTCGACCCCGAAATTGCGGCCTTTGCCGGGCGGGTGCATCAGGGCCTGTACGGCCAGACGGGCGACCCGAGCCACCTGCGTTCAGCCATTCTGGCCTACCGCAGGTCCTACGAAAAGCACCCCGAAAGCTATCACACCGGCGTGAGCGTCGCCCACCTCAGCATGCTGAACGGCGACTACCGCACAGCCACCACGGTTGCCCGAAACCTCGTCCCGCTCTGCCGTGAACTGCAGGAGCAGGCACCGGTCTCCTTCCTGGTCGACTTTGCCCTGGGTGAACTCTACCTGATCCTCGGGGAGCGGGAGCGGGCTGCCGAGTCGTTCGCCCGGGGCCTGGGGCGGGCGCCCAGGCCGTCGGCCCGCGACCTGGCCGCTGCTCTGTCCCGGGTCCGGGCGCTCTTTGGCGCCGGGCGCATGGGCCAGGACGGGCTCGGGGCGCTGGAGCGGATGCTCGGGTAGCACATGGCCGTCCAACGTGGTAAAGTAGTCGTACGACCGGGGGGTGGAAGCTGTCGACAAGAGTGAAGAGCGGCTAGATCGCATGGAAAGTATGCTCCACCAGCTAATCAGCCTGGTCGCCAAGACAAATGCCAGCCAAGCCGATATGCAGGTCCGCATGGAAGCCATGGAGGCCCGCATGGAAGCCATGGAGGCCCGCATGAACGAGCGGTTCGACCGCATGGAGCAGCGCATGATCGGGCTGGAGCAGCGGATGGATCACATGATCGAAGGGCACTATCGGGACATCACCGTTCTGAAAGCCGAAAGTGACCACGTCACCCGGAAAGTCGGCATCGTGGAACGGGACCTAGCAGTCCTGAAGGGTCAGGCATAGGACAAACAAATCGGGCGCCCCACCTGTGTCAGGTCGGGCGCCCTTGGCTTATGTCGAGCGCCAGAAGGGCTGCGCCCCGTCTAGCCGTCGGCAGGGGTGGCGCGAGCCCAGGCGGTCGGGTCTGGTCAGGGGTTGAGGAGGATCGCCCCTGGCCGGGCCCGTCCGCCGCCGCGGCAGAACGCGTCCACCACTACTCGGAGGCAGGCCGCCCAGCCTCCACCAGCACCCGGGTCCCAATCAAAAAGAACCCTTCCACAAACATCAGCACGCCCGTCCCCATCAGCAGCCATTCGATGCGGATCACATCGGCCACCGGCCCGAAGATCACCATGCCCAGGGGCATCATTGAAGTGGCAATCATGCCCAGCACACCGAAGATGCGGCCCAGGTAGTCGGGCTCAACCTTCTCCTGCAGCAGTACAGTGGCCGGCGTGTTAAAGAGCGGAATCGCAACGCCGATGATCGCCATGCAGACCAGGTAGATCCAGAAGATCGGCACCACGCCCAGCAAGAAGGTCAATACCCCGATCATCAGGCTGGAGAGCATCATCGTGTGAATCTTGTTCTGAAAGCCGCCCCACCAGGCCATGAAGAGGCCGCCCGCCATCATCCCGATGGAGAAGGTCATCTCGATGGCGGTCAGGCGCCAGACATCATCGCCAAAGGTACGGGCCACCTGCAGCGGTGTCAGGAAGGCAACGGGGGCGACGAGAATCATAAAGACAGCATTGAACAGAAAATAAGCCTTCAGGTAGTCATGGCCTGCAATGTAGAGGAACCCCTGCTTCATATCGCTGAAGTAGCTCGTGGTCTGCTCCTGCAGCGCCTTGGCGTGCACCGGAATTCGCAGAACCGCGACCAGCATAAAGATGGCGATCGCAGCGGTGCCTACATCAACAAAGAAGATCGATTCGATGGAGGCGACCGACATGAGCGCCCCGGCGAGCATGGGGGCGACAAGTGTGACGAGCGACTGGATGGAGCCGTTGGTGGCAGTTACCTTCGTCAGGTGCTCGGCGGGCACCAGGTCGGGCAGAATGGCGCCTACCGCCGGGGTCTGAATGCCGGCGCCCAGGGCCCGCACCGCCAGGACCGCGAAGAGGAGCCAGAGCGAATCGTATCCGGCATAAAAGAGCAGTGCCATGATCAGCGTGGCGGTGGCGATGAAGGCGTCGGCCAGGATAATCAGTCGCTTGCGGTCGTAGCGGTCGGCCCAGACGCCAGCGAACGGGGAGAGAAAGAAGGTCGGCAGGAAGCCGCAGACGATGGCAATGGTGGCCATGAGCCCGGATTGGGTGGACAGGGTGATGTGCCAGCTGATGGCGTATTGCACGAGGGCGGAGCCGAAGAGCGAGATGGTCTGGGTGCTCAGGAACAGGATGGTCTGTCTTTTCCAGGATCCTTGCATGTTGCTGGTCCTCCATAGGCATAAGTCGATATTCATTTTAGCAGAGTCTGGGCATGGGCCACCACCAACATCTACCCGGCGAAGCCCCAAAGCGTTCTCGCTGATGCACCTTGGCCGCCCTGCTGCTGGAAGTGGCAACCCGTGAACAACTGGGTCCCATCGTCATGGAACCCCTTTCGCTTCCCACGGCTGAACTGACCGTGGCCGCACTGATCGCCGAGCGGGTACGGAGCCAGACCGCCCGGCTGACGCCGGCCCAGCAGGAGAGCGCCGTGCGCCAGGCCCTGGATGCCTTCGCCCGGGGCGCCTTTCTGGCAATCGTGGACGAACGGCGTCGGACCGACCCGGATGAGCTCCTGATCATGAACGAGAACTCCCGCGTGCAGTTCTGGCGGCTGATGCCGTTGGTGGGAGGGTAGTGCCATGAACAGAGCAACTGAAAAAGCCGCCTGGTTTGTGGCCCGTGCCCGCCCAGTCTTTACAGACGACGTCGGCTACGTTTATGACCGGTGGGACAAGATGAAGGCCGACCCTTCGAGGAGGGTGACTCGAAGACTGCTGAGATTCTGAGCAAGGTCTTGCTGTTGGCGAAAGATGACAAGATTGCGGACCCGTCGATCAGGCGGCAGTTGTAACAGGGAGCGGCACAGGCGATGGGCCTGTGCCGCTTGTTTTTATCGAGTTTCGGTTGATGTTTGCGACTGGTTGTCGGTGGAGGTGCCGGGAGGCGGGGCGGGCTGCTTTTTCTTACGGGTCCGCTTTTTGGGCACCGGGGCTTTGGAGCGTTCCTTGGGGTGGCCCAGGTCGATGAGCAGGCCGGGCCAGAACTTGTTGCCCTGGGGGACCGAGAAGACGTCGTACCGCTCCCGCCAGCCGGAAGCAACGGTCATGCGGGCGGGGCCGAGCAGCTTGAAGAGGTTGAAGCGGCAGCCGCTCTCGTTCCGGGGTCGGCGTACCTCGAAGACCGTCCGGTTTCCGCCTTCTACCGCTCTGAGCAGCAGCACCTTGGAATCGCCGATGAACTCGGCTGACAGGCGGGTAACTTGTTTTTCCGTTAAGCCGGCCTGTGTGCCCACTTTGTTTAATCTGTCGTCGGCGAGGGCGGAGAGCAGGAACCGGGCCGGGCCGGTCACCAGGGCCGTGGCGGGGCCGGTGGTGCCTTTTTGGGCTTCGGCCTCGGTGGCCGGTCCGCGTAGGTCGCTCAGAGAAGCATGGGTCAGCAGATCGAGAATGTGCTGGGGCAGCGCTTCAGGGGGGCGTGATTCAGACATGGATTCTCCTCCTTCCTTCAGGTAGTCGCTGCCGTCTTGTTGTATCACCATATACAAGATACCATGGAATATGTTGGGTGTGCAACGTGTTAACGGAAAATTCATGACCGGGTACGACAAGCGCACGACAAGCGCACGACAAGTACACGATGACCGGTTCCAGGGCGCCCCCTCGGCGGTGGGCGGTCCTGTGGTATGGCCTGGCTGTAAGGGCCCGGGGAACAGAGAGAGTCCGGGACGGTTGCATGCTCCCCCAGGTGGCGGACCAGAACGGCTCCTTCGTTGCTCTGGGCCGGGGGAACGCCGGGTATGCCCACTGCCCGCACCGGGGGCGGGGCAAGGGGTTGCTGCACCCGGCCGGAGCCCGGGTCGGTGCCGGCGCGGTGTCACGACAAGCACACGACAAGCATGGGGTGACCACCCTCCGTGCACATTTGCACGATGGTACCCCGCCTGTGCGTGCGCGGATGGGCGGAAAGGCGAAGAATACCCGTTTCCGGGGCGAAATCAGGGTCTCTGCCCATCTGCGCATGGTTTCTCAGAGGTGGGCCGTGCAGATCCGGTCGGAAGCGAAGAGGGGCAGACCGTCTGCCGGGGCGGGTTGATCTAGCGGGGGTTGAGTATTCGGTCTTCAGGGCGTTACCCTTCTGGACGATGGCATCCTGGGCGGGGCCGCGCAGGTCGGCCAGGTGCTGGGGCAGGGCCTCGGGGACGGAGAGGGGCGCCGTGCAAGTTACCCTGCACGGCGCCTCCTCAGCTATCGTAGGGAGGCAGTCGCCCCCCGCCTCTGCCGCTTCCACAGCACCGCAACGCGCCAGCCGAAGGTCGCCAGCGCCAGCCCCCCCGCCGCCCAGATGGCGACAGCCACGGTGGGCAGCACGGCCCACATGAGCAGCAAGGTGGCGTCCATGGCCAGCGGCACGCCGGCCAGGCATACCAGCGCCAAGACCAGCGACAGCCCCGCCAGCGCCCAGTCGCTCCACCGGGCGCCCCGGACCCGGACCCGCCGGCGCCACCGGGGCAGCAGCATCGCATCGGCAATCAGCCAGAGCAGGACCAGGGGCGGTATGATCAGCGTCAGGTAAGATGAAGCCGGTACCCGTGCTTTGGCCAGAAAGGCCATCTGATCACGCATCACCGTAATCAACGCTTCCTCCAGCCGGGCGACGGCGTCGGTCGCGTCAATGCCGGCGTTGGAGAGGATGATCACGCCCCGTGACCGGCCAGGCAGCATCGCCATCGCCGAATGGAAGCCGGCCGAGGAGCCCTGGTGCTCGTACAGCGTCTCCCCCACCCGCTGGGCGGTCACCCAGCCCAGGCCGTAGGTCGGGGCGCCCTTGTACGGCGCCGTCGGCGCGCCCGGCGCGAAGAGCTCCGCCACGCGCTGCGGCGGCAACACCGCCCGCCCCTCATATCTGCCGTCATGCATCAGCGCCAGCAGGTAGTGGGTCATATCTTCGGCCGACGTGATCAGCGAGCCAGACCCGAGCTGGCTGGGGCTGAAGCGAACCCGGTGGGCCAGCGGCCAGAGCCCGCCCACGCTGATGTGGCCCGTGGCCAGCCCGTCTGCCAGGGCCGGCGCCTCGGCGGTGAAGGAATGGGTCATCTGCAGGGGTGCCAGAATCTGCTCGCTGACGTAGCGGTCGTACGGTACGCCGGAGACGGTTTCGATGATGAGGGACGCGGTGATGTAGTTCAGGTTGCTGTACTCGTACCGGGCGCCGGGCGCCGCGGCGAGCCCTACATCTGCCAGGCCCCGGACAACCCACTCGCTGGTGTGATGCTGGTCGAGGGCGCCCAGAAAGGCGTCTTCGCTGCGCGGAATGCCGGTGGTGTGGTTCAGCAGATGCCGGACGGTGATCTGCGCGGACGCCGCGCCGTCCGCGACCCGGAACCAGGGCAGGTACCGCTGCACCGGTGCGTCCAGGTCAAGCTTGCCTGCTTCCACCATCTGCAGGGCCGCCAGGCCCGTGAACGACTTGCTGAGCGATCCAATCATAAAGGGCGTCTGGGGCGTGACGGGGCGGCCGCCGGCGTCGGCCTGGCCAAACCCCTTCAGGTAGACCGTCCGGCCATCTTCCACGATGCCCACGGCGATGCCGGGGATGTGCCCCTGCTGCATGGCCTGCTGGACCAGGGCGTCGATCTGGTGTTGTTGGTCGGCATCGGGCCATGCGGCTCGGGCCGGTGCGGCGAAGGAGAGCAGGAGCAAGGGCAGGATCAGTGCGAGCGCGATACGGGCATGTCGATGTAGCATGGGTCTGCCTCCGGTTTGATGAATGTGGAAGTTCAGTTTGTGACAAGAGCCGGTCCATCTGGTTCGCCGGGTCCCGGCCCGCCACCTGCGCCGATGGCCGTGGCAGAGAAAAGTAAGAAAGGCCGGGGGTTCCGGCCTGGCCGATACGCACGAGACCGTGGCCAAGCGTTCCACGGACTCCTCCTCAGCCCAGGACCGGGGACCCGATCTACCCGCCGGCGGTGGTGGGCCTGCCTAGCAGCGACACGGACCCTGACAAGGCCCAGACCCAGGAAGAGCGAGCGAAGCGGCAGCAGGCCCTGGCCGCATACCCCCCTGTCGTCACGGGTCGGGAATCGCTCTTAGGAAGAAGACTAGTCGTCTTCGCCCGCTCACCGGGGGTTCCGCCCGGTTCTGCACGCTACGCCTCTAGAAACCCGTGCTCGGATGGGCGGAGAAGCCGGTTTTGGCCCGGAAACAGGGGTTTTCGCCGGCTCCGACCATCTGCGCACGCGAAATGACGGAGCCTCCATGTAAAAGCGAACGCAGCGACGCACCGCGGCGGGCCAGGTGAAAACAACGGGGGACGTGCAGCCTCAGATGGCACGTCCCCGTTCGTTTGGGTATGACCGCTTCGGGAATCGCTCTTAGGAAGATTGGTGTGAAACCGCCAGCGCTTGGGCACGGCTGGGCCGCGCACCAGCACGTGCAGGTGGGGCCGGTGGCATGGTGTCCGGCGGCCGGTGGTCAGTTCAACGACGGCCAGGTATTGCATGGGGCCGTGTTCCTTGCGGATCTCTTCGACCAGGCGGCTGAGCGCCCGGGTCAGCCGTTCCATGACGGCAATGGCCTGCTCATGTTGGGCCGCATGCTCTGCGGGCGGGGCTTCCCGATAGGGGCCAGCCCGTGCTGGGCGGCCCAGTGAAGGATCGCCTGCCAGCGCCTCGCGACCTTGCGAATGCAGGTGTCGCAGGTCCAGCGCATGCAACCGGCGAGCCAGCATTGGTGGGTCTTGCGGTGGCGGAAAAGGTGTGGTGCGGTGCAGGTCATGGTGGTGGTCCCCTCTGGGCTATAGCATGTGCGGACAGAGCCCGGAGCAGGCAGCCGGCCTTGACGGGGCCCGGCCGACGGTGGTCCTTATGAAAGGGCCGAAGGGGCGGCGCCGGGAAACAGCGGGGGGCGTGCGGCCTCACCAGGAGGGCACGTCCCCGTTCGTTTGGGTATGACCGCTTCAGGAATCGCTCTTAGGAAGAAGACTAGTGTCCGCCTTGTCTTCCTCTTTGGCGAGGAGTCGATTGACTTGGTGGAGGTAGCGCTCGTACCATGAATGCTTGTTCTGTGCTGACAGGCTGATGAACACTGTAAACGCCCGTTTGGCCTCCAACAGCAGCGCATAAACGAATGCACCGTAGTCGAATGTGACCGACCGTGGAGGTGAGGTCCCAACAATTGCGGTCAGGTCTGTGCCTGTTCGCCTGAACTCCAATTTCAGAGGCATATCTACAAATGAACCGACCCAAGAGCCCTTGTCGGACACTGCTTCCAGCGCCTGCACGATGCGCCCCCACAGAAGATCAACGCAGTCCCACTCGGCCTCAGTGGTGAGAAATCGCCCATTAACAGAGACTAGGATGGCCCCCTCAAACTTA
>JARBUG010000116.1 GCA_029239785.1 Symbiobacteriaceae bacterium | reverse complement strand
TATGCGTGTCTCCACGGAGGAGCAGGCGCAGTCGGGGTACTCGCTGGCGGCCCAGCGGGACAAGCTGGAGCTGTTCTGCCAGCTGCAGGGGTACCAGATCGCAGGTTGGTATCGGGATGACGGGGTCTCGGCCAAAGACCTGAATCGCCCCGAGTTCCAGCGCATGATGAAGGATGCCCAGCCGCAAGACGTTATTGTCGTCTACAAGCTTGACCGCCTCACCCGGTCGGTTCGGGACCTGGACGACCTGCTCTCGGACTTCGAGAAGCGTTCCATACATTTCCGGTCCGTCACGGAGCAGTTTGACACCACGAATGCGACGGGCCGGCTGATGATCCGCATGGTCGGCGAGTTCGCCCAGTGGGAGCGGGAGACCATCGCAGAGCGAACAGCATTTGGCAAGCAGAAGAAGTTTTCATCCGGCGAGTGGAACGGCGGGCGGGTGGCCTTCGGGTACACGACGGAGCCGTCAGGCAAGATGAAGGGCGGTAAGAACCTGTTGCGGCTGGTTCCCGACCCAACAACTTCCCAACTCATCCCGAAGATCTTCGAGAAGTATCTGGCCGGGCACGGCAGCAGGCAGATCGCCATCTGGCTGAATGAGGAGTTGGGGGCGCGCTCGGCCAAAGGTGGGCGGTTCTCAGCGGAGCAAGTGATGCGGATTCTTGGGAACCCCACCTATATCGGCGCCTTCCCTAAGGGAAAGAAGGGAGGGGATCGGGAGTGGGTGAAGGGGGAGCATGAGCCCCTGGTCTCCCTGGAAACGTATGAGCGGGCGCAGGAGGTCCTCAAGCGGCGCAAGCAGCTTCCGCCGCGCCAGGCTACCGGCGTCTACGTGCTAACCGGGGTTGCGCGGTGCGGGGTCTGTGGCGGGCCGCTTACGATTTCTCGTCTGTCGGGCAAGCAGAAGGGGCAGTACACCTACCGCTGCCGGGCCTGGAACTCGGGCATGGGCTGCGGGGATGGAAAGCGCCCTTTGACAAGTTCTATGGGCCACCTGATCGAAGCGAACGTGGTAGAGGCGATTGCTGCTCTCGGGGAGCCTGAGACACTAGACCGCTTCTACCATCAGATCGAGGCGGATTATGAGAAGCGTCTCGGCATGACGGATGTAGAGATCCGCCGGTTACGTCAGGATCTGACCAGTGCTGAGATGGCCGTGCGCCGTTGGGACCAGGCATACGAGACCGGCGAGATCGCCCTCAGCGACTATCTGGCCCGAGTAAAGCCGCACCGGGGTCGAATCGAGGCCATTCGGACGCAACTGGAGGCGGTAACAAATACGCCAGCACCCCCGCCGAAGGAGGTACTGGCAAACTTCCTGGTCAATTTTCGAGATATCTGGCAGGATGCCGAGCCCGAGGAGCGCAAAATGCTGCTGCAGCACTTCTGTGATGGCTGGGGGGTTACGATATATCTCTTTCCAGGTCTGGGGCTTGATCTGGTGATTGGGAGCGTGACGCCTGCTCCCGGGATCGCCTCTCCTGGATCCGCCGGGTGATGACCCAGCAGAGGCGGTAGAACTCCCGGGCAGAACTGGGCCACTCTTCGTGGGGCTTGGAATACCAGTCGGGGCGGGGCAGTCGGCTCACCGGGCGTTCACTCCCCTCGTGGAGAGACTATGCTCTCCTGATTGTCCATCTTGCTTGAGTTGAAATCGGGCCGAGGGGGCCAGGGTCCTCCCTGGCGCCCTTGATAGCGGGGGATCACGGCCGGGGTGGGGCTGTCAAGACTGGCGCCTGCGGCGCCACCGCCTTCGGCGGCCGGAGGGTCTTGACAGCCCCACCACGACCGTGATGCGTTCTTGGCAGATGGTGCGGGCTTGGGCCCGCACCATGTTATTTAGCGGCCCCGGTCAAGACCCCGGTCCAGACCGAGGATGCGGTCAAAGAACCGGGTGTTGGCCCTGGCGTGCTCCTCCATCTGCCGGTGGAGCCGTTGGGCCTCCTGCTTCGGCGTCAGGTCCCGTGTGGGCTCCTTGGCCAGGGCGTCCTTGCTCCTGTCGGCGGTCTTGCGGAGCCAGTCCAGGTCCCACTGGTAGATGCCGACCTGCTTGTCGCCGGCGTAGCCTCCGACCACCACATGCACGTGGGGGTGTCCCTTGTCTTCGTGCTGAAAGCCAATCCAGTTGAGGGGGCGGCCCAGCTTGGCCTCCCACCCGGCCATGGTGTCGCGGACCATTTGCTTCAGGTCGACGCCCAGACGGTCCCGCTCGTCCTGGCTCAGACTGAAGACCAGCTTGTGAGCAATGACGCCCCGCTCGGGCTGCGCCTCGACCTTGGCGTAGAAGTCGGATCGAGAGTACGTGTCGCTCTCTCTTGTAAAGCCTCTTGGTTCATTTTCGTGTACCTTGCCGTACTGGAGGTACTTGAGGTGGGACTTCAGTTTCGAGAGTCCCTTGGCGGCGGTTCCGCCCTTGTGGCTGTAGTAGCCCAGTGTTTTGACCATCACCGCCATCGGGCTACCTCGACAGTTCGGCCAGGATCTCGCGGATAGACTTCCGCTTGATCATGCCTTGCGCCTCGAAGGCCTGAATGGCCCGGTCGAAGCGGGCCTGGAGCTCCGATATCTCCCAGCGCGCCTGCTGCGTCTCGGTCTTCGCCTGATCGAGCGCCTTTCTGAGCTCCTCCTGGCCCCGCCGCCAAGTGTCGATGATGTTCTCCTGGTACGTGATCTGCTGCTTCTGCTGGTTGATGAAGTCCTGGAGTTTGGCCTTCTCCTTCTCCAGCGTGGCGATCTTGGCCTCGACTTCAGGGGGGATGGGGGTGGACCAGGGGGCGCGGGTTGTGATGCGCTTGTGGGCCTCCTGGCGGCCTTTGTCGATGAGGGCGGCCAGTTGCTTCTCGTCGCGTAGGCCGAGGGCGAGGACTTGCTTGACTAGCTCCAAGGTGAGGGCCGAGTCCAGAGCTTCCTTGGCGTACAGGTTTCGGACGTTTGTTAGCAGGCGGTTGAACCGTTCCTCTACTCGGGTGAGCAGGGCTTCTTCGGTGACCTGGAGCAGTTGGGTGCGGTGGTCGGCGCCGGTGGTCTCGTTGATGTAGGCCTTGAGGGCTTCTTCGGCCAGGGCGCTGATGGTGGTGTCGCGGGCCTTGGCCTGGTCCCGCACCGTGCGGGCTAGGGCTGGGTCGAGGCGCAGGAATAGGGTCTCAGTTGTTCGGTTCATGGTCCCCTCCTTCGAAAACCTGGATTGGGGAGGGGTTCATGGTTTCCGTTTGAAGTGCCTTTCTGCTCTGGGATGATATGCAGGGCGGGGCATTGCAAAGGCAGGTGCCTTGGTGGGCACCTGCCGTTTGCGCGGGCGGGGGATGGGTGCTAGCCCGCCAGGCCAGGCTGCGAAGCAGCCGGGGCGGCGTGGCTAGCACGGCGTGCCCGGGCCGCTAGCGGCCCGGTTCCCAGAGGTTGCGGCTTGGCACGAAGTGGCAAGCCGCTTTTACCTCGGCTTATCCCGTAGCAGGTCGCCCGTCGCCGGGGGCCCCGGGGGTGCACCGCAATGCGGTGCGCACCTGGGGACGGCGGCGGGTGGCCTGCGGAGCGGATGTGCCCAGGGGGTGGCAGGGGACCGACCACGCGCGGAAGAGCGGCGTGCGGTCGGGGACGGCGACCGGTGGGACCGCAAGGTCATGTGGCTGGGCGGCACCGTGGGGCGCCACCGGAGATTGCGTATCAGGGAGACGAAGACGGTCGGTGGCAGGCAACAACCATTTGCTGCGGTCGAAAATTCATGCAGCTATCCTATACGTCTCGCAATTCTGCTATGATATGTGTGGTTTGTGTCACACCAATTGAAATGGGCATTTGGTAGTTGTGCTAGATATTCCGAAGAGCGGCGGGTCAATGCTGTATGCTGTAGCCATTCGGGAGACGCAATGGAGGAGTCGAAATGAGTCAGCCGCAGTGGGATCTGTTTATTTCCCACGCATCCGAAGACAAGGAGAGGTTCGTTCGGCCATTGGCGAGGCTCCTAAGTGAGATGGGTGTACGGGTTTGGTATGATGAGTTCACCCTAACGATGGGCGACAGCCTCTCTCGATCGATTGATAAAGGGCTGGCCTCCTCTCGTTATGGCATCGTGGTAATCAGTCCCGCATTTATGAAGAAGAAGTGGCCCGAGTATGAGTTGCGCGGGCTTGTTGCCATGGAACTTGGTGCGGACAGGAAACTGCTTCCGGTGTGGCACAACGTTAGCCGTGATGAAGTCCTTGAATTCAGTCCCCCATTGGCAGATAAGGTAGCCCTGGATACCACCAAGCACGATGCTTGGGATATATCGCTCAGAGTAGCAAGTATAGTACGTCCGGATATCCACACTATGGTGATGAGACATCTGGCAATGGACCGCCTACTGAAAGGCGTTCCATATGTTGAGGCAAATGTACGGATCCAGGACATCAAAAAACCCCCGATTCGGCACAAGACCCTCAACGCGGACATGTTAGTGCGGATAAAGATCGTCCAACGGGTCCTGTTTGAACTGTACCCGGTCTCCCTTGAGGAAACCATTAACAACTTTAGAAGAGATCTCAGACCATGGCGAGAACTGCATGTTTGGGAGCGGATTGTTGCTGCGTTCTTAGATATAACCGCGAACCAGAACCTTCCTCTGGAGCACAAGAGAGAGATCTTCGATGCTCTACTGCTAGCTAGCATGAAGAGCCTCACTGCCGAAGACTTTGCTCGGTGGCAACACGTCACGCCAGGTTTGATTAGCTCCGCTGTCCAAGGCGTCATTCCGGAAATCGTTGACCCAGTTGATGAGTCCGTTGGCGATGACCCTTTGGAGGAACTTGTCAGGCAGTTCCAGACAGCACTCGAATCCGAGAAGGATGAAAACCACTAGCCTGTTAGTTTCAGTGACGCTGGTGGACTCATAATTCAGATGCCGGTCCTGTTCGCCTGTGTTGGCACTGTGCTCACAATTGCCTGATCGAACGTGAATATGTCCGCATACCGACCGGCATCGAACGGGTGGGATCAGTGAGACCAGAGTTTGGGAAGGCACACGTGAGTTCATCCAAGAAGCTTCTGCTCAACCTTATCTCGGAGGGAGTATTGTGGCATACAAGTTTCTTTATTACCCGACCATCACCATACCGGACGAAACCTGGTTACGTAGAGTGCTGCTGTACTCCGACAAACTCGGAACCATCGCCCCGGTCGATGCCCGACAGAACCTTGGTCGACCCATGGATATGCTTCGTGAGCAAGAAGAGCTTGAGTACCTAGCACCTGAAAACGCCATGCACCAGATTGAAGATGCACTGCACGAAGAAGTGGAGGACATCGTCACTGCTCCGGACTATGAGGACCAGTCTCGTCGGCACCTGATCGGCCGAAAAACCATGGAGATTCACCAGGACAAGCTCACCGGGTACATGGTCAATCTGTTCCACAACTTGGGCCTGATGAGCAAAGTTAGGGATCGGCTGGGCTACTACGAAATTGACTACGCTTTGGGTACTACATACTTGGGGGCTCTTGCCAAACACATGGGTCGAGTACATGGGTTCACGCCGTGTACAGGCGAAAGCGAATACGAAAGGCTGCTGTTTAACGTAACGGCCACCAGTGAGTTGCATCCTATCGCAAGTGTCAGGCTGCGTCGCTTGTTGCCTACCCCTACAGACGATACTCCTCTCGGAGACATCATGTGGTTCAAGCGTCAACACCGGCGGGAACTGCTAAACCTACGGCGTAGGCTCAGATCCTTCGAGAGGGACCTCAAGGAAGCGCCATCCGCAGACGCCGCGACCACTGTCATAGAACAGTTCGAGGAAGATATCGAATTGGAGAAGCACAGGATTGGCACACTGCTCACGGACACAGGGATTAACTTCGTAATGTCTTCTGTAAAATACCTGCTGGACATTAAGCCAACCGGGTTGGGCGTGGCCTCCGCAGTAGTGCAGATAGCGATGAGCTACGCAAAGGGTGGCAGAGAACGGGTTACGCAAGAGTTAAACTCCCCCTTCTCTTATGTCTTTGCAGTTCAGCAGGCCTTCGGGAGGGGGTGCTGCCATTGGGGTGCCGAACTCCCTAAAGCGTTCCCTCATATCGGGCAAAGGGCTGGCATACGTCGGCGCAGTTCTCTCCAAGACATTTTCTGACGAATGTTGCGAGTTGGCCATCTGATGATGGTGTTCGCAAGAGTCATATTGAGACAAGACGTGAAGGGGCAGACTTTGGCCCAACGACATCGAGGTAGACGTTGAAAGCCGCCCCAGGGGCGGCTTCGTCGTTAGCGTTGGCGTATCTGCACCGGCTCCTAAGCCCCGCACCTTTCGAGATCTTCGGCGGCCCGCAGCCTAATCGTATCCTCTGTCAGGACATCTGCCGAATGCTGCAGATCCTCATACGCAGGGGCGACCGTGATAGGATTCTGCATAGCGCCCTGGTGTCGTTAGACCCTACCGTTAACATCGTACGATACGAAATCTGGAAGCACCTGATAGTTCCCGCAACGGATCGGGCGAGAGGGACGATGTTGCCAAAACGACCAACATTCTTGCTCACATTTGCCTTGTCAAAGCAGGAAATGTTCAGGCCATCAGCAAGATTGCTGATGGCCTGAACGCTGCGAAATCCCTTGCGCATGCCCACGAGGATGGGTAGACGTGGTGCCGACCACGACCGCTGCGCAACTCTGTACTGTGTGCTGACAGTCGAATATTTCGTGGTACACTGAGTAGTAGAAAGGGCACTAAGGGAGGGACAACTGTGGACTGCTCTGAATGCGGTCAGCCTACAAGAGTGGCCATCTGTGTGGAACGCCCTGTGATGGAGAAGGTTACGGTAGGGAACTGGCTTTGCTTACTCCGGTGCACTGCGTGCGGTGCGCTTTGGCAAGAGGTGCCTTATGAGCCTTATGAATCCTTTCCCTACCTCGTGTTGTGGCGATGGGACGAAGCCTTCTGGAGGCATGTCCACAATACCGACAACGGAGCCACACTCAACCAGTGGCACCGTGCTTCCCTCTTGGGCGCCTGGGAGAAACTCACAGACGAAGATCGCAAAGCCGTTGAGCGGCACAAGCAACGCGCTTATGGGACTACCCCATACTTCCCACTCTATGGGACAAACGTGGAGATCCGGTACCGCATCATCAACCTGAAGAGCGAGGAAGAAGCGGAGAAGTGGAGGTCTAATCAGTTCTTCGTGCCTGACCTAAACGCAGCCTACCAGCGGTACTTGGGAGCTAGCTAACGGGCGACCTGCATGCACTACTGCACCCTTTTGCTCACGATCGCCTGATCGTTACAATGAACGTTCGGGTCACCAGCAATTTGACGTGCTGATGACCCGAACGCTCGTTGTCCCCCAAGTCCATCGAAGGGGCATCCGAATCCGTTCCTCTAAGCTCATGCTTCGCATTCACCTAGCATTTTACAGGCTAGGTCATACGTGACCAGGTCCTCTGCGAACCGGGCTGCGCACTGGAAGTCAGAAATGGCGCCGGCTGTGTCACCCAGGTGGCGCATTACTTCACCACGGCCCAGATGGCTAATCGCACATGTAGGCTTGCATTCGATCGCCTTGGAGAAGTGCTCATGAGCAGCAGCAAGGTCTCCGGCCCGAGCTTTCAGCAGCCCAAGGCTCGCGTGAACATTGCTCAGATTAGGGAACAGCTCAATTGCACGCAGGTAATCGGCCTCGGCAAGGTCGATTTGCCCCTTCCTGTGGTAAGCCACCCCCCGGTCGAGGTAGGCCAGTCCTTGTCCAGGGGTCAACTGAATCGAATTGGTCAGATCCTCGATTGCTTGATCGAGGTCGCCCTTCATCAAATGGGCATATCCGCGGTTGATGGACGCCTGTGTGTACTCGGGAGCCCAATCACCAGCTTCCGTGAAGTCCGCTATTGCAGCGTCAGGGGACCCACACATGAGGTTTGTGTAGCCGCGACGGGCGAGGGCACGTCCATATCTTGGCTGAAGTTCAAGCACCCGGCTATAGTCTTCCATAGCCGATTTCCAGTCACGTTGCGACTCCATGACGTACGCACGGAACATGTAGCATGCTGCCATTCGCGGTTTCAGCTCAATGGCCCTGGAGATATCAGCCACCGCCGCAACGTAATTCCCGAACTCGAAGTGCACGCGGGACCGACCCATCCAATACTCAACCACGTTGGGCCGAAGCCTAATCGCTTTACTATAGGCATCCAACGCTTTTTGAAACTCGCATAGGTGAGAGTAGTGGGCCCCCACGCCCGATAAGCGCTTCGCACGCAATTGGCGGTCCCATTCGATGAGGAGAGGAACGCCGACAATCAGAAGAAGAACGGCAGCGATAAGTCCAACCCATTGGCCAAGCACCTGAACCACCTCTGGGTAGAAATGTTCAGCGTGACGTTTTGAATTCCTGTAATCACTGTTCATTAAAAATACAGAACCATTGTGCGACTTCTGCATAGCCTCTTGTGCCTCACCCTTGCCTTGTTCCAATATGGAAACGAAAGAGGCAGCCTCACCGAGGGCTGCCTTCGCTTTGGTTCATTCGCGCGGCGGAGATCTAGCGGTCCAAACAGGCTACTTTGCATGGGCCCAGGATATTACACTCCACATCGTTCGAGGTCGGAAGCGGCACGTAGCTTTATCGTGTCCTCCGTAAGGATATTAGTGAGATAGCTGAGCTTCGAATACGCTGGGGCTACCGTTGTGGGATTATGCATTACGCTCTGAAGAAGGCGCGAGGCAAGCGTGCAGCCTGCGGTGACAATGTCAGCCGTAGCGTGCGAATTCGCAACAAGGTCTAGGACTCTCTCTGATATCAGCACCTTGCTGAATGAGTCCAGCAGCGAATCCTTCAGCGAAACTGTCTCAAACATCTGTAGTACAACGGTGCGAAGATAATAGTTTGATAGGTAAAACTCCAACCCGCTAATTAAGCGTTCTATCTCGAAAGCATCGCTCTCGCGGTTGAGCTTCGTAAGGTATTCCTTTTCCTGTTCCTCAGCCCATACCATTTCCTGTTTCTTGGAAACACCGAAACTGCGATAGCGGTCGTACTCCTCTTCTCGAGCCATCTGAAAATGGCTGCCACCGTACTTCACAAAAAGTTCCTTTGCAGCCAGCAGGTTGTCCATTTAGGAACTCCTCCATCACTTCTGGCAGGCAAGATCGGGTCTGGACGCGCTACACTCTGCCGCTAACATCGTACGACATGTAATTGGAATATACCTGCGAGTTCCGCCCTGAACGGGGTCCCCATGGGGCGCCACATTTTTGCTCACAATTGCCTTGGCGATAGCCGGTGCCATGGCGTCGGTCGGCACTTCGGCCACCGCCTTGGCGCCGAACGGGCCGAAGGGATCGTGGGTCTCCACCAGGAAGGTGTGGTGGACCGGCATCTCGGCCGCCTCGTAAATGTGATAATCGCGCAGGTCCTGCGTCAGCATGCGGCCGGCTTCGTCCCAGACCATCTCTTCGCAGTGGCCGTAGCCCAGGGCCTGGGTGGCGGCGCCTTCGACCTGCCCCTCTGCCATCACCGGGTTCATGGCCCGGCCGCAGTCCACCGCCGAGGCCATCTGCAGCACCGTCACCTGGCCTGTTTCAACGTCGACCTCGACCTCGGCGAACTGGGCGCAGAAGGGCGGCGGCGACTTGAGCGACACGCTTGATGCCTGCCCCATAATCTGCTGCTGGTTCGCCACGTGGAGCGAGTGGAGGGCGACCTCGGCCAGCGTCACGCTGCGGCCGTCCGGGGCGGTCGCCTTGCGGTCGTCAAGCCGGATCTGCTCGGCGTGCACGGTGTCGCCCAGGAGCCGGGCGGCGACCTTTCGAATCTCCCAGGCGGCCTCTTCTGCAGCCTTCTTGACCGCCATCCCCGAGATGTAGGTGGTCGATGAGGCGTAGGCGCCCGTGTCAAAGGGCGTCAGGTCGGTGTCGGAAGGATAGACGAGGATATCCTCCGCCTGGCAGCCCAGGACTTCGGCGGCGATCTGGGCCATGACGGTGTCGGCGCCGGTGCCCAGGTCGGTGGCGCCGACCAGCAGGTTGAAGCTGCCGTCGTCGTTCAGCTTCAGCCAGGCGCCCCCCATGTCAACGCCTGGGATGGCCGAGCCCTGCATGGCGATGGCGCCGCCGACTCCCCGCTTCTTGTGCGGATGAGGTGAGACTTTGGGCTGCCCATAACCCACGGCGGCGCTCGCCTTCGCCACGCACTCGGCCAGCCCGCAGGAGGCGATCTCCTGGGCGTAGCCTTCCTTGCCTTCGTTCATCTTCTTCGAGAGGACGTTGACGTCGCCGACCCGGACCCAGTTCTTGGCCCGGAATTCCCACGGGTCCATGCCCAGCAGGTGGGCGACTTCGTCCATCTGGCACTCCAGGGCGAAGGCGCCCTGGGGCACGCCGTAGCCCCGGAAGGCGCCGGCTGGCGGCAGGTTGGTGTAGACCGTGGTGCATTCAAAGCGCAGGTGGGGCGCCCGATAGAGCGGCAGTGTCTTGACGCCGGTGTTGGACTGGACCGTGAGGGCATGGGAGCCATAGGCGCCGGTGTCCGCCCGCACCCGCATCTCGTTGGCGACCAGCGTGCCGTCGCGCATAACGCCCGTCTTGATGGTGATGATCTGCGGATGGCGGGAGCGGGCGGCGGTGAACTCCTCGGCCCGGGTGTACTCGAGCTTGACGGGGCGCCCCGTGGCGAGGGTCAGATGTGCGCAGATATCTTCGATGAGGACCTCCTGCTTGCCACCGAAGCCGCCGCCGATGCGGGGTTTGATCACCCGAATGCGGGAGATGGGCAGGCCGATCAGCGGTGCGATGATGCGCCGGACGTGGAAGGGGACCTGGGTGGAGGTGCGCACGACCAGGCGGTCATCTTCATCGAGGTAGGTGATGGTGACGTGAGGCTCGATGGAGGTCTGCTGGACCTTGGGGACGCGGTAGGTCCGCTCAACGATCAGGTCGGCCTCGGCGAAGCCCTGCGCCACATCGCCGTGGGTGGCCGTGATTTGCGCGGCGATGTTACGGGCGAAGTCGAAGTGGCCGAAGCCTCGGGAATCCGGCTCGTCGTGGATGATGGAAGCGCCACCGAGGGTGGATTGCTCCATATCGAGGATGGCGGGGAGGATTTCGTACTCGACCTCGATGAGGGTGAGCGCCTGGGCGGCGATTTCCGGGGTCTCGGCGGCGACGGCGGCGACCCGGTCGCCCACGAAGCGGACCTTGTCATCAAGCGACCGCATGTCGTGGGGGGAGGGCTCGGGCCAGGATTGGCCGGCGGAGGTGTAGGAGACCCGGGGGATGTCGTGGTGGGTCAGCACGGCGTGGACCCCGGGGAGGGCGCGGGCCCGGGTCGCGTCGATGCGGGTGATTCTGGCGTGGGCGTGGGGCGAGAGGAGGAGCCGGGCGTGGAGCAGTCCCCGGACTTCGACGTCGGCGACAAAGGCCGGGCGCCCGGTGACGAGGCGGGGGCCGTCCAGCTTGGGCTGGGGTCGCCCGACCACCTTGAGGGGGTCACCCTCCAGGGTGCGTTCGAGGAGGGCGGCGGGGGCCTCGCCGCCGATGGTGTTGCCGGACGCCGCCGGGGGCCTGGTGTCGGCCGCCGGCCCCGAGCCGTCGGGCGTCAGGACCCCGGACGGGGGCCGGTCCACCGGCGGGACCTCTTCGCCCCGGAGCAGGACCGCCGCCCGCAGAATCGCTTCGACCGGTTTGACGTAGCCCGTGCAGCGGCAGAGCACCCCGCTCAGGCATTCCCGGGCCTCCTGCTCGGTCGGGCTTGGATTTTGCCGGAGCAGCTGCTCGGTCGCCAGGACCATGGCCGGCGTGCAATAGCCGCACTGCACCCCGCCGCAGTCCAGGAAGGCCCGGTGGATGGGGTTCAGGCGGTTCGGCCGCCCCCCGGCCTCGGCCGTTTCTACGACCCGTCCGTCCACCCGGGCGGCGGGCATCAGGCAGGAGGGGCGCAGCTCGCCGCCCACCAGCACGGCGCAGGCGCCGCATTCGCCCGTCTCGCAGCCATGCTTGCCTGAGTAGATCGCCTCGCCCCGCAGGAGATCCAGCAGGGTCTGGTTCGCCCGGACATCCGCCGTGACGGGCGCCCCGTTCAGGGTGAAGGTTATCTTCATGCCAGCACCTCCCCGCGGGCCTCGGCGAGCGCCCGCCGGACCAGGGCCGGCGCCACCCAGCGCCGGTACTCGGCGCTGGCCCGGTGGTCGCTGATCGCCTGTGTGGCTGCGTCGCTCCACCCGAGCACGGGATGCGGCCCCATCCCGCCAACGGCCACCCGGGCGCCAGCCGCAGCGGCACAGACGATCGCCCGGTCGGCCGGGGTCCGGCTGACGAAGGCGAAGCCGGCGCGCTGGTCGGTGCAGGGAACTGTGACCTCTGTGATCAGCGCGCCGGCCAGGTGATCGGCCTTGGCGGACAGGAAGAGCTCAAAAGGCATTTTGATCGGCTCCGGGGCCGCCAGCGTCACCCGGGCGCCCAGGGCCAGCAGCACGGTAGGGATCTCCTCGCCGCCCTTGTTGCCGGCCAGCGTCCCGCCGACCGTGGCAGCCGCCCGGATTGTGGCCGGCGCTGCCTGGCAAATCGCCCGGGCCAGAATCCCCCCGGCCAGGGTCGCCACTTCGGGCGCCTCCGCCAGCCGCTTCAGCGTCGTCATCGCACCGATGCGCACCTCGCCGCCATGGGCCAGGATAAAATCGAGCCCAAGCGGCGCCAGGTCGATCACCGACTCGACCGTATCATCATCCAGCCCGAACAGTTCGGTTCCGCCGCCCAGCAGCGCGGTGCGGCCTTCACGGAGCAGCGCCACCGCTTCGGCCGGCGTCCGGGGCCGGTGGTAGGCGCGCAGGTTCACCAGCAAGAAAATCCCCCCTCATCGCACTAGAGGAAGGTATCGGGCAAATGTGGCGGTTATGCCCGCAGCGGGCAGGACCCGTCCCCGCTTTCGCAGAATTGAGGAAGCTACCTGTCTTGACCTGGAGGAGGCCAACGACTTGCCTGATCTTGAAATGCTCATCGCAGTGACCGACGCTGGGGGTGCGCCGGTGCTGGCCCCAGGCCCCGTCGCCCAAGGGCCGCTATGCCCCGTCCTGCGCCGGGCGCCGGAGAGTGCGCTGCTCACCGGCATCCGCCGGGCGGCCGACACGACCTACGCAGCCCAGGCCCTGCGCCTCGACCGCTTTGCCCGCAACCTCGTGCAGCTCTCCGGCCCCGTCTGGCTCTATCTCTCCGAAGAAGAAGGCGGTTTTGCCCGCCACGGCTTCTGGCTCGAAGATGACCACGGCGGGCGCTGCTTCCTGGAGACGCCCTACATCGACATGGTCGTCGATGAGGCCGGCCTGGAGCGGGGCTTCTTCGAGAAGATCTTTCCCCACGAACTGGCCCACACCACGCTGCGGCTCCTGGTCGGCGACATTACCCGGGGCCCGGCCCGCAAATCGCATCAGTCGATGACGGTGATGGACTACCCCACCGCCCTGGACGAAGGCTGGGCCGAACACACCGAACTGCTGGTGACCGATCGCACCGACAACCCCTGGCTGCTGGGCCGGGAGCGGGGCCGCAACCCCGACTTTCTGAGCGCCTGGGTCAATAAGGTGGACGAGGCGCTCCGGACCGACGGCGTGCGGCGGAACATCTACGTACATACCAAGGCGCTGCCGGCCGCTGCGCTGGCGCCGAACCCCGACCCCTTCGCCGTCTGGCTGGAGGGTGAGGTTGATGCCACTTTTCTGGCCGACGAGCTGAAGCCCGCCCAGGCGATGCTCAGCGCCGAAGGGGTGGGCGCCACGCTCTTCTACCGGATTGTGACCAGCCAGGCGCTGCGGGAGCGGTATGAGGAGCCCGATTTCTACGCCCGGTTCGGGGCGGTGCCAGGCGAGGTCACACCCCATGAGAATATCAACCTGAAGCTCTTCGCAGCGATGCGGGAGATGGCCCGGTCCCCGCTGGATCCCCATCGCCCGCACCTGCTCGACCTGGTCAGCACCTACATGGCGCTCTTTCCCGCCGACGCCCCGGCCATTTGCGAGATCTTCCTTGATGTGACGTGGGGCGCCACCGCCTCCCGGGACGTGGCCGCCGCCCTGGAAGCGCTCGCCTACCAGGGCCGGGTCGGCGACCTGGCCGCCTTCCGCAGCGGCGTGGCTGAGGGCATCAAACTGCTCGACCAGCTCAAAGCAGATGTGGTGGCAGGTCGGGTCGCCCTCGACGCCAACGTCGGCCCCGAGATCTGGCTGCTGAACGAGGCGTTCCTCGTCCCCCGGCGCTTCTTCAGGCCGTACGACCGGAACGTACCGGCCACCTTCAACCTGAACGCCGCGGCCGAGCCCGAACTGATGACCCTGCCCGGCGTCGACCTGGCCCTGGCCCGCCGCATCGTGGCGGCCCGCCGTGAACTCGGCTTCTTCCGCAGCGTCGACGATCTGTCGACCATCAGTGGCGTCACCGACTCGCTCATCGGTACTCTTCACCGCATGCAGCAAGCCATGGCAGCAGCAGATCTATCTGACCGCATATGAGCGATGCGCGGGGCGGCACTACGGTGCCGTCCTTTGCTTTTCAGCCAACCCGGTCCTCATCAGCCCGCCCCCGGCCCCATAAGCATGATAGGACGAGGAGGGAACGACGTGGCCGATATCAGCGTGGATCTTTTGGGCATGCACTTTAAGAATCCGATCATCCCTGCGGCCGGCCCCAACGTGGGCACCGGCGAGCAGTTGCGCCGGGCAGCCGATGGCGGCGCCGGGGGCCTGCTGGCCAAAACCGTCTCGATGAAGGCGGCCGAGGTGCCCCGGCCGGATATGGCCAAGTTCGGCCTGACCGGCATGCTCAACCACGAACTCTGGACCGAACTGAGCCTGGAGCAGTGGCTGGAGCACGAGTACGACATCGGCCTCGCGGCCGCCCGGGCGGCGGGTCTGCCCTTCATCGCATCGATGGGCTACACGCCCGACGATCTGCGCCACATCGGCCCGCTGGTGGAAGCGAAGGGCGTCGATGCCATCGAGTTCACCATCCACTACGTCGACCCGGCGCTGGTGGTTGATATTGCCCGGGCGCTGCGGCAGTCGGTCAGCGTTCCGATTATTGCCAAGCTGTCGCCGCACAAGGGCGACCTGGGGGAGCTGGCCGCCGCCCTGGAGCCCCATGTGGACGCCTTCGCCTGCATTAACTCCTACGGCCCAGCGCTTGCTATCGATACGGAG
>JARBUG010000115.1 GCA_029239785.1 Symbiobacteriaceae bacterium | reverse complement strand
GCCGGCGGCGCCCGGGCCGGCGGCGCCCGGGCCGGCGGCGCCCGGGCCGGCGGCGCCCGGGCCGGCGGCGCCCGGGCCGGCGGCGCCCCGGGCCGGCCACAGGTTCGGAAAGTTTTCGACGCCCCCGGAGGGGCAGAAAATGGATAAAATCTTTCCGAAACCTGCCCCGATGCCTATGTTCATCCAAATTCCCATCGTCGGAGCCGGTCAGAACAAAATTTCGGGTATAACAAAACCATTATATTCAGGTTCTGTAGATGTTCTGCACCAGTTTTGTGACAGACTACAGGCGTTTGAAGCCCTGAGGATAGCCGTTCAACTGGTTTTGGGAAAAAAGTTATCGCAAATCGACTCGTTTTCCGGGCGATATTTTCTTTCTGAACGCCAGCCCAGCGCCCAGCGCCCGGCGCCGGTAGGCGCGAAAGCAGCCGGGGACGACACCATCGCCCACGGCTGCTATTTCTCCAGTCGCTCAAGATACGCGATCAACTCTTCATGCCCCCGAAGGTTGCGCAGTGGCAACAGATTGCCTACCTTGGCCTGCATTCCCTTCAGGCTCAAATCCTGCCTGTGAACCACGACCAGCATGATCCTCCGCTGCTCGCATAACACCCGCTTGACTGCGGCTCTGAACTGACGCTCTGCCAGACCCTGTTCACTTGGGAAGCGCTCAGTCGTTCGGTAATGCTGGACCCCATTGTACTCGAACCCCACCGAGGGAAAGTAATAGCGGTCCAGTTCGAGGATATGCTTGCTTTCCGGGTTCGGCAACACGCCGAGCCGGGCGTTGTCGGCGTAACTGTCCGAATCGATGAGGAGCGACAGATACTCCTTCATGATCTGCTCATTCTTATACTGGACGTCACTCAGGCGTTTGCCGGCATCGGCTACTTCCTGCTCGCGGCGCATGGTGTCGGGGTTCCGCAGCGTGAAGTGGAGCGGCGCCTTACGATGCGACTGAGACACCTCCAGCCAACCGGCGGCGGCCAGGTTTGCCGTGACCTGCCTGACCGCGACGGCAGACAACCCTGCCAAACGGCTGAGAACCGTACAGGTGAAACTGCCTGATGGGCAGCTGAAGCCCGGGAGCGTCTGAATCAGGCCGTAGATGAGCTTTGCATGGGGCCGGACCCGTTGGTCATCTAGCAGACCGGCGGGTATGGGGACCTCGGCGGATCCAGGGCTGCACGAAACCGCAGCTCCTACCGTCGGCGAGTAGAGGCCCGCGGCTGCCAACTGGCGCAGGCCTTTGCTGACCGTAACGTGGGTAAAGCCCGTGATGGCCCCAAGCATGCCACAGCTCACAGGCACGCCCTCAAGACGGAGAGTGAGCCACAACACCTTGGCGGTCGCCGTCAGTCCTGGATGGAGCAAGAGAGAAAGAGGTGCGCTGACGGCGCCCGCATCTAGCGGCGAAACTGTACGCAAGCCCGACATCTGCATAAAACCTCACCCCATGCAAATTCTACCAGAACCGCTCCACGAACTTTGTCATTTTGTGATCCCCCGCCGAAAAACCGTTCGACACGACCATGTCGATTAGGAACCCGGCGGACCGAGCAAGCTAAACAGGCATCATCATCGACCGCACACGGAGGTATGGAGATGAACGACTTGTTCGGTTTTCTCGGGGATGACGAAGACGAACGGATTGAGGCCGTGGAACGCACGGAGGACAACGCCACAATGCACCTCCGCGAGGAAGAGCTAGACGTCTCCAAGCACCGCGTCCAGACCGGTGAAGTGACGCTTCATAAAGATATCGTCGAAGAGACGCAGACGGTAGACGTGCCAGTCACCCACGAAGAGGTCGTGGTGGAACGCCGGGCCGTCAGCGCGGCCCCCTCGGATGAGCCAATCGGCGAAGAGGAGACGATCCGGATCCCCGTCAGCGAAGAGCGGGTAGATGTGGGCAAACACACGATTGTGACCGGCGAGGTTTCGCTGCACAAGCGTGCTGTGGAAGAGACCCATCACGTGACCGAAACGGTCCGCAAGGAGCGGGCTCACGTGGACGTAGACGGCGATGCAAACGTCGTGCGTGACGGCGTGACCGACGGCGGGCTGGTCTAGGAGCAAAGCTGAGCCTCTGCCGGACGAACCGGCGGAGGCTCTTCACGAACCTGTGCATGGAGGCCGATGCGGATTGAACTGGCTATGGGTGCTGGTCGGATGCATGGTACTCGCTGCGGCGGTCTCCGTCTTCATCGCCGGCCGACGGCGGGATGTGGATGCGGATGTGGATGCGGAGCAGCGGGCCGACCTGTCGATGCAGTTGCGAGAAGAGCAGGTGCAAGTCCACAAGACGCGTGAACAACTGGCAGATGTCCGGACGCACACAGAGGTGGTCCGCGACACCAAGACGTTAACCGTTCCGGTGACGCGCGAGGAGTTTGTCGTGGAAAAGGACGGCGCCGAGGTGGCGCGCATCCCCCTGCGCGAGGAGCAGGTCGATGTGGTGACGCGCATGGTGCCGCTCAATGAGGTGTCGGTCCACGAGCAGGCATGGACAGAGGACCTGGAGATCGAAACGCTGGTCAGGAAAGAAGTGGCCCGGGTGGAGACGTCTGGCGAGGCCGAGGTCCGGGAGGTCCCCTGACCGGGCAATTCCCTCGCTGTCGGATGGCCGCGGTTGTGCTATCATAGATACGTTTGATATCACACCACGGGAAGAGGGCAACACATGACCTTCGCAGATCGCCTCCGGGTTCTCTGGCGGCTTACCCGGCCATTCACCCTGACCGCCTCCCTGGTTCCGGTTCTGACGGGCATCGCACTGGCCGCTGCCAGGGGCGCCGTTCGCCCGGGGCCTGCGGCGGCGTTTTTGGTGGCAGCCATGCTGATTCAGGCGGCTACCAATATGTTCAACGAGTACTTCGACTACCGGCGCGGGCTGGATACGCATGAAATGGTCGGCATCGCCGGCGCAATCGTGCGGGATGGGGTGAGCCCCCGGACCGTGCTGGCGCTGGGCTGGACCTTCGCCGGCACGGCCGTGGCGCTGGGCCTTTATATTTCGGCCAGCAGTTCCTGGTGGGTCTTTGCGACGGGCCTGGCCTGCATCGGCGTGGCCTACCTCTACTCCGCCGGGCCGGTGCCCCTGGCCTATACGCCCTTCGGCGAGTTGGTCGCCGGCATCATGATGGGGCCGGTCATCGTGCTGCTTTCGTACTTTGTGCAGGCGGGGGAACTGAGCGGCGTGGCGCTCTGGGTCAGCACGCCCATCGGGCTGCTGATCGGGTCGATTCTGACGGCCAACAACCTGCGTGACCTGGACCAGGACGCCAAAGGTGGGCGCCGGACGCTGGCGATTCTGCTCGGGCGAGCGGGGGCGAACCGGTTGCAGGCCGGGGTCTTTGTGGCAGCCTACCTGGTGGTGATCATTTTGGCCGCCCTGCGCTGGGTCAGCCCGTGGACGCTGCTTGTCCTGTTGGCGGCCCCGCTGGGCGTGAAGGCAGCGCAGGGGTTCTTCCGGCATGATCGGCCTGCGGACCTGGTGCCGGCGTTCAAGGCCACGTCCATACAGTTGCTGGCTTTCGGAACGCTGCTGGTGACGGGGCTGCTGCTGGGTTAACCAGAACGTCCCACCCATAAAGAGATGGCCCGGTTCGCACAAGACTGTGTGAACCGGGCCTTTCCTTACACATCGAAGCGCATCTGCCCATCGGGCTCGGCAGGGGCGGGGTCGCGTACATCGGTGGGTGGAAAGAGGAATTCGCCGTCCGGGTCATGCTGGCGGTACCGGGCCTGCGCCAGGCTCTGCGTCTGCACGGCGTAGCAGTAGACACAGCCGTGGGGACACGTATCATACTCGCCAATATCCTTTGAGGCGTAGCAGTCACAGTCGGGGCGATTCCCCCGGCGTTCGGCGGCAATCAGCCGCCCGGCAACGGCGCCCAAGCGTTCTGCATCCACACAGCGGGCAGGGCGGGTGCCTTCGGTGACGTACCGATTCTGCGAGCAGATCGCCACCTGCATGCCGTGGGAACCCGCGACTTCAACAAATCGGCCGACCAGATCCCTCTTTGCTTCGTCGTCAGGATCTGACCACGTAAGGCCGTGCTTGTGGGCCGCTACGGCCAGATTCCGTTTGGTCTTGGCATAGACATGCGCAAAGGAGATGACGACCTCGTCAACGGCCCCTTCAAGTTGCTCCGCAAGGCGGGAGAAGCTCTTCAGGTGATACTCGTGAGGCGTGGCAGAGGTGAACAGAATCGGGTCATACCTCCAGACCACCGCCTTCGGTCCGAACTCGGAGGCGACACGTCTGATCTGCCCGACCGATTGCTCGCTATCTACGACCGCATGCTCAAGCGACCGCGCATAACCGGTGATGGTGTATTGGATGATGAAGGGATAGCCCGCCGCGCGAATCTCCGCCAGATGCGGCAGGAATGGCCCCAGGTTTTTGGTCCAGAAGATGAAGCCGTCGACATCGGCCCGAGTCAGGGAGACCCGGTAGATCTGACGGGAGTAAGGGTTGACCATTTTGCAGTAGCCGGCGCGCAGCCGGTTCATAAACCACTGGCCATAGAAGCAGGGGATGTCTGTCTTGTAGCTCGCGGAAATGATCAAGGCTGATGCGCCTCCCTACAGGCCAGTTCTGTCCGCAATCAGAAGATCGCAACCAGCACGGCAACAACCGCCAGCGCCGGCAGCAGGTTGGCCACCTTGATCTCCGCGGCGCCCACCAGGTTGAGCCCCAGCCCGAGCACCAGCAGCCCGCCGGTGGCGCCAATTTCGTGGATCATCGGCTCGGTCAGCACCTGGCTGAGCCAGGAGGCGCCCAGGGTCAGGGTGCCCTGAATCAGCAGCACGGGAATGGCCGACAGCATCACGCCAGGCCCCATCACCGAACCGAACATGGCCGCCCCAACCCCATCCAGCACGGCCTTCGCCAGCAGAATGGAGGGATCGCCGAAGAGCCCGTCCTGAAAAGAGCCGGTGATGGTCATGGCACCCACGCAAAAGAGCAGGGTGGTCTGCACAAAGGCCTTGGCAAAGCCGTCGCGCCGGGCGATCGGCCAGCGTTCCAGCTTGGCCGCAAGCCCCTGAAGACGATCGTCGATGCGGCCAAGCTCGCCCAAAATGGTGCCAATGGCCAGGGCCACCAGCACCAGGAGCAGCTCCTTTGTGACCCAGGCCATCTGCAGGCCGATCAGGATCACACCCAGCCCCAGCGCCTGCATGGTGGTTTTGCGCACGTTATCCGGAACCCGCGGAATCACCAGGCTGCCGAGTGCGCCTCCGGCCACCACCGTTGCAGCGTTTACCAGCGTACCAAGTGCGATCATGCCTGCGCCTCCATCTGGGCCAATTATGTAATTGCGTTCATTTCGCCACCAGAACTTCTTGCACCTTCCGTTCGGCCGGCGAAACAACCGGCGGCACCGGCCCGTCCTATGTGCAAACGGAGTTGCTCGCCACAGACCGGAGGAAACGCCTATGCGCCACGTCATGCGTTGGGTGCTCGTATTCGCCTTCTTGCTTTCCGGCTGCCAGCCCACCAGATCCGCTCCCGCCCCTGCGCCGAAGGCGGAGGGCACCGACCCGCCGCCTGTGGCAGAGGCTCCCAAGCCAGTCGCCCCGCTATCCCCGCCCGCACCCGACCAGCCGGCGACAGCGCCCCCTGCGTTGCCGACACCCCCTCCCTCCGCTCCCGCGCAGAACCCGTCGCTCGCCCTCGCCTGTGACAGCAAGGCTGGTGTGGACCAACGGCTGGAAGCCCTGAAGATGGCTGTGCTCGACTACGCGGAAGGGCGGATCAAGGACCTGAATGGGGGCGATTCAAGCCCGATCCCATGCATTCGCGCATCCAGGTCCCCGACCGGCGACATCCTCGTCGCCATCAGCCGGTGGGGACGGGATGGGGCGCCCCTGGTAGTTGCCTGGAAGGCAGATGATCGCTGGCAAACCGCCGGCGTCGCATCAAACGAACTGATGGACTGGGTATCGGTGGCCCAGGGCGGCCTGGGCCCGGCCGGTCCCGAGTTGGTCATGATCAACGGCACCTATACAGGCGGCAACAAACAGTTGGTCTATGTGCGGGTCAACCAGGCCGGCGAGCTTGACCTGCTCTTCGGCCCTCAGTTTCATCGGTCGACGCTTGTGCCGGTACAGGAGAATCTCTTCCTGGCTACTTACCGAAGCAACATGTCGTTCTCCATCTTCCCAATGGCCTGTGCAGCCTGCGTGCCCCTTGAGCAGCAGAGCCTGGTCCAGTGGGATGGCAAACGGTTTCTCACGCTGGCTGCGCGCCCCAAACCAGACCCAGTTCTCACGCTGAACCTCCTGCGGGTCGCTTTGCAGAGGGCCGACCGTGAAATGGCCCTCGCCTACGTCACATCGCCCGACTTACTCAGCCAGCTCCGGCCGCTCTTGCTGCCATCGTCGGATGACTACGTCGGTTACGCCAAGGCAAGTCCATTCATGGACCTGGAAGAACGCAACTGGGATGCGCTCCCGGCGGCGCTGCGCACCCCGCTCCCACCCGACAAGCTGGCGTTCGATATCGCCCTGGACGGGCCGGGCGGTGCGGCTACCATCCACCTCGTCCGGGGCGATGCCACCTGGCTGGTCAGCGGCCTGGTGCCTTCGGGCACGCCCCGAGCCAGCGCCAGTCTGGATGAAGTCAGTGCCGCGCTCCGCCGGCTGGAAGCGGCGAAGGAACCGCAGGCCCGCTACAAGCTGGTGGGTGAAGCGGCAGCGCTGCTGGAACTCTTCCTGACCTCTCCCGACAGTCAGAACGTGGACCCTGCTCTCTTGCCGGGGGTCACGATCTACTTCACGCCGCAGGACGGTGTCCGGCTGATCTCCCTGACCACTGCGCCCGTTGGATTCACCGCCTGGTCGTGGATTCAGTGGTGGGAGGGCGGGCAGCCAAGGCTCCAGGCGGTTCACGCCGGTGACCTGGGCCAGACCAAAGATGCCGGGATCATCGACGGCCCGGATGGCGTTCGCCTCGCCATTCTGGAGCACAGCGCCCGAGACCTGCTCCAGATCTATCGGCTGGATGCCGGCACAGGCCGGTGGGTCAGCCTCAGCACGGCCTTTGCGCCGATTCCGACCAAGCTGGGAGCTGCGACCCTTGCGAACCGTGAGGAACTGCATGGTGAATACGACCGTGACATGAAGACGGCATCCATCGTGCTGCTGGATGGGGGGCGGGCGCTGCAAGTTTGCACGTCGGACGGCGCCACCTGCCTGACCGCTCGCTGGAACGGTTCACAGTACATACCGGACTAAGGCCGGCAAAGCAACGCCCCGGGCATGTAAACAAGGACGAACCGTGAGGTGATGCACGGTTCGTCCTTTTCTTGTGCGGGTACTTACGCGCATGCCGTGACCCGGCATATATTGCGGGGAGAGCGGAAAGGAGTCGAGCGACTATGCGCGAAAGGCCGTTCAACCCGGCCGTGGCGGCGCAGATTCTCCGCCGGCAGACCCGGAGCCTGCCGGGGACGGTCGGGGTCTACGTGACGGACCTGGCCTCCGGGCAGACCGCCAGCGTCAACCCATCTGCAACGTTTTACGGTGCCAGCACCCTGAAGGTGCCCATTGCCATGACGGTCCTGTGGCTGGTCGGCCAGGGGCGGCTCAGCCTGGACCAGCGTATTACCTATCTGCCGCAGGATTTTCAAGCCGGCGCGGGCGTGCTCCAGGCGACCATCCGCCCCGGCGACCGGATTACAATCCGCCGGCTGGTCGACTTGATGATCACCGTGTCGGACAACATCGCCCGCAACATGCTGGAGCGTTACATCGGCAGCGGCACCGTTCGCCGCTACATGACATCGATCGGCGTCACGCCGCCGTATGACCCGGTGGCGCGGACCGTCACCCCGTATGGGATGAACCAGGCGCTGATCGCCCTGGATACCGGGCGGTCGGGCCTGCTGCCTGAGCATACCCGCCTGCTGCTGGGCTTCATGGAAAATACCGTCCACCGCACCCGGATTCCGGCGAAGCTGCCGTCTGACGTGACCGTGGCGAACAAAATCGGCACGTGGCCGGGGCAGGTGCACGATTTTGCACTGGTCTATGAGCCGGACCGGTCGTTTGCCATTTCGGTCTTTACCCGGGGCATTGCGGAGGCACAGGCCGAGGATGCGATTGCCAATATCGCGGCTGCGATCTACTGGTACATGGATTCGCTGGTCGCCAGGTAGCGCAGTCTGCCGCCATTCCTCGGTCTCTGGTGAAACGTGGAATACTTCAACCTCCCTGAAACAGCAGGTGGATAAGGTTCGTCCAACTAAGTAATGGACGACGCTTCTTCAGGGGGGATTCGCCTTGCGGCTTCGCAGAGCCCTCGTCTCCTTGCTTCTCACCGCCCTCACGACCTCACTCGCCGCCCCGGCGGCGTTCGGCGCCGACGCCCCGCCCATCTTCCTGAACGGCCGACCGCTCACGCTCTCGGCGCCCCCGGTGATCATGAACGACCGGACCCTGGTCCCTGTGCGCAGCTTCATGGAGACGCTCGGTGCCACCGTGCACTGGCACCCGCCCGATACGGTGACGATTCAGTGGGAGGACCGGACGGTCACCCTCCGCATCGGCGACAAGACCGCCCGGGTGGGCAGCAGGGAAGTCACCCTGGACGTGCCGGCCCAGCTGATCAACAACCTGACCTACGTGCCGCTCCGCTTTGTGAGCGAAGGGCTTGGCGCTGAAGTCGCCTGGGAGAACGGGGCGGTAAAGGTCACCTCCCCCATCGGCACCCGGGTCGTCTTTGACGGCCCCCTCAACATACGGTCGGCCCCGGACCTCACGGCGCCCGTCCTGCTGACAGTGCCGGTGGGCACCAGGTTCAGCGTGCTGACCTCCGACATGCAGTGGACGCAGGTCGTGCTGCCCCGCGGCCAGACCGGCTGGGTGGCGACCCGCTACACCGAGCGGCTCCGGCCGCGGCCGCCCATCGACCCGTTCGCCGAGATGCTCGCCGGGCCCACCGGCTACCTGCAGGTGAACGGCCGCTGCCTGGGCGCCGCCCCGAACCTGGGCGGCAGCCTCTACGCCCCCCTGGCGCCCACCGCTGCGGCCCTCGGTGCAACCCTGTCGGACAAGAGCTTGCGCCTGGGCACCACTACCTGGCCAATTCCCGAGCACGAGCTGGCCCAAATCGGCGGTGAATCGTTCCTGCCGGTCCGCACGCTGGCCCAGGGCCTGGGCCTCTCCCTGGCCTGGGACCAGGGGCGCCGCACGGCGCAGCTGACAGCGCCCGGCGCCCCTGCCGGCGCCGCCTCTGCCTGCAACCCCGCATCGGCGGCGCCCGCCTACCTGATCATGGACGCCCGGTCGGGCCTGGTCCTCAGCGAAAAGCAGGCCGACCAGCCCCGGCCCGTGGCATCCATCACCAAAATCATGACCGGCCTGCTGGCCGTGGAGCGGGGCAACCCCACCAGCACCATCACCGCCAGCAGAAACGCGGCGACCCAGATTGGCACCAGCATGGGCCTGCGGGCCGGCGACCAGATTCGCCTGGGCGACATGCTCTACGGCCTCATGCTCCCCTCCGGCAACGATGCGGCCACGGCCATCGCCGAGCACCTGTCCGGCAGCGAACCGGCCTTCGCCGCCCAAATGACCCGGCGGGCCGCCGAGCTGGGCGCCGGCAACACCATCTTCTACAACGCCTCCGGCCTCGATGACTGGGTCCGGCCCTACAGCACGGCCCGCGACATGGCCCTGATCGGCCGGGAAGCGATGCTGAACCCGGCGTTCCGGGCGGTGGCCAGCCGGGAGGAGTATCGCTTCACCGGCCCCCGGGGCCCATGGCTGCTGGAGAACAAGAACCTGTTCGTTGGTACCTACGCCGGGGCCACGGGCGTGAAGAACGGCTGGACAGAGCTCGCCGACCACACCCTGGTCGCTTCGGCCTACCGGGACGGCGTGGAACTGCTGGTGGTCGTGCTCGGGGCGGGCGCCAAGAATGACCTGTACGCCGAGGCCACCAAACTGATGGACGCCGGGTTCAGCCTGTCAAAAAGCGCCTGGCTACTCAATCGGTAACCAATCACGCAAAAAGATGGAGCCCGGGCGGTCAGCAACCGCCCGGGCTCCTCTATGCTACTGCGCCTGCTTGCCCCAGTCGGTGAGGCGTTTGATCAGGGTGACAGCCTCCGCCCGGGTCGTGGTGCCCTGCGGAGCCAGGGTCACGGCCGTACGGCCCCTCACCAGGCCGGCCACCACCAGGCGGGCGAACTCATCCCGGCTCGCCTGGCTCACCTGCGCCTGGTCTGCAAAGGGGGCCAGCACCTGCTCCACATCCGGGGTGGGCAGCGGGGCCTGCGGGTAGAACCGCTCCATCGCCCGGGCGATCACCACGGCCATCTCCTCACGGGTAATCGCCTCGTCGGGCCGCAGCGTGTTGCCTGCCTCCGGCGTGAAGAGCCCGGCCTCCACCACCGCCTTCATGATCCCGGCATGCCAGGCGTCCGGCGCCACATCAGCAAAGGGTCGGGCGGCGACCGGCAGCGCCTGCACCCGGAAAGCCCGGGCGATCATGGCCGCAAACTCGGCCCGGGTCACCGAACGGTCCGGATCAAAGAGCGTTTCGCTGACGCCCTGCACCACGTGCCGTGCGGTCATCACCTTGACGGCCCGGTAGGCCCAGTGCTCCGGCGCCACGTCATCGTACTCCCGGTCGTAAATCACGACGCCATACTTGCTCAGGTGTTCGGTATAGCCGGAAATGTGACCGGTCTCCTCATCCACATCGCCGCCGACGTACTCCATCGACAGGATCTTCCCATCTTCATCTTCGACGAAGTGGTAGATACCGGCCAGTTCCAGGTCGGGCGCCTCGCCATTTTCGCCGCCGGTCACCGGCAGATCGAGCACCAGCCCGCCGACGAAGCGGCTCTGCTGGGTCACCGTGCCGTCGCCGGCGAGCAACGCGATCGTCACCTCAACCACCGGGGATGCGGGCGCCATGTCGTCGCGGGTCGGTTCCGCCGCTGCTTCCCGGAACAGGATCACCATGCGGCTGTTCTGGTTCTCGCCGGCGAACTGCTGAAGCGTCTCGGCCGAGACCAGGAGCGAGCCCCACTGGGTCTGAACCTGCAGTTCACCGCCTGCTTCGGCCAGCAGTTGCACGGCCGGCATGCCGATGATGCCGCCGAACACTTCGGCGTCACCACCATCCGCCACCATCACCACGCGGGGCGGGGCATCCGAGTTGTTCGCACGGGACTGTTCGAGCGTCTCCCGCACCATGCCGAGGGTCGTGGAGACCAGCGCAGCGCTCTGGGCCCCGTCCATCGCCCCGAGCACCTCCTCCTCCACCGACTTGCTCGAGCGGCAGCGGTTGTTGGTGACGGTGCGGTCGCCTTCCTGACCGGTCACGGCGTCGCAGCGGGTAACCGTCAGGGTGCCGGACTGCGAGGAGACCGTGTAGTTGCGCAGCATGCCCCGGGGATCACGCAGCTCCGGTGTGATCGGGTAGCTGCCCGGGACGCTGTCCTTGGTGGCCGTGGTGGTGAAGTCGGCGTGAATGGCGTCGCCGGCAAGCACGCCGGTCAGCGTCCCCTTCAGGGGCGGATTGGGTTCGCCTTCCGCCTTGACCGCATTCTCAGCGACCACGCTCAGGGCGGCGGGGCGGACCGTCAGGGTGCCATCTTTGACGGTAACGGTGTAATTGGCCGAGCCGCCTCCGACCACCTGACCGGTGACCGGGTAGGTGCCGACACGGCTCCGCTCGGTGGCTGTGGTGCTGTACGAGACCTCCACCTGGTCGCCGTTCTTGAGGCCGGTGATGACCGCCTGGAAGGTCGGGTTCGCGTCACCATAGGTGCGGACGGCGTCGGTCACCTGCACGGTCAGGGGCGCCGGCCGGACCGTCAGCGTGCCGTTGCTGCTGACGACGGTATAGTTGCTCAGGTTGCCGGAAACCGCCACAGCCGAGGCTGTGATCGGGTACTGGCCCGCCGGGCTGGTGACGGTGGCGGCGGTGCTGAACGAACCGACGATGGTGTCACCGGCGGCGGCGCCCGTCACTGAGCCGGAGAAGGGCGGGTTGGGCGAGCCATATTCCCGGGAATCGTTGCCGGTCGAAACGGTCAGCGTGCGGGGCGTAATGGTCAGGGTGCCGGGCTCAAAGACCAGCACGTAGTTGCTGGCAGTCAGGCCCGACGGCGTGATGGCGTAAGCGCCGACCGGGCTGGCCGTGGTCGCCGCCGTGGTGGTGGCCAGCGTACCGGAGAGCACAGCCGTCGTATCGCCGCCCACAAACCCGGTGTAGGTAACGGTCAAGGCGGGGTTCGCCTCGCCGAAAACCCGGCTCTTGTCTTCAGCCCGAATCGTCAGCGTGGCGTTGGTAACGGTCAGCTTGCCAGGCGTGAAGGAAATGTCGTAGTTGGCCGAAGTCAGACCGGTCACGGTGATGGGGTACTCCCCAACGGGGCTCGCCGCAGTGGCGGTGGTCGCGAGGTCGAGCGTTCCACCGAGCACCGCCTCGGTTTGACCGAGGACCAGGCCGGTGTAGCTGGCGGTCAGGGTCGGGTTGGCGGCGCCGAAGACCCGGATCTTGTCCACAGCCCGTACGGTCAGGGGCGCCTTGTCCACGCTCAGGTTGCCGGCGGCAAAGGTGATGGTGTAGTTGGGCGAAGTCAGGCCCGCCGGGGTCACCGGGTAGGTGCCCACGGGGCTGGATTCCGTCGCCGCCGTTACGAAGGTGAGCGGCCCGGTCAGCACCGCGTCCGTCTCGCCGAGCACCAGGCCGGTGTAGCTGACGTCAAAGGCCGGGTTCGCAGCGCCGTACAGCTTGGTCGCAGCGTTCGTGGTAACCGTGAGCGGTGCCCGGGTTACAGTCAGCGTGCCCGGGGTGAAGGTGATCGTGTAGTTGGCCGAGGTGTAGCCGGCCGGGGTAATCGTGTAGGTGCCGGCCGGACTGCTCAGCGTGGCTGCGGTGGTCAGGCTGAGAGGGCCGGTCAGGTCCGTCTCATCGTCGCCCCACACGAAGCCGGTGTAGCTGGCGGTCAGCGCCGGGTTGGCCTGGCCGTACACCTTGCTCTTGTCCACGGCCGTAACGGTCAGCGGCGCCTTGGTCACGGTCAGCGTGCCATCCACAAAGGAGATGGTGTAGTTCGGCGAGCTGAGGCCCGAGGGAACGATCTCGTAGGTGCCGGCGCCCACCTTCGGGTCGATGGCGGCGAAGGCCAAGGGGCCGGTCAGGTCAGCGGCGTCGTCATCCCACTGGAAAGTGCCGTAGGTCACGCCGAAGGCCGGGTTGACCTCACCGTAGACCTTGCTCTTGTTCTCAGCCGTCACGGTCAGCGCCGCCGGGGTAATGGAGAGGCTGCCCTTCATAAACGAGATGGTGTAGTTATTCGAACTCAGCCCAGAGGGAACGATCTCGTAGGTGCCCACGCCGCTCTTCTCGTCGATGGCGGCGAAGGCCAGCGGCCCGGTCAGGCTTGCGGCGCCGTCGGTCCACTGGAAGCCGGTGTAGGCAACGGTGAAGGCCGGGTTGGCCTGGCCGTACACCTTGCTCTTGTTCTCAGCCGTCACGGTCAGCGCCGCCGGAGTAACAGAGAGGCTGCCCTTCACAAACGAGATGGTATAGTTATTCGAGCTCAGTCCCGAGGGGATCAGCTCGTAGGAGCCCACACCGCTCGTCTCGTCGATGGCGGCGAAGGTCAGCGGCCCGGTCAGGCTCGCGGCGCTGTCGGTCCACTGCAATCCGGTGTAGGTGACGGTAAAGGCCGGGTTCGGCTGGCCGTACACCTTGCTCCTGTTCTCAGCCGTCACGGTCAGCGCCGCCGGGGTGACGGAGAGGCTGCCCTTGACGAAGGCGATCGTGTAGTTGGGCGACGTCAACCCAGAGGGAGTGATCTCGTACGTGCCCACGCCGCTCGTCGGGTCGATGGCAGCGAAGGCCAGCGTGCCCGTCAGGTCGGTCTGGTCGTCCGCGCCCACAAAGCCGGCGTAGGTGACGGTGAAGGCCGGGTTAACCTGGCCGTAAACCTTGCTCTTGTTCTCGGCGGTCACGGTGAGCCCCGCCGGCGTAACCGTCAGGGTACCCTTGTCATGCGTGATGACGTAGTTCGTGCTGGTCAGCCCACTGGCGTTAATGTCGTACGTGCCGACGCCGCTGGCGGCCGTGGCCGCCGTGCTCAGGCTGAGGGTGCCGACCAGGTCGGCCGCGTCGTCTCCCAGCACGAAGCCGGTGTAGGTGGCGGTAAAGGTCGGGTTGGCACTGCCGTAAACCTTGCTCTTGTTATCCGCCTTCACGGTCAGGGGCGCCGGGTTGACCGACAGATTCCCGTTAGCAAACGTGATGGTGTAGTTGGTGGAGGTGTAACCCGCAGGCGTGACCGGGTAGATGCCGGGCACGCTGGCAGCGACGGCCGTGGTGCTGAAGCTGAGCGTGCCGCCCAGCGCCGCAGTGGTGTCGCCGGCGACCAGACCCGTAACGGTGACCGAGTAGACGGGGTCCACCCCGCCGTAGTAGCGGCTGGCATCGTTGGCCTTTACGGTCAGAGAGGCCGGGGTGATGGTGAGCGTGCCATCGGCGTAGGTGAAGGTGTAGTTGCCGGATACCAGCCCCGCCGGCGTGATCGGGTAGGTGCCGGGAACGCTGGCAGCGACGGCCGTGGTGCTGAAGGTCGGCGCCCAGCCGAGGCTGGCGGCGGTCTCACCGTTCTTCAGGCCGGTGTAGGTGGCGGTAAAGGCCGGGTCGGCGCCGCCGTAGGTCCGGGAGGCCGGGTTCGCCGTCACGGTTACAGGCGCTCTTGTAATGGTCAGGGTGCCGCCCACGAAGTCGATGGCGTAGTTGGGCGAAGCGAGCCCGCCGGGCACGACGGGGTAGAGGCCGGGGGCGGTGGCAGGTCCCGGAGCGGTGTAGCTGAGCGTCCCGGTCAGAACGGACTCGTCTTCACCGAGCACGAAGCCGCTGTAACTGGCGGTGAAGGCGGGGTTCGCATCGCCGTAGACCCGGCTCTCGTTCTGCGCGGTAACGGTGAGCGGCGCCGGGTTGACCGTCAGGGTCCCGGGCTGGTAGCTGATGGTGTAGTTGGCGGCGGTAAGGCCGCTGGCCGTAATCGGGTAGGTGGTTGCCGGGCTGCTGAGGGTTGCCGTGGTGTTCAGGCTGAGGGTGCCGCCCAGCACCGATTCGGTCTCACCCTGCACCAAGCCGGTGTAGGTGACGGTAAAGGCAGGGTTGACT
>JARBUG010000283.1 GCA_029239785.1 Symbiobacteriaceae bacterium | reverse complement strand
CGGCTTCGGCGCCAGCCAGGGTCACGGGCCGGAGCGCCGTTTCCAGGGTCTGAACCATGTGAGTCGCCACCCCACTTTCTCTCAGTTGATAGCGTGGCCGCGGCGCCCGCCGTTTACGCTGGCATCTCTTTCCGTCAAGTTTGCGGCGGGCGCGCGGGCAGGCTAATCTGCGGAGGTGGCATCATGCCAAAGATGAAGAACAGCGATAAGATGCTTACCGACGCGAAGGCAGCGACAACGTCGGCGGTGACCTTCGGCCTCGAGACGGGGCAGGCGCCGATCGACGAGGCCCATACGGTTCAGGACGCGGCGTTCAACACGGGTGCGCTCTACCGGGGCGCCCCGCCGGCGGACCCGGGGGCAGGTCAGGGGTAATCATTCGCGGTGCATTGGAGGAAGGGGCCCGCACGGCCCCTTCTTTTCATCAATCCTGGCGAAGCCCCTGGATCGGACTGCACAGCCGATCTATCCCCATCTATCTGTTGACCGAAGCAGCCATTCTCTCCCACAAACTGAAAAACAGTGAAAACCACTGAAAAACAGCCGAAACGGCCCATAATTCTATATGTATAAAACTTGGCCGCCTACTGCCACAAGGAGGCGGATCCTTCGGACACCGCGGATACTCACGCAAAACCAGTGAAAAACAGTGAAAACCAATGAAAAACAGAATCCCCCGCTCTCCGTCAACTCGTCGCCCCGGTATACCGCCGGACCCCGGCCCGCCACGCCAGCCCTGCGGCACCAAGGGCCAGCAGGGCCGCCCCCGCGCCCAGCGCGCCCAGGCCCAGGCCCAACCCGCCCCCGCCCCGCATCAGCGCCTCCGCCGGAAAGGTCGCCACAAAGGCCACAGGCACCACATAGGTCAGCAGCTGCCGCACCACGGGATGATAGACCCCCACGGGATAGCGCCCCAACTGCCAGAAGGCTGAGAACAGCACCGAAGGCTCAAACCCGGGCGCCCAGAACGCCAGCGTCGCCAGCAGCACCCGGACCGCCCACGTGATCACCACGCCGGCCGCCAGCAGGGCAACGCATCCCGCCACACCCAGGGCCGTAACCCCCTCCCCTGCCACGGTTGCCCAGACCAGCAGCGCCCCGCCCAGCAAGACCCGGGGCAGCGCCAGGGGCTGACAGGCGCCGAGTGAGAGCATGAAGAAGCTCGGCACGGGCTGGAGCAACGTATCGTCCAGGCGCCCGCCCGTCACCTTCTCCGCAAACCAGGCCAGGTTTGGCTCGATGAAGGTGTTCAAAAGCCCAGTCACCAGTTGGAACGCCCCCAGCAGGGCCAGCGCCTCGGCCGGGCGCCAGCCCGCCAGCGTAGCTGTCTGCGTGAAAACCAGCCCCAGCGTGGCCACCGACGCCGCCAGGTCAATCACCATCATCGTCACGGATATCGTCAAGTTCACCCGATGGGCCAGTTCCCGCTGCACGGAGAGCGCCAGCACCCGCCCGAGAATCCGCAAAAGCCGCATCGACATCACCCTCCCACCACCGTGTACCGCCGGATGCCCGCCCGCCAGACTGCCTGGGCCGCCACCACCATCACCGCCAGCCAGATGACCTGCCAAAGATACCCCATACCCACCGCCGCCCCGTTCAGCTCCCCCGCCGCGATCTCAGCCGGAAAGCCCAGCATCGCCCGGAATGGCAGCGCTTCGGCCCAGGGCCGCACGGCGTCAGGCAGCAGCGCAATCGGCGCCGCCTCACCGCCCAGCAGGAAGATCAGCGTCGAACCCAGTCCCACCACGCTGTGCGCCCGCTCGATCCAAAACGCCGACAGCGCCAGGGCATAGGTAAAGAGAAACCGAATCGCCGCCGCCAGCACCACCGCGGGCAGCGCCAGCGCCACATCCTGCCACCGCAGCGACGGCGGCGCAAAGAGCACCACCGCCGCCACAATCGGCAATCCGATGATGATGTGCCAGATGCGGATCGCGATGTTTTCGCCCAGGGTGACCAGCACCGGCGGATGGGGCAGCAGCAGGTCGTCGCAAAACCCGCCCTGGTAGACCCACTCGGAGAAGGTGTGGTTCTCGTAGCTCGAGGTCAGCAGCCGTACGAAGAGCAGTGCGATGAAGTAATCGGAGAGCCGCCGCTCCGGCAGGACCGTCGACCAGACCGCCAGACCGACGAGCGGCGTCACGGCCTGGTTGGCCACCAGGGTCAGGGCAAAGGAGCGCCAGGCCAGCCACTGCAGAAAGTACCGCCTTACATATCCGCCGAGGAGTCGCATGGCTGCTCACACCCCTTCCCGATAGACCTGATCGATGACGCTCTCCAGCGGCGGCTCCGTGACCGTCAGGTCGGCGATGGACGCCACCTCGGCCAGCAGCCGGGCCGTTACCGCAGGCACCGCTTCCCGCCGGACCCGGAGGCTGACCCGCCCGCCTTCCTGCTCCACAACGTCGCCGAACCGGCTCCAGTCCAGGCCAGGATCGCCGCCGGCGACCTTCAGCAGCTTGAACGGCGCCATGCGTGCGGACAGCCCCGCCAGGTCCCCGTCGTAGGTCATGTGCCCCTTGTCGATCAGCAGAATCCGGCGGCAGAGGCTCTCCACATCGGCCATGTAGTGGCTGGTCAGCAGCACAGTGGCGCCCGTCTCCCGGCTGTAGGTGCCCACGAACCGGCGCATCAGCTGGGCGGCGGTCACGTCGAGCCCGAGCGTCGGCTCGTCCAGAAAGAGGACCCGGGGCTGGTAGACCAGCGACCAGGCAAGGCCGGCCCGCATTTTCTCGCCCAGGCTGAGCGCCCGGATTTGCCGCTGCAGCAGGGGCTCCAGGTGCAGCATCTCCACCAGCAGACCGAGCGTCCGCCGGAACTGGGCCTCCGGCACTTCGTAGATCAGCTGCTGAAAGCGCAGGGCGTCCTGGACGGTAAGCTCCACCGGCGCCGCCAGGGGGCGGCTTCCGCGAATCATGGCGATTTGGCGGAGGTAGGCTGGGCGCCGCTCCCAGGGGGTATGTCCCACCACTTCCACCCGCCCGGCGGTGGGATGGAGTACGCCGCTCAAGATCTTCAGCGTCGTCGTCTTGCCCGCCCCGTTTGGCCCGATGAAACCGACCACCTCGCCCGGCGCCACGGAAAAGCTAACCGACCGGACCGCCTCGACCCGCTTGTACGCCCGGTGCCAGAGCGACCGGAAGGCCGCCCGGAGCCCCTCCGCCTTCACAGGCACCAGGTAGGCCATCTGCAAACCATCTACCATCACGCTGTGCATCCCTGAAATATCCCTCCTGAAGGAGAATTCAACCTTACTGTATAACAGTGATGCAAGAAGAAAGGGTTTTACTGGTTCGAACCGCATGTGTGGAACAAAACCTTTCCACTGTCCTGAAAGGTTGTGCGTGAAGGTGAACGGTGTTTTGCGGCCGGTCGACATCGGCAGGGCGGTGGGCCTGAGCGCGAGCACGATTCGCAAGTATGAGCGCTGGGGCTTCCTGCCTCCGGCGGAGCGGGGTGAGAACGGCTACCGGCAGTACGGCCCCCGCCATCTGCAGGCGATGCGGAGCAGCGTCGTTATGTGCAAGGGGTTTGGCTGGCTGACCACGCGGCGGATTATGCGGGCGGTGCATGCAGGCGACCTGCCCAGGGCGCTGGTGACGCTGGACGCCCATTGTGCGCAGCTGCACCTGGAGCGGACC
>JARBUG010000114.1 GCA_029239785.1 Symbiobacteriaceae bacterium | reverse complement strand
CATGTGGGCGATGCGGATGGCCTGCGAGGCAGCGCCCCGGTAGGCCAGGGCTGCGGGCAGGGTGCGCATCAGGGCGCCGTTGCCGCCGGCCCGGTCGCCCAGGCGGCGGGCCACCTCATCGGAAGCAGCGGCCCAGGAGCCGAGTTGCAGCTGGGCTTCCAGGGCCATCCGGCAGGTTGAGCCAACGTCGGGCGGGGCGGACTGGTACCAACTCTGGAAATGGCGGCCCACGGCATCTACGGGATCTGCGGGTGATTCGATGATGCCACGGGCGACGGCCAGAGCCATGGCCGTGTCATCGGACCACTCGCCGGGGGCGAAGCGGAAGGGACCGCCGCCGATGATATCGCGGTGCCCTTCGGGGAAACGGCGCCGGATTTCGCTGCGGCTCATGAACTCGAGGGTAACGCCCAGGGCGTCGCCGCAGGCCAGGCCCAGCATGGCGCCCAGGTAGCGGCCGGCCTCCGTCTGCAGCAGGCTACGCTGGGCCGCGAAGCCTTCCTGGTTCAGCCAGACGAGCCGGGCGGAGAGCGGGTGCCAGCGGGGCGAGCGCATCAGCCGGTTGAAGGCGAAGAGCGCTTCGCCGAGCTGCCGTTCGGCTGCGACCAGCACGGCGGCTTCAATGCAGATCAGGTCATCGGGCACCATGCCGGCGGGCAGGTTGACCATGACGTCATCAAACGGGAGGTGCTCGCGGGAACTGTAAGGGTTACGGTACTCCTCATCGACCATGTTGATGATCTGCCGGTCCAGGGAAGCGGCCTGGTCGGGGGTGAGGCCCTCGTACAGGGTCAGGGCGGCCCGCCAGTCGGGTACGTCGTCGTAGTCGATCTGTGATGCGCGCAAGCGTTCCAGGAAGAGCCTGTCCCAGTCCATCGCTTAGCGGGACTCCTTTCGGGCGCTCCCGAGGATGACGACGCCGGCGCCGAGCAATATGGCGCCGCCGAATACCTGCCGGGAGCGTTCGTGCCACTGGTTGTAGGTGACCCGGATGGGGTCGGTTTCAGCGTATTCCTGAATGGGCCGGGGGGGCTGGGCTTTTTCCATCTGCGGGAAGATGTAGAGGGCGCCGAAGAGAGCCAGGACCAGGGCGGCGGCCAGGAGACCGGATCGCCACCGGTTGACACGCTCACCCAGGCGGAAGAGCAGGATGACCAGCGCGAGGGCGCCCAGCACGAGACCGATCACGTTGAGGCGCCAGATCATTTGGCCCGCGAGTGTGCCGGCGGCCTGCCGGTCGGGGCCGAAGGCTGCAAAGACCTGCGGGGCGGTGGCGGCAAAGCCAGCCATGGCGCCCACCCAGGCGCCGACGAGCAACTGGGTGACTCCTTCGAGGTATCTCACCGCAGACACACCTCCTCAATGACAGATGCGACGCCGTCCTCATTATTGGTTCCGGTGACTCGGTCAGCGGCAGCTTTGGCGGCTGCACTGGCGTTGCCCATGGCCACGCCGGTGCCGGCGTAGGTCAGCATTTCGAGATCGTTCGCTGAGTCGCCAAAGGCGATGATGGCGTCACGGGGGATTTTGAGACGGGTGCCGAGCATTTGCAGGCCGTAGCCCTTGTTGAAGCCGGCGGCCATGACTTCGATGTTTTCGCGGCCTGATGAGGTGACCGCGAGCCCAGGCGCCTCACGGTTCAGACGTACCGCGGCGGCCTCCAGGCCGGCCGGCTCTCCCACCACCATCACTTTCAGGACTTTGGGATGGTCAGGCGCTTCGGCCCATGTGCCCAGACTGCGGACAGTTCGGACGCGGTTGCGGCGCCAGATTTTCGCCAATGCGATGATGCCCCGGGGCCAGCCGAGGCCGGGCAGGACCCAGCGCAGGTAGGCCCGCACGTGAGCCAGCGCCCTGTCCATGTAAATGCCCCGCTCGGTGTAGCATTCCAGCAGCAGGCCCGCTTCGCTGCAGATTTGAAGGCAGCGGAGCAGAGGCGCCTGGGGAATCGGGCGGGTGATGACGGCATTGCCTGCCTCATCGAGCACGGCGGCGCCGTTGCAGCAGATGATAGGCCCGCCCCCGATTTCGCGGCTGATTTGCAGGGCTGCCAGTGGCGAGCGGCCGGTGGCCACAGCCGTAACGATGCCCCGCTCCCGGGCCGCCTGCAGGGCCTCCCGTGTGCGGGGCGTGATCTCGTGGCGGCTGGTCAGCAGGGTGCCGTCCAGGTCCAGGGCGATCAGTCGGTGCTTCAAGACGGGGGCCTCCAGTTCTTAGGCGGGGCGCAGGGCGGAGAGGATGAGCAGGACGGCGCCCAGGGCCATGTTGCCGGAAAAGATCAGCCGGGAGAGCCGGTGCTGCTTGTTGTGCTCAACCCGCAGGGGATGGTCTTCGGCATACTCGTCGATGGGGCGGCCCATCTCCTGCCGGATGGCGTTCAGCCGCTGCCGGACGGTGATGGTGCTGAAGAGGACGAGGGCGAGCATGGCGGCGGCGATGAGCAGGCGGCCCAGGTCGAGAGCCTGCCAGCCGTCCAGGATGGTCTGCATGATGGTGATGACCGTCATGATGCCGCCGGTGACCAGGCCCAGGGCGTCGATGCGGGCGAGGGTCTCGCCGGCGATGGTGCCGGCCTGATCGCGGGAGGAGAGGCTGCGGAAGAGGACCGGTGCGTAGAGGGCGCCGAATGCGAACATAGCTCCGACCCAGAGTGATAGTAGCAGGTACTGCAGGACGTTCAGTAATGGTTCTACGCTCATGTGAGGGCTCCGCCTCCCCTGGATATGGTACTGGAAATAGGGCTGCTTCTCAAGAAATCTTCCCGGTAGGCGAAGGATTCTCCTGCCGGGCTGGGAGAAACGGTTGAGGTTACGGGGTGGGCTGGGGGTCGGGGTCTGGCTGCGGGTCGGGGTCGGGCGGCGGGTTGGGGTTGGGCTGCGGGTCGGGGTTGGGCTGCGGGTTAGGGTCAGGCTGCGGGTCGGGATCGGGCTGCGGGTCGGGGTCGGGCTGCGGGTCGGGGGCGAGCGGCGGGTTGGGGTCGGGCGGCGGGGCCGGGGGCAGTATTGCCCGCTCCCCCGGAGAATCCCAGGGCACCGGCCCAGCCGGCGGCGTCGGACTGGTCAGGGCCGGCTGCCGGTCAGCGGAGACCCGAACTTCTGCAATCAGACGCCCGCCCTCGACCAGACCGTCCGGCCCCCGCATCTCCCACAGGTAGTGCAGAAGACCAGGCGTCACCGGTGCCTCGACGCGCGCCCGGAGCGAAACCGTCTCGCCGGGCTGGATGATCTCGGGCAGCGTGATGACGGCGGACTTCTGTCCCGGCGGGGGCTGGGCGGTAAAGTCCCATGGCGTCCAGCTCGCCTCGCCGCTGTTGGTCACCAGCCAGATCAGTTCGATCTGCTCGCCGGGTGCGGCTTCGGGGGCTGGCTGGGCGCCCACTACCGTTGCGATGGCCCGCCCCTCCAGGATCGGCTCCCGAGTGTTCGCCGTGCCGGGCGCCTTTGCGACGACCGGTTCGCCGGCGATACGCCCGAGCACAAGGGCGGGCACGCCCCATCCAATGATCGCTCCCGCCAGCAGGAGACCCCCGCCGATGGCCCAGGGGACCCAGGGGCGCTGCCACCCCTCCCCCTGCTTTTGCGGGGTCTCGGGCTGTGGCGGCAGCGCCGCCGCGGCTCCCTCTGCTGCTGCGTACCGCCGATTCCTGGAACGAGACCGGGCCACAATCATATCCCCTTTCGCTCCCTCCACGTTGTTTACCAGAATTGTTGCCGGTAAACCGGGAGGTTAACCCAGGTTTGGAAGACCTGCGACGAAGGGGAAACGCGAACAGGCGAGCCCCCTCTATCCAAAAGGAGTACTCGCCCGCCCGCGAATCGATGCCTATACCTGCGTTAATTCTTCTGCAAGTGTGCGTTTCAGCCATTCCATATCGCCATCGTACCCCTGCTCCACAAGGGAGGTCACAAAGTTCAGATGATCCCGGCCCCGCCGGTAGTCCGGCTCCTTGGAGGGATGGGGCAGGTAGATGGGAATCAGGCTCAGGTCGGGATCGACCAGCAGGCTGCCCTGGAAGAGGGCGACCTTGCGATTTGCATACAGGCTGGAGCCAAGGATTTTCCGCTCGCCAATAGCCACGTCGCCCAGTCCCCGCACGTGGGCGCCGGCGATGCCCAGCCGCTGCACCGCCCGCACAATCGCCTCGGCGATGGGGTTGATCCACTGGCTGGCAAAGGTCTTGCGGGTCGCATCGTAGGCGGCGGTGATGATCAGGTCGCCGGGGCCCAGCACCACGGCACCCCCGCCGCCCTTGCGCCGGTAGACGGGCACCCCGCTGGCGGCGCAGAGCGCCAGGTCGATATCGTTCGCCGGCGTGCCGGCGCCCAGGACGCACTCGATGGCCGCCGGCTCCCAGAGCCAGACGAAGGGTCCTTCCCGATCAAAGCGTTCCAGGGCCGTGGCATCGTAGGGCAGTGGTTTGATGTCCAAGGAAAAGGCCTCCGCTTCTGCTGCGTATCATCACCATTTTGTCGCACCGGATGTCGGTTGAGACACGCCTGAGGGGAGTTGTTTGCACATGTATGTGATGGGGGATGTGCACGGTCAGTATGCCAAGCTGGTGGGGGTGCTGCAGGGCGCCGGGCTGATCAACGAGCGCCTGGCCTGGAGCGGAGCAACGGAGCACCTCTGGTTCATGGGGGATTTCGTGGACCGCGGGCCGGAAGGGCTGGGCGTCATCGATCTGGTGATGCGGCTGCAGGGCGAGGCGGCCCAGGTCGGGGGGCTGGTGGGCGCCCTGATGGGGAACCATGAGCCGCTGCTGCTGTCGGCTCGCTTGTTCCCCGACAAACCGGCCGGGGGACCCGGCGGTACCTTCCTGAAGGACTGGGAGATGAACGGCGGGGTCGCCGCCGATCTGGCGGGGCTGACCGACCGCCATGTGGAGTGGCTGGTGGGGCTGCCGCACCTGGTTCATCTGGATGGACGGCTCTTTGTCCATGCGGATGCGCTCTTCTATTACCGCTACGGGCGGACGGTGGCTGAAGTGAACGGCGCCCTGGGCCGCGTGCTGCGGAGCGATGATGTTGCGGCCTGGGACCAGCTGCTGGGGGATTACAGCGAGCACGGGGCGTTCCGGGATGCCGCGGCCGCCCGGGAGTTCCTGGCCACCTATGGCGGGCGCCAGATCGTCCATGGGCACACGCCGGTGCATCGGATGACCGGGCGGCCCGCTGGCGAGGTGCGGGCGCCCTACGTGTACGCCGAGGGGCTGTGTATCAATACGGATGGGGGGATGTACAGCGGCGGGCCGGGGTTCTTGTGGGCGCTGTAGAATTCCCCCCGTGTGTATGCGGGATATCCCCCCGTGCCTATGCCGAACGTATGTTGGATGTTACCCGTGCGTATGCCGGACGCATGTCGGATATCCCCCCGTGGGTATGCCGTACGTATGTGGGATGTGACCCGTGCGTATGCCGGACGTATGTGGGGTCTTACCTGGGCGTATGCGGGACGTATGTAGGATTGCTCTCCGTGCATATGAAGGCTGTATGTCGGACACTACCTGGACGTATGCAGACTCTTTGTCGGACGTTACCCGGGCGTATGCCGGACGTATGCCGAAGCCCGCAGGGTCGTCACCGAAGAAAGCAGGATTCCGTAACGTTTTCCCGAGGGCATCTTGAGCCACATAGTAGCCGCACCGAGGATCATTGCCTCAACACGGAGAAGTTCCTAGCCAGTCCGTCACGCCAACCACAGACATAGGGAGACAAAGCAGCATGAGCAACACCCTCATCAGCCGCCTGCGCGACCTCGTCGCCCTGACCGGCCCCAGCGGCCAGGAAGAGGATATCGTCCGCTACATTACATCTGCCGCAGAAGACCTGGCCGACGAAGTGACCATCGACCCCCTGGGCAATGTGATCGCCCGCCGGAAAGGGAGCCGGCCCGGCGCGCGCTCCGTCGCCATCTCCGCTCATATGGACGAGATCGGCTTCATCGTCCGCAAGATCGAGCCCACGGGCTATCTCCGCTTCGAGAAGCTGGGCGGCCACGATGACCGGATTCTCCTGGCCCAGCGGGTCTGGGTGCGGGGCGCCCGGGGCCAGGTGGCGGGCGTCATCGGCTGCAAGTCAGCCCACCTGAGCCAATTGGCCGAGCGGGAGAAGGTCGTCAAGCACACCGAAATGTACATCGACATCGGCGCCCAGAGCGCAGAGGAAGTCCGGGCCATGGGCGTGCAAATTGGCGACCCCGTCGGCTACGCCAGCGAACTGACCGAACTGGGCCTGAACACCGGGCGCTATATCGCCCATGGCCTGGACGACCGGGCGGGCTGCGCCGTGCTGATTGAACTGCTGGCGCAACTGAAGGACGTGGTGCTGGAAGGTGACCTGTACGCCGTCTTCTCCACCCAGGAAGAGGTCGGCCTGCGGGGCGCCCGGACGGCGGCCCAGGGCCTGCAGCCCGACGTGGCCCTGGCCTTCGACATGACCGCCGCCGACGACACCCCGGACACAGGCACCAACTACCTCAGGCTTGGGCAGGGGCCCACGGTCAAGATCATGGACGCCAGCCTTCTGGCCCATCCGGCCCTGCGCAGGGCGATCAACGCTGCGGCGGCCCAGGTGGGCATCGAAGTACAGCCGGAGATCCTGACCGGCATCGGCACCGATGCCGGCGCCTTCCACCAGGCCGGCCCGGGCGTTCCCACCGGGTGCATCTCCGTAGTGAACCGCTACACCCACTCCCCCGTGGAGATGCTGGACATCCGTGACCTGGAGGCGGCGCTGACGCTGCTGCGGGTCACGGTCCTCTCGCTCCAGACGGCGAACCTGAACTTCCTGCCATAGTTGTGCAAAAGGCGGCAGCACCCCACCGGGGCGCTGCCGCTTCTCTTATCGCACGACGTCAGCCAGGTTTCGCAGCACCATGGCAGCCTCGGTGTGGCGGCCGGCTGCCTGAGCCCGGTCAAGGGCTATGAGCTTGGCGCCTCCATGCCGAAGCGGGCAGGGGCTGAGGGGACTGGAGCATGGCATCCTGCGGAAGAGCATGGCGGAGGTGACCCTGGCTGCCCGCGAGGTTGCGGAGAGCATTCGTCAGGTATTTGCGCCCTGGTCGCCGGCTCACCTGAGCGTTATTTTACGAACGGCGGCCTTCAACCGGCACGGTCAGAGCCCCGTGCGCCAGCAGACGACTGGCTTCGAGTTAGACCGAGCCTGGTCGACTAGATTCGACTTTCGTGCTGGCGCTGAACGTGCCCTGGCGGAGCCATCCAGGGCCAAGATCCGGTTGGCTCGTGAAAAAACAGCGTCGCAAAGCCTCTGTCGGCCGGCAAAAAACTGCCGAACCACCACCAACTGCCGGGTGCCGCGTTTCGACAAGGCGATCACGGGCGCTGCCGCTTCTGTTATCGCTCTCCATCCGCCAGATTGCGCAGCAGGATCGCCGCCTCGGCCCGGGTAACCTGCTGGTCCGGCTCCAGCCTCGGCCCTCCTACCTCCTCCGCCAAGCCTGAGGCCCCGGCCACCAGCTTGTCCACCTCCGCCCGCGTCACCGGTGCATCGGGCCGGAAGGTCCCGTCCGGGTAGCCCGAAAGAATCCTCGCCGATACCGCCGCCTGGATGTAGCCCTGCTCCGCAGCCCAGTGAACCTGGGCATCGGCAAAGGGAACGGGCGCCCCGGGCCTCGGGTCGGCGCCCAGGGCCAGGGTCAGCAGCTTGGCGACCTCGGCCCGGGATACCTTCGCCTCGGGCCGGAAAGTCCCGTCCGGGTACCCGGCAATCACGCCGGCCGCTTCCAACTCCCTGACCGCAGCACACGCTCCATCGGTCGCCGGCAGATCGATAAACCTGCCGCACGGCCTCAGCACCAGCAGCGCGCCACCAGATCCGGCGCCCACCAGTTCGCCGTCTGCCACGGCAAGGCTTTGAAGGGCCACGGGCACCTCCGACCTGACCCAGTGGAGACCATCCTTCGAAAACGCCACCGGCGTTGGCTCCGATGACCCCACCCCCTGCAGGAAGAAGAAGCCGCCGGCCGCCATCACCCGGTCGACCGAGAAATCGAACGGCACCGGCTGCCGCTCCCACGATGCGCCGTCACTGGAGGTGAAAAGGTCGGTCTCAGGCCAGCTGCTGACCGCCACGAAGCGGCCCTGGCTGTACGCCACGCTCCGGAGGGGCGGCAGGTCCACCAGGGCGGGCGTCCAGGTGACGCCATCGCCGGACGTCCAAACGACCCCTCGCTGCGGATTCACCGCCCGGCCCACGGCCACGAACTGGGTCCCGTCATGGGTGACGGCGTGCAGCGTCACACCCTCGATGATCTCGCTATGGGTCCAGTTGCGCCCGTCCACCGAGGTGATGATCTGGCTGGCGAAGCCGGCGCCCGAATCGTTGCCGATGGCCACAAACCGCCCGGCGCCGTAGGTCACAGCGACCAGTTCTCGCCTGCCCTGGGTGCGCTCGCCCTGCCACTGGTAGCTGTAGTCCCAGGTCTCCCCATCCGGCGAAGTCAGCACCAGGAACCAGGGGTTGCCCACCGCGACGAACCGTCCCCCGCCGTAGGCGACGGCGTGCAGCCCAGATGCCAACCAGCCCGGGACGGCGCCAACGCCCTCCAGGCGGGTGATCGGTTCCTGGTGCACCAGCCGCCAGCCTCGGCCGTCGTCGGAGGCGAGCACGGACCCGTTCTCGCCAACCACCGCAAAGCGGCCGTTGCCGTAGGTAACGTGGTCGGTACCCGCGCCATTCGGGGCCTGATACCGTTCCCAGGCCAGCGCTACGACCAGGGGCGGGGGCGCCGCGCCGGCGCTGCCGGCCAGGGCCAGCAGGACGGCGACCAGAAGGCCGAGACCCATGCGGGCGTATCGCATCTGCTCTTCTCCTCCTCGGGGGGATAAGGTGGGGCAGGCAGCCCCTTCCTCCCTTTGGACTAACTTTCGCTCTACAGCGTTGCGCTGGCCGTGCCCCGGGCGGGGAACTGTCACGCTCTGTGGCAGGAGGAGTAGTCTAAGCAGGCTTTACCGCCGGCGGGTAACAGGTGTATGACGCGCCTCCGCCCATGTTTCGAACCGATCGTACAAAGTTCGAGCGCTCTGGCGTCACTCCCCGTTCACTCGCAACGGCGTCGAAACTCCCGGCAGCAATCAAATCGGCGCCCGCTGAACCCACAAACTTATGGACATTCCTGTACCGGACGGGATTGGTGCAGAACGCATGCAGCGATGCAGGCCGACTTTCGACCTGCTAATGTTGAGTTGATGGGCAGGTTGCTTCCACCTGAGTGATTGTCGGTAACACTGGTCTCGAAACAGGCTCGAACATAGGTGGTAGAAAACGTGTTTGGGAAGGGGCTTGGGGTGCCGGAACGGGTCAATAAGGCCTGGGTGCTGCTCACAGACGAACGAGAAAAACTGGTATTGCTGCTGTACCGAGGCGGTGCATGGAACCTGCCGGGCGGCACACGGCAGGCGAACGAGACACTGGCGCAAGCCGCAGTGCGATCTGTCCTGGCGGATACGGGGCTTACGGTGGAAATCGGCGACATCCTATGCGTGCATCGCACGAGCGAAACGCATGAGTTGTGCGTCACGTTCCGTGGGCGAATCCGCCCGGGGAAAATCAAGAATGCGCCAGATGGAAATGCCCAGGGGGTGCACTGGCAGTCCCTGCACAGAGCAGGGGACCTGCTGCGCTGGCAGGCCGATCTGGCTGTGCTGCTCGGCCACCAGCCCCCAGCCAGGCTGAGCCAAAACCTCTGGCACAGGTTATCGGGCGCTGTAGTCAGGTCCCTTGGTTATCTCTCTGTGACCGCGGCCCTCGCCAAAATGCTCAAGAACAGGCTCAATCCGACGAAAGTGATCCTATGCCTGAACCTTCTGTACTTCGGACTCTCCTGCCTGCTGGTGGCAACCTTCTGTGCGATCGGCTGGCGGCACCAAGACCTCAAGACCAGCCTGCCGGGCCTGCAGGTCCAAGCCCTCAGCACGATCTGGGCCGGCCTACGTGTTCTTAACCTGCGGCCTCTCCTGGAAGGCTGGCTCTTCTGGAGCGTGGCGCTCATCACCTGGTCCCGCGTCTATGAGATCTTCTACGCTTTTGTGAAAGACGCGACCGAGAAAATAGGTCGACGCCCAATATCCTTCAGTGAGCTAACGTACCAGGAGCGAGTAAAGCTAGCATTGCGAAGCTATGCTGAGTTGATTCTGGGGTTTGGCCTCTTCTACTGGGTGACCCCGGCTACATGGTGGAAAGCAGGCCCCAACACCCTGGTGGACGCACTCTACTTCAGCAGCGTTACCATTACGACGGTTGGCTACGGCGACATAACGCCGGGGGCATGGGGGCTGAAACTCCTGACAATGTTTCAGACACTCAGCGGCATGGTCCTGCTGGCGGTGAGTTTCACCGTCTACGTGAGCCATGGGCTGCAGGAGGACGTAATGGCTAGACAGGCGCGGTACCCCCGGGGACCAGGGGCGTAACGGGCCAATTTCACGACCCAGTGATTCGTTTCCCTGTACCAGGTATCCAGTCCGTCCGAAACTGCCCGATTTCTGGGTAATGCATAGCAATCTGGCCGATTCGCCATAACCCTACCATAGTGGATTGACTAATGCGCCATGGTGAGTCAATATCAAACCGCGAATGAAGGTTGGCCGCCGCCCGGAGGGCGCCGAAGTAGATAATGCCTGCCTGAGCCGGGGTGCCGGAGCCCTGTCCTGTTCACTTCGCCCCCTCCCCGGGCCAGGATATGGGGTCCGGGCATCTGCCAGGCGTTCCCCGGACGTCAGCAGGATGTTCCCCGGGCGTCCGAAGGTGCATCTCCTCCGCAGGCTCCCTTGGCGGCCGGATTCGCTCCGTCCGTTTTGGAATGATAGCCGGGTGGGCTAGCATGCCAAATCGGATGGTGGTGGCCGATTCGGTGGCTGAAGGACCCCGAAACTCCCTCAGACGGCTCTTCTGGAGCTGATGATGTCTACTTCTGGGGACAATTGGGGGGTCGCTATCCGATTCCGTCCAGACTGGAACGCCCAGCCCCGCCGAGACCATTCCAAACCGGACGGAAGTTTACTCCGCTGCGCCCACTGCCCAGGACTTGGAACGCGTTGCCAGGTCTCCCACCAACTGATCAAATCGCCCCCTCCTCTCGCGACGCGAAAAAACGCCCGCCAGCCACCAAGGCCAGCGGGCGTTCCCTATGCTAAAACCCAAAGACCAACTGATTCCCGTCCGGCATCCCCTTCAGGCAACCGTGGTTCTCCAACAGCTCCATGATCGACTTGTTCAGCCTTGCCCGGTTCTTCAAGTCCTCCTTCGACATGAACTCCCCGACCTCGGCCCTGGCCTCCGTAATCGCCAGCGCAGCGTTATCGCCTAGACCCGCCAGAGAATTGAACGGGCAAAGCAGCGTCCCGTCGTCGTTAATCAAGTACTTGTTGGCATGCGACCGATACAGATCGATCTTCGCAAAGCGGATCCCCCGCTTGAACGCCTCCTCCACCAGCTCATACTCAGTGAGGGAGTCCTTCTCCTTCGGCGTCGCCTCGCGGCCCTTCGCCTCCACCTCTTCGATGTAGCGGCGCACCGCCTCCGGCCCCCGGGTGATCAGCTCGGCATCAATACTACCCGCCCGCACCGTAAAGTACGTGGCGTAGAAGATCAGCGGCTCATACACCTTGAACCACGCAATCCGCAGGCACGACAAGACATAGGCCGCCGCGTGCGCCTTCGGGAACATATACTTGATCTGCTTGCACGACCAGATGTACCAATCCGGCACATTCGCGCCCTTCATCGCCTCTTCCATATCCGGCGCCAGGCCCCGGCCCTTACGGACCGACTCCATGATCTTAAAGGCCAGCGCCGGCTCCATGCCCCAGTACATCAACCGGAGCATGATATCGTCACGGGTCGGAATGCAGGTCTGCAGCGTGCAGGTGCCCTTCTTGATCAGCTCCTGCGCGTTGTTCGTCCACACGTCCGTGCCGTGCGACAGGCCCGAAATCCGCACCAGGTCGGAGAAGTTGCCAGGCCGGGTCTCCATCAGCATCTGGCGGACGAAGCGGGTGCCCATTTCCGGCAGCACGATGGTGCCCAGGTCGAACTGGAGCGCACCATCATCGATGCCAATGGCCCGGTTGCCCCCGGGGCTGAAGAGCTTCATCACTTCGGGATCATCGATGGCGGCCTGCCGGATGTCGTACGTATGGTCGCCCGTCTTCTCGCGGTACAGATCCTGGAGCATTCTGAGCATGGTCGGATCGTCGTGCCCCAGAATATCGAGCTTCATGAGCGCCTGCTCGAAGCTGTGGTAGTCGTAGTGGGTCGTCTTGACGCCGGAGTTCCGATCGTCGGCGGGATGCTGCACCGGCGTGACCTCTTCGATCTCCATGCCAATGGGCACGACGACCATGCCGCCCGGGTGCTGGCCCGTCGTCCGCTTGACGCCGGCCACGCCGCTGGCCAGGAAGGTCACATGCGCTTCCCGCACCCCGACGATGTTGTTATCTTCCATCCAGCCCTTCACCATGCCGTAGGCGGTCTTTTCGGCAATGGTGCCGACGGTGCCCGCCTTGAAGACGTATTTCTCGCCGCCCAACAGCTCTTCGGAGAACTTCTGGACCTTGGTCTGTACATCGCCGGAGAAGTTCAGGTCGATATCAGGCACCTTATCGCCCTTAAAGCCGAGGAAGGTCTCGAACGGGATATCCTGACCGTCGCGGTACATATCCGGCGCCCCGCACTTGGGGCAGTCCTTATGCGGCAGGTCATAACCCGAGCCGATGGTGCCGTCGTCCTTCCACTCGATGTGCTTGCACGCCATGCAGAGGTAATGCGGCGGCAGGGCGTTCACTTCGGTGATATCCATGGCCCAGGCGACAAACGACGACCCGACTGAGCCACGGGAGCCGACGAGGTAGCCCATGTCGTTCGACTTTTTGACCAGCAGGTGCGAGATGTAGTACGACACGGCAAAACCGTTGCCGATGATCGCCTTCAGCTCTTTTTCGAGGCGGGCCTCCACCTTTTCGGGCAGCGGGTCGCCATAGAAGCGGCGCGCCTTTTCATACGACAGGTCGCGGGTCTTCTCGTTCGACCCTTCCAAAATGGGCGGATAGAGCTTGTCGGGCACCGGCTTGACCACATCGAGCGAATCCGCGATCGCATTGGGATTGGTGATGACGACCTCCAGGGCCGCATCCTTGCCCAGGTAGGCGAACTCGTCCAGCATCTCCTGCGTCGTGCGGAAATACAGAGGCGCGTCCACTTCGTCGTTGCGGAAGCCAATGCCGCCCTTGAGGATCTTGCGGAAGACCTGCTGGTGCGGGTCAAAGAAGTGCGCATCGCTCACCGCACAGACGGGCTTGCCGAGCTTCTTGCCCAGCTCGTACATGCGCCGGTTCAGGCCGATTAGCTGCTCCTCCGAATTGACCTGACCGGAGGCCAGCAGGTAGCGCAGGTTGTCGCGCGGCACGATTTCGATGTAGTCGTACCAGTCGGCCATCTGCTCCAGTTCATGCTCGGGAACGCCGCGCAGAAGCGCATCATACAAAGCGCCGCCGTTGGCGCCGGAGCCTAAAATCAGGCCGTCGCGCCGCTTCTCCAGTTCAGTCCGGGGGACGCGGGGCGTGCGGTTGTAGTATTCGGTGTGGCTCAGCGTAATCAGCTTGTAAAGGTTTTTCATGCCGTGCTGCTTCTGCACCAGGCAGGTCACATGATAGGGCCGCAGCTGTTCGACGTTCATGCCACGGGTCAGGTCGTTGATCTGCTCGACCGTCTCGACGCCCTCCGCCTTCTCCAGCAGCTTGGCCATCACCATGGCGGCGGTCTTGGCGTCGGCGTCGGCGCGGTGGTGGTCGACCAGCACGACCTGCAGCTCCTTGGTCAGCGCCGCCAGGGAGTGCGACTTCATGTGCGGCATGAGCGAGCGGCCGAGAATCAGCGTGTCGAGGACGGGGTTGTTGAACTCCTCGCCCAGATGCTTCTGGCGGTGGTAGCGCAGGAAGCTGTAGTCGAACTGGGCGTTATGGGCGACGATGATGCTATCGCCGATGAAGTCGAAGAACTCCCGCAGCGACTCCGCCGGCAGGGGCGCATTGGCCACCATATCCGGCGTGATGTTGGTCAGCTTCTGGACCTCTTCGGGGATGGGCTTGGAGGGGCGCACGAAGCGCTGGAACGACTCCTTGATTACGCCGTTCTTGTACCGCACGGCGCCCACTTCGATGATGTCGTCGCCGATGGGCGAGAAGCCGGTGGTCTCAATATCGAGCACGACGAACTCGGCCTCAGCGAGCGGCACCCCGTGGGGCGGGCGGACGATAATCGGCGTGCCGTCGTCGACCAGATAGAACTCACAGCCAAAGAGGATTTTGAAGCCCTCAGGCAGCTTGACGTGGGTGGCCACAGGGAAGGCCTGGGTAACGCCGTGGTCGGTGACCGCAACAGCCCGGTGGCCCCATTTGATGGCCCGCTTGACCAGCTCTTCGGGGTCGATCATGCCGTCCATGGAGGAGAGGAGCGTGTGGGCGTGCAGTTCCACGCGCTTCATGGGACCGGCGTAGTTATCCGATCGGGCGGGCCGCTTGCCAACCACGATATCATCAGCCAGCATGGTCAGCTCGCCGGAGAATTTATCAAGCTGGACGTTGCCCCGCACCTTGAGCCAGGCACCGTTCTTGATGACCTGGAGGTAGTCGGGGTCCTTGGTGGGGTCGCGGAAGACCTTGATGGGCAGCGTGTCGCCCAGGTCGCCGGGCCTACCCTGGCGCAGCAGGTCGCAGATGGCAAAGGAGATCATCTGCTTGCCCGTTTTGGTGTCGCGCGAGTCGACGCCCACCACTTCGCCTTCGATCAGCACCCGGTTCTCTTCTTCCGTAATCGTGCGGATGTCGCGCACGGGGGCATCTTCATTAATGTTGCGGCCCTTGAGCGGCCCCTCCGACGGCACGGCGGCGCCCTTTTCGGCCTCTTTCTTGCCGAAGGCGGACTGGCGCTGCATCCAGTCGGTCATGTATTCCTGCATGAAGTCCTGCGCCGGGTCGACGTAGGCCGGCGGCTCGGGGGGCGGGGGCGCATCGTCACTGCTGCCGCCGATCTCGTCGGCGAAGGGATTTTCCATCAGTTCGGCGGCCGCTTCGGGCTTGACCTCCGGCACCTTGACGGGCTTGGGCTTGGTAATAAAGCTGACCGTCAGGGCGAGGCCGGTGTTTTGGCGGAGGATGTCGCCGATGAGAGCGGGGGCGCCGCAGCCTTCGACCACGTTGACCATGGCCTCGGTGGGGACTTCCACCCGCAGCATTTGCCCTTCGAGGCGCCACTGCGCTTTATCCAAAAGGCCGTTAAGCCGCGGCAGAGCCGTACGGGCCTGCA
>JARBUG010000282.1 GCA_029239785.1 Symbiobacteriaceae bacterium | reverse complement strand
ACCTCCAGCCGGGCTTCCTTGCCAATCCAGAGTTCCTCGGCCCGGAGTGCCGGACCGGGGTACCGGCGCCGAATCATGGCAAGGTTGATCACGTGGATCTCGGTGAACGACTCGCGGGGACCCGACACGCCAGACTCCGTTTCCGGCGGGGTGATCGACCGAAAGGGCGGCTTCGCGATTTCGATGGCGTACACGTCGGTGGTGCCGTCCCGAATCAGCAGCACCTTGCCCCTGAACAGGTTCTCGATCGCGTGGTCCACCGATTTCATTTTGACCGTGCTGGGCGGCAGGTGGTCAGGCAGGTCGCTGAGGGCGATCTCGCCTTCTACAATCGGCCGGATGACCACGAGTTCCAGGCGGGCCTGGTCCATCTCGATTTCGAAGAAGACGAGGAGGACTTCGGCTCCGGGGGGGTCAGGGACGGGCACCCGCCGGAGAATGGCGCCCCGCTGCTCACCCACCAGGCTTTTGAAGAGCGTTTCGTTCTCCTTCAGCGATGTGGAGAAGCGCTTGGTGCTAGGCGCCATAGGTTTGCGCTCCCTGCTTGGGCCGGGTCAGGCCACGAATCCAGGCGATGGCCAGCAGAATTGGCGGCAGGATCATGCCCAGCCAGGCGCCGGCCGGCAGGTAGATGTTCAGAATAAACTCATCGAAGAACGGTTTGTTGCCAAAGCCGAGTTCAGAAATGGCGACAACGATTCCGGCTGTCCCTGCGAGGGCCCATTTGAGCGGCACCCGCTGTTCCAGCTTGCTTTTGGGGAACAGTTGGTAGACCCCTTTGACCGACATCAGCAGGAAGAGACCGGAACGAACGTACGCGCCGGCGAGCCATTGGTGAACGGCGAGCAGGTCGGTCCGTTCGAAGAAGCGGGCGTAGCGGACCATGAGCCAGTGCTGGAAGGTAGGGTATGGCATGTTCTCGGCTACCCGGTAGCCCAGCGCCGCCACGGCCCCGGCTAACGGCCCTGTGAGGGTCATGCCAATGAAGAGCAGGGCGAAGGCATAGGCGCGGGGAAGCTTTTTCCGATCGGCCGACTGGACGTACGCGTCGAACATGGCCGTAATGGAGGTTTCGCCAAAGTAGCCCATGCCGAGAAAGGCCGTGAATAGGACGGGCGGGAGCCCCTTTTCGAAGATGGGCAGGAGGAGGCCGTAGTCCTTGGTTTGCATGGTGCTGACCGAGACGAGCATGCCCAAAACGGAGAGCAGGGGCAGCGTGAACTGGACGACCCGGGCCAGCACGTCAAGGCCGCCAACGGCGATGTAGGCGACCGCACCCATGTAGAGGATGCTCATGATCCAGGAAGGCGTGTCGTGGAGGATGGAGTCGACCATCCAATCGGTAGTCATGCGAATGGTGAAGATGACGACGGTGAAATAGTAGGCGATGTAGAGGGCCGCGACAGCGTAGCCGACCGGGCCAAGGATTTTGGGGAGGTATTGGACGAGGGTGTCCTTGGGGAAGGCGCGGCGCAGGCGGTGGAAGGACCAGAATGCCAGGGCGGCCACGGGCAGGGACAGGGGGCCAGCCATCCAGGCGTCGCGCCCTCCGGCTTGCATGAAGTGGCTGACGGCCAATGCGTGCCCGGTGAGGGCGACGGCCCCGGCAGTCAGCATGCCGGCCTGGAGCGCCGAGATCTCCCAGCGGTTCATTGCAGCACCTCCCTGGGGTTTAGTGTCCAGGGGAGGTGCCGGGTCTATCCATGGGAAAAGGCTCCATAGAGACGCTGCCTTTTAAGGCGCGCACCTCGCGGACGGGGCGGCGGCAGGGATACTCGTCGCGGCGCCGCCACCGGGATCGGTCTGGTCGTAGTCCCCATGGATACAGAGCCCGCCCTCCCTGTTTTGGTGGCTTGGATAGCGACCAAGCCCACCACGCGAAGCGACCCAGCCATCCCTCTCCGGGTGGCTGGGTCGCTGTGTTGGTGCTACTGAGCGCTGTAGTTGGGCGCTTCCTTGGTAATGTGCACGTCGTGCGGGTGGCTCTCACGCAGGCCCGCAGCGGTGATGCGGCGGAACTTGCCGTTCTGCTGCAGGTCGCTGATGGTGGGCGTTCCGCAGTAGCCCATGCCGGCGCGGAGGCCACCGATGAGCTGGAAGACCGTCTCGGCCAGGGCGCCCCGGTAGGGAACCCGGCCTTCAATGCCCTCAGGCACCAGCTTGGGCGCCCCCTCCTGGAAGTACCGGTCGCCGGAGCCCTGCTTCATGGCGCCCATGGAGCCCATGCCCCGGTACACCTTGAAGGAACGGCCCTGGTAAATCTCCATTTCGCCCGGCGACTCGTCGGTGCCGGCGAAGAGGCTGCCGACCATAATCGCGCTGGCGCCGGCTGCAACCGCCTTCACCACATCGCCCGAGTACTTGATGCCGCCGTCGGCGATGATGGGGATGCCAGCTTCCTTGGCGGCCTGGGCGCACTCGTAAATCGCCGTGACCTGCGGCACACCGATGCCGGCCACGACCCGGGTGGTGCAAATCGACCCCGGCCCGATTCCGACCTTGACGGCGTCGGCACCGGCGGCGATCAGGTCGCGGCAGCCTTCGTAGGTAGCCACGTTGCCACCGATGACCTGGGCGGCGGGGAAGGCCCGCTTGACGGCGGCCAGCGCCTCCAGGATGCCCTGGGAATGGCCGTGGGCGCTGTCGAGCACCAGCACGTCCACCCCTGCCTCCATCAGGGCGCCGGCCCGTTCCAGCACGTCGTGGCTCACGCCGATGGCGGCGCCGCACAGGAGACGGCCCCGGGCGTCCTTGGCGGAGTTCGGGTACTTCTTCGCCTTCTCGATATCCTTGATGGTGAGCAGGCCCTTCAGCACGCCGTGGTCATCGACCAGCGGCAGCTTTTCAACCTTGCGGCGGCGGAGAATCTCCTTCGCCTGGTCCAAGGTGGTGCCTACGGGCGCCGTAATCAGGTGCTCATGGGTCATGATGTTGGCGACCGGTTGGTGCCAGTTCTCTTCAAACCGCAGGTCGCGGTTGGTCAGAATGCCGACCAACTTGTGTGAGCCCCGCTCCACCACCGGCGTGCCGGAGATGCGGTAGCGGCTCATCAGTTCGAGGGCCCGATCGACCATGTCGTCCGGGTGGACGTAGATCGGATCGGCGATAACGCCATGCTCGGAGCGCTTGACCTTGTCCACCTCGTCCGCCTGCTGCTGGATCGACATCGATTTGTGGATGATGCCGACACCGCCTTCCCGGGCCATGGCGATGGCCATGCGCGCTTCGGTGACGGTATCCATGGCCGATGAGATCAGGGGGATGTTCAGCCGAAGCGACTTCGTCAGGCGGGTAGAAATGTCGACATCACGGGGCAGAACCTCCGACCTTGCGGGCACCAGAAGCACGTCGTCAAAGGTAAGTGCCTCGGGCCCGAACTTCTCATCCATTGTTTTACCTCCGCACTGCTCAGGGGGTTTCTTCCACTTTCTGCCCTGAGGTTTTGGCTATTCTACCATAACGCTAGATATAGGGTCAACTTGAAAGACAAGGCGCCACAGGTAGTATGGCTGACTCTCCTTTCGGCAAACGCTATACATAACCCGGAGGTGAGCCATATGGACGAAAACCAGCAAAAACCGAACACTATCGACAGCGCAGAAGCTGAACCCGAAGACCCCAAGTGGTATTTGCAGCGAATGTATGACATGA
>JARBUG010000281.1 GCA_029239785.1 Symbiobacteriaceae bacterium | reverse complement strand
TTGCAGGTAGGCTCCACACGCCGGGCGCTGGCCGCCCAGGCGGCCCGGTTCTACGGCTGGCCCTCGCGTAAACTGCGGGTCATCGGCGTCACGGGCACCAACGGCAAAACGACCACCACCCACCTGATTCGGTCCATTCTGATGGAACAGGGCCACACAGTTGGGCTCATTGGCACCGTTCACAATTTCATCGGGCATACTGAACATAAGGCTGAACTGACAACCCCCCAGGCTTCAGACCTGCAGGAACTGATGCACCGCATGGTCGAGGCCGGCTGCACCCATGTCGTTATGGAAGTCTCATCCGAAGGGCTCGACATGCATCGCGTCGATGATGTAGAGTTCGATATTGGGGTCTTTACCAACCTGACGCAGGACCATCTCAACTATCACGGCACCCTGGAAAACTACCGGGAAGCCAAAATGCAGCTCTTCCGCATGCTGGGCGGAGGCGGCATCAAGCGAAACAAGGCGGCCATTCTGAATATGGATGATGCGGCCGCCTCCTACTTCCGCGATGCCTGCACCGTTCCGGTTGTAGAGTTCGGCCTCGACCCCCGGGCCCAGATCCGGGCCTCCCATATCGCCAGCGGCTCCCGGGGCAGTTCGTTTCTGCTCCATACGCCGGACGGCGACCTGGCGCTCACCCTGCGCCTGGCCGGGCGGTTCAACATCTACAACGCCATGGCGGCGGCTGCGGCCTGCCTCTGTGAGGGCGTGGGCCTGCCGGTCATCCAGCGGGCGCTGGAGGCGGCGGTAGGCGTATCCGGGCGCATGGAAGCGATTGACGTTGGCCAGCCCTTCGGAGTCTTCGTCGACTACGCCCACTCGCCCGACGGCCTGGAGAACGTGCTCCGCACGGCCCAGGACTTTGCCACCGGCCGGGTCATCGCCGTCTTCGGGTGCGGGGGCGACCGCGACCGCACCAAGCGGCCGCAAATGGGGCGCATCGCCGCCGAGCGGGCCGAGTACATCATCATTACATCCGACAACCCCCGCAGCGAAGAGCCCGAAGCAATCGTGCGGGATATTGAACGAGGCGTGCTTGCGATTACGGCGCCCGGGCAATTCTATGAAATCGTCGTCGACCGAGCGAGTGCCATCTCCAGGGCAATCAGCATCGCAGCCCCTAACGACGTCATTATCATTGCGGGTAAAGGGCACGAAACATATCAGATATTTAAGGACAAAACCATCGACTTCGACGACCGGGCCGTAGCCCGCAGGTGCATCGAGGCACGGATGGGCCGAAAGGAAGGGGCCTGAGGTGAAGCAACTTTTCACCGTGGCAGAGATTCTGGCGGTGACCGGGGGCCGGCTCCTGCAGGGGAGTCCGGCAGCCCCGGTCTACGGTTTCGCGTACGATTCCAGAAAAGTGCGGCCCGGCGACTGCTTCGTCGCGATGCCCGGCGAGCGGGTGGATGGGCACGACTACGCCGCCCGGGCGGCCGAGGCCGGGGCGACCTGCATATTGGTAGGGCGCTCGGTGGCGGCGCGTGGAACGGCGCTGGTCGAAGTGAAGGATCCGCTGCTGGCGCTAGGCCAGCTCGGCCGCTACCACCGGGAGCGGTTCGAGGTGAAGGTGGTGGGGGTGACCGGTTCCGTCGGCAAAACCACCACCAAAGAGCTGATCGGCGCCGTGCTGGAGCAGCGCTTTCGCGTCTTTCGCTCCAAGGGGAACTTCAACTCCGAAGTCGGACTGCCTATTACGCTGATGGACCTTGACGAGGGCCCCGAAGTGGCCGTGTTAGAGATGGGCATGCGGGCGCTGGGCGAAATCGAGTATCTCGTCTCGATCGCCCGGCCGTCCATTGGCGTGGTGACCAACGTCGGCATCACCCACCTGGAACTGCTGGGCACGCAGGAGAACATCGCCCGGGCCAAGGGCGAGTTGGTGCTGGGCCTGCCCGCGGGCGGGGCCGCCGTGCTCAACGCCGATGATCCGTGGGTCGCGGCCATGTCCGATACGAGCCCCTGCAACGTCTGGTTCTATGGCCTGGAGGGTGCCGAGGGGAAGGGCGAGCGTTGGGTGACCGCCCGCGACGTCCGCCGCGAAGGCGAAACGGGCCAGCGTTTCACCCTGGTTACGTCAGCCGGTCTCACCGAGGCGGTTCTGCCCGCCCCTGGTCGGCACAATGTGCTGAACGCCTGTGCCGCTGCGGCGGTCGGGCTGGAATTGGGCATGACGCTTGACCAGGTCGCGGCTGGCATCGCCGGGTATGCACCCAGCGGCAGCCGGATGCGGATTCTGCAGGCGGGCGGCGTCCGTCTGCTGGATGATACGTACAATGCGGCTCCGTCGTCTACCATTGCCGCCCTGGGCGTGATGCGGGAGTTGGCAGGCAGCGAAGGCCGGACTGTCGCAGTTTTGGCCGACATGTTCGAACTGGGCGCCGCTGCTGTTGAGGGCCACTTGCAGGTGGGGGCCGAGGCAGGCCGCCTGGCTGACGTGGTCATAACGGTGGGCGACCTGGCAAGGCATATCGCCGAGGCAGCGGGCAGCAAGGCGCGCCACTTTGCGGAAAAGGGCAGTGCCATCGACCTGCTGCAGCAGGTTGTGCAGCCGGGCGACACGGTGCTGGTAAAGGGTTCCCGCGGCATGGCCATGGAGGAGATCGTTGCGGCGCTGGAGAAGCACCTGACCGCATAAGATCGCCCGCCGCATACGCAACTTTCGTGTGGAAAGGACTTGTTGGTCTATGTTCATCTCCCCGTCCATGCGCCTGACCGCAGCCCTCATCTTCGCCGCCCTCGGCGCCCTGGCCATGGGGCCCATGGTTCTGCCCATGCTCCGGCGGCTGAAGGCCGGCCAGACCATTCGGGCTGAAATGCACGCAGCGCACCAGGCCAAGGCCGGCACACCCACCATGGGCGGCATCATCTTTGTGGTGCCTGCGGCCCTTGCGACGCTGCTGTTCGCTCCCCGTGAAGGGGATGGTCTCATCCGCATTCTGATTGCCACCATCCTGACACTTGGCCATGGTGCCGTCGGTTTTGCCGACGATTATATCAAGGTGGTCATGAAGCGGTCGCTCGGCCTGCGGGCCCGCGACAAGTTGCTGGCCCAGGTCGCCCTGGCCGCCGTTTTGGGCTACGGTGCGATCGAACTGCTGAATTTGGGCACAGCCATCACCATTCCGTATGTGAACTACACCATTACGCTGGGCAAGCCGCTCTACTATATCCTGACCTACATCATCGTCGGCGGCTTCGCCAACGCCGTCAACTTTACCGACGGCCTCGACGGCCTGCTGGCCGGCTGCTCGATTATCGTCTTTACCTTCTATGCCATTTTCGTTTGCGCGGTCAAAGGCTACTGGGACATGGCCACGCTCTCCGTCGCGATCGTCGGCGGCTGCTTTGGCTTTTTGCGGTACAACGCCCACCCGGCGCGGGTCTTCATGGGCGATATTGGTTCCTTCGCCCTGGGCGGCGCCCTGGCGGCCCTGGCGGTGCTGACCAAAACCGAGTTCCTGGCGGTCATCGTCGGCGGGCTCTTCGTGGCGGAGATGCTCTCGGTTGTCCTGCAGGTGGCGTCATTTAAACTGACGGGCAAGCGTATCTTTAAGATGGCTCCGATTCATCACCACTTCGAGCTGCTGGGCTGGTCGGAAGGCAAGGTGCTGCGCGTCTTCTGGACGACCTGTGTGGTGCTTGCTGTGCTCGCCTGGTTC